>JAASSY010000027.1 GCA_021767645.1 Candidatus Parcubacteria bacterium | reverse complement strand
GTACAGGCGGTCCTGGTTACACCATTCAAGATGAGTTTGTAGAAGGTGAGTTATTGACGAACACGGTTGGTACGCTAGCGATGGCGAACACTGGGCAGCCAAATTCAGGTGGTAGTCAGTTCTTCATCAATACCGCAAACAATACCTTTCTTGATTTTGACAAAGAACCAATGACTTCACGGCACCCAGTATTTGGCCAAGTGATTAGTGGCATGGATGTGGTGCAGTCTATAGAAGCTGTAGAGACTGGCCCGCGCGATGTTCCGGCAGAACCGATTGTGATTGAGTCAATCACATTGCGCTAACTTGTATACGTAGACATAAAAAAACCGCTGTGGCCACAGCGGTTTTTGCAAGTTTGCTCGTTAGGCTGTTTGCACATCAACGGCTTTTTTGGTCACTGTTTGACCGTTAAAGCGCGTCTTGCGCATGTTGCGAAATGCAACCTTGCCCGCAATGCGTGCGAAGAGGGTGTGATCCTTGCCCACTCCAACATTTGTGCCTGCTTCAATCTTGGTACCTCGTTGTCGTACGATAATCTGGCCAGCTTTTACAGTTTGACCGTCAGCGCTCTTGACACCGAGATACTTTGGATTCGAATCACGCAGGTTTTTGGCGGTACCGCCAGCTTTCTTAGTTGCCATACAAGTACGGTATAATTCGAATTAGTTAACGCGCGCAAGTATACATAATATGCCGGAATTAATCAAGACACTGTTACGTGACGATGCCTTCTTTTACGCTACGCTGATTTTACTGGTTGGTGTTGCTTCGTTCGGCCTCGGGCGTCTATCGGTTGTCGAGCAACCAGTGGTAATGCAGCAAGCTGCAAAAGCTACTCTGTCAGCGCAACACACAGCATCGGTAGCTGCCGCAAAAGCAACAACTACCAGACGCTTGGTTGGTTCTGTGAACGGAACCAAATACCATTATCAGTGGTGTCCAAGCGCCGGTATGATTAGTGAGGAGAACCGAGTATATTTTGCTTCCAGCGAAGAAGCACGCACTGCCGGCTATACACCAGCGGCTAATTGTGCCGGCTTGGAGTGATGGCCCAGTCGATCGGCTCTTGGTTGTGGGCTTGCAAGAAGTCGTTGGTTTTTGAGAAATGTCGACAGCCGAAGAAGCCACGGTAAGCGGATAGTGGGGAAGGGTGAGGAGCTTCGAGAATGAGGTGGTGCTGCTCGTCTAACAAGCAGCGCTTGCTGCGCGCGTGACTACCCCACAAAAGAAACGCCACATGCTGTTTGTGCTGACTGATGGTCATAATAACGTTGTCGGTAAACTCCTCCCAGCCCAAGCCGCGGTGTGAGCCAGGATCACTTTGTCGTACCGTGAGGGTTGTATTGAGGAGTAGCACACCTTGTTCTGCCCACTGCGTGAGATTTCCTGAAGTAGGTACTGGCGTGCCCGTATCGGCAGCTATCTCTTGGTAGATATTGCGAAGCGAGGGTGGGGTTGGTTCGCCTTCTGGCACGGAGAAAGCTAGTCCAGTAGCTTGGTTTGGTCCGTGATACGGGTCTTGACCGAGGATGACTACCTTTACTTGCGCAAACGGACAGAGTGAAAACGCTTTGAAAATCAAATGATCAGGTGGGAATACGGTATTGTTTTGTTGCTCTTGATTTACCGCCACTTCTAGTTCGGAATAGTGCGGTTGTGTCAGGGTGGCGGGTAGCACAGCCTGCCAGTCTGGTGGTACGTTGGTGAGATGCATGGTCTGTCTATTGTAACTGGGGTTAGTTGGATCGCCAATTATACAGAAACAGCAATACTCCTGTGTCTGGTATACTGCAAACATGATTATTTTAGATATTGAAGCTTCTGGTACCGAGCCAGACATTCATTCGATTGTGTCGATCGGAGCGCTTGATTTTGCTAACCCAGATAACCGCTTCTACGAAGAGTGTCGGATTTGGGAAGGAGCACATATCATGGACGGCGCTCTCGAAGTAAATGGATTCACGGCAACTGCCATACAAGATGACCGTAAACAGTCAGAAGCTGTAGCGGTAGAGAAATTTCTGGCCTGGGCAGATGGGGTAGCAGATCGAACAATTTGTGGACAAAACCCGAGCTTTGATCGCGATTTTGCCCGAGCTGCATGTGCCCGGGCTGGCCTTAACTGGCCGTTAGCGTATCGCACTGTCGATACTCACACACTCTGCTACATGCATATGGTGAAACGAGGGTACGAGGTACCTATCGATAAAGACCACAAGCGTTCCATGCTCAACCTTGATGCTGTACTCAACTACTGCGGTATTGCTGAAGAACCACAACCACACAACGCTCTAACTGGAGCTCTGTGTCATGCAGAGGTGGCGTCACGCTTGTTATACGACCAGTCGCTTTTGCCTGAGTTTACGCAACAGCGTATCCCGTGGTTGTCTGATTAGGTATATCCACCAGACGTTGAGATTAGTTATAAAATTGCGTGCTACTATAGTGGTATATGCCACTAAAAAAACGTTCTTCGAAGAAAACTGAGCAGCCAGAAAATTGTCGGGTTGTAACTGACCTGCTTGATCCGCAAGGGGGTAATGGTGACGCTGTGCAGTCATGGCGGGTATTCCGAATCATGTCTGAGTTCGTGACCGGTTTTGAGACGCTACGTGAGTACGGACTCGCAGCCTCGATTTTTGGTAGCGCTCGCACACAGCCAGGTGATAAGTACTACAAAGAAGCGGAAGAGTTGTCTGCTAAGCTGGCAAAAAAGAAATTCACCATTATCACTGGCGGAGGTGGCGGTATTATGGAGGCTGCTAATGTCGGAGCCTTTAAGGTGGGCGGACACTCGGTGGGGTTTAATATTGAGTTGCCGTTTGAGCAGAAATTGAACCCGTATACCACTAATTCACTCAATTTTGATTTCTTCTTTTCCCGTAAGGTGATGCTGGCGTTTGCATCTGAGGTCTACATCTATTTTCCTGGTGGTTTTGGTACACTCGATGAATTTTTTGAACTGCTTACACTGGTACAAACTAAGAAAATCGAGCCGATACCAATTATTTTGTACGGTAAAGATTTCTGGACACCATTCTTAGAAATATTTACCGAGCAGATGTATAAAGAGTACGAGACAATTAGCAAAGAAGACCTCGATTTATTCAAAATAGTAGATTCAGTAGACGAAGCTGTACGTTATATTACGAAAGTAACCAAAGGTAAGAAGACTCGTCAGGTGTAACATGACTGCACTGGAACAGTTAGATAATTTTACCTTACGCAACTTGCCTGATCTTGATACAGTGGTACTCGGTGCTCTTGAGTTGTTTTGTGAGTCAGCTGTGCCGCCACTGCCGACACAACGTGGCCGCACGCTCGTACTCGGTAGTGGTAACGCAGCGGTGGCTGGGAGAATTGTGTTTGCTGGTACAGACACCCGATTTGCTGGGGTGGCGACGTACCAAGAAGCCATTAAAGACGAAACGTATGATCAGGTTGTTGTCCTCAGTGCGTCGGGTGGCAAACATGCAGTACCAATGGTGCAGGCAGCGCAAGCGGAAGAGTTGCCGGTAATAGTAATCACGAACAACCAGTCTGCTCCAGCTGCAGCGCAGCTTGATCAGGCTAATGTCTTGGTGTTTCCTAAAAATCGAGAGCCGTACACATACAACACCTCAACCTATTTGGGGCCAATTTTGGCTGCTACAGGTGAATCGGCTGCAACGATCCATAGACATATAACCAACACAGTAGAGCAGCAGCTGTTGCGCAACTTGGCTGATTACAGCGCATTTTGCTTTATATTGCCCGATGATTACCGTGAAATTTGCGATATGATTAATACCAAGTTCGATGAGTTGTTTGGACCAGCTGTAGTGGGTCGGGCTTTTACAGTCTCTGAGATCATGCACGCGAAGACCGTCGTTTGCTCAGGCGATGAGCTGTTCATTGCCCTTGGTGTGCCAAACCAGCACTATGGACTAGCCAAAAATCGTCTAGCTGTCACACTCCCGCCGTCAGTTAATTGGGGTGGTGTTATGGCTACAGCGTATTATGTCGTGGGGAAGATACAGGCTGCCCATCCTCCGTACTTCAAGTCTAGCGTGGAAGCGTATTGTAAAACTGCTAGTGCCATATTTAATCAAGCCATTAAGCCAATTGTTGAATAGCTGCTTGAAGCGGTGACAGAGGCGGTATACTAGAGAACATGAGTTACATTGTATTTGATATCGGGGGGACGAAAACGCGAGTGGCAGCGAGTGATGACCTGCGCTCGTTTACTGAGCCAGTAAAATTCGATACGCCTACTACTTGTCAAGCTGGTGTAGCTGAGATAGTTAAGCACGCGAAGCACTTGTCCGGTGGAGCAGACATTCGAGGAGTGGCTGGCGGCATCCGGGGAATTCTCAACGACGATAAAACTAGTATGGTTCGTGATCCCGGTAAAGCTCTTACTGGCTGGGAAGAAGAGCCGTTAGCAGAACTTTTACAGAAAGAACTGGGTACTACCGTATATCTTGAGAACGACGCAGCAATAGTTGGGGTCGGCGAGGCCATGTATGGTGCTGGGCAAGGATCAGAGATTGTGGTGTATTTAACGGTGAGTACTGGAGTAGGTGGCGCAAAAATTGAAAACGGTATGGTTGATGTGTATGCCTATGGCTTTGAACCGGGGCACCAGATTCTTGACGTAGATAACACCGTGCTCGGAGAAGGGGTTGACCCCACGTTAGAAAACCTGGTCTCGGGTACAGCACTTGAGAATCGGATGGGCGTGAAGCCATATGATATTCCACAAGATGACGCCGTGTGGGACCAGTTGGCTCGTTACTTGGCAGAAGGTTTACGCAACACCATTTTATACTGGTCGCCAGATGTAATTGTGCTCGGCGGCTCAATGATAGTGGGGGATCCACGAATTTTGCTTGCAGATATTCAGCGGCATACCAATGAAGCATTAGGTGATATTGTGCCGTGTCCACTACTTAAAGATGCTGAACTCGGTGACTTTGGAGGCCTGTATGGTGCGATGGGTATTTTGAACCAAAAAGTTTAAAGTGCGCTATACTACGTGTATTAGTGACTAAGAACAACTTGCTATGGAATGGGTATTGATCATTATTGGTATTGCCGTATTGGCCATGCTGCGCGAGGTAAAACAGTATGAACGTGGAGTAGTATTGACCATGGGTAAATACACCGGTATGCGTAATCCGGGTTGGAGCATTATTGTGCCGATATTTCAACGTATGGATAAAGTGGATTTGCGCGTGAAGGCGGTTGATGTACCGGATCAGAAAGTCATCACAAAAGACAATGTTTCCGCTAGTATCAATGCGGTTATCTACTATAAAGTAGCCGATGCTGCTAAAGCGGTTTTGGAAGTGGAAGATTTTCGTTTTGCTGTCTCGCAGTTAGCCCAGACGACCATGCGTAATGTAGTAGGTAGCGCTGAACTCGATGAAGTGTTAGCCGAACGAGATAAGTTGTCAGAAAACATTCGATCAATTATCGATGCAGAAACAGACCAGTGGGGGATACGAGTTGATAATGTAGAGCTGAAAGATTTCTTCTTACCGGAAGAGATGGAGCGAACGATTGCCAAACAAGCTGAAGCGGAGCGTGAGCGTCGCTCAGTAATTATCAAGGCCGAAGGCGAGAAAGCAGCCGCCGCTAATATGGCTGAAGCAGCTAGCATGCTGGCTGCAGCTCCAGGGGCGCTTCATTTACGTACTTTGCAGAGCCTTAACGACCTTTCTTCCGATCAATCCAATACCGTAGTATTTGCTACTCCAATCGAAGTTTTGCGGGCTTTTGAGGGCGCAAAGGAGTGGTTGGATTATGCTACGAAACCAACATCATCGACAGAAAAATAATAAAATGGCTCAACAGAGCCATTTATAGATATGCTTAGGACAGCACACTAAGCGGTATATATTGACATAAAGTTATATCTGTGATATAGTCATAAACATCCGCAAAACGTGATACGATAGTGCGGTTGTCTGGTTCGCCAGACATTTGTTAGATAAGACAACTGGCTTATTATATCGACTCTTATTGCAGTTATGTTAGCGGTTGGTGGTGGTGACACTACTACAACCGCGTACGGTACCATAGAAACAGTTCCTCGCCGAGAAGAAGCTGCTGTCGTGGACACCGAAGCTGCAGTGCGCGACTACTTCAGTGATATCCCGATTATGGTGCAGGTGGCTCGATGTGAGTCAACCTTCCGTCATACACTTGCTGATGGTAGCGTCTTGCGCGGTCACGTAGACAAACGAGACACCGGAGTGATGCAGATCAATACGTATTATCACGGAAAGACTGCCGACACCCTCGGACTTGATCTCGAAGACCTCTACGACAATATGGAGTACGCTCGGTATCTCTACGAGAAACAGGGGGTGCAACCATGGAGCGCATCACAACCGTGTTGGGGCGGAGCATTGGCTTCTCTCTAACCTTCTCCACAACAAAACGACTAGAGCTACGCTCTAGTCGTTTTGTGTATAAGCAGTAAAGTGTGAGCTCGAAAATAGTATGATTAAACTATGATAAAACATAAACACATATATACACTACCAGCCTTGCTGCTCATGCCGTTTATTGGTCATGCGCAAGTCTTTGGCGCAGTTGGCCAGTTCTTTATAGATATTCAAACACTCATTGATACCATCTTGATCCCACTGGTGTTTGCTATTGCACTCTTAGCTTTCATCTGGGGAATGTATCTCTACTTTATCCAGGGTGGCGGCAGTGACGACTCGCGGCAAAAAGGGAAGCAGCTGGCGCTGTGGGCGGTTATCGGCTTTGTGCTGATGGTATCTATTTGGGGTATTGTGAATGCTGTGGCGCTTGGGCTGTTTGGCACAACTGCACCGCCACAGTTACCAGGCACGCCGACGTTATAATCACCATTAATATTTGAGACGGTAATATAACTATGTATAAAACTCTTTTTTCATCATTGATATTATGCTTTCCAGTACACACGTACGCTCAGTTCGGTGAGATAGACACCTTTTTTGCTAACCTATCTGGCTTTATTGGTAACACATTGATCCCATTTATCTTCTCACTGGCTCTCCTGGTGTTTTTGTTTGGCATGTACCGCTACTTTATCCAAGGTGGTGCAAGTGAGGAGCAGCGGGCAAAAGGGAAGCAGCTAATTTTGTGGTCGATTGTAGCGTTCGTGCTCATGGTATCTATTTGGGGTATCGTGAACGTCCTCTCCGAAGGGCTCTTTGGTGAGTTTGACGACACTATCGATCCGCCAGGTACCTTAGAAATGGGTGGTGCACCCGAAGCACCAGCAACTGAATAGTCACACAAAGCCGGCCGGTGTGGCCGGCTTTGTGTAGTACTGGTGAAATAGGGTGGTCGCGACTGCTATACTGCTACTATATGGCCAAACGAACCCAGTACTGGCTCATGAAAAGTGAGCCAGAGGAATACTCCATCACTGATCTTAAACGTGATACACGTGAGCCGTGGGACGGTATTCGTAACTACCAAGTGCGTAATATGATGCGGGACGATATGCGAGTAGGTGATAGAGCATTGTTTTATCATTCAAACGCCGGTAAGGAGACAGGTGTGGTCGGTGTTATGAAGATAGCATCAGAAGCCTATCCAGACCCCACCCAGTTTGATCCACAAAGTGCTCACCCTGACCCGAAGAGCGATCCTGAGAACCCGCGCTGGCTTTGTGTTGATGTAGTATATGAGGGAACACTGCCACGGGTGGTTACGCTACAAGAGTTAAAAACGTACAAAACACTCTCAGCTATGCGGTTATTGCAAAAGGGAAATCGGCTATCAATTATGCCGATCAAGCAGTCGGAGTTTGACTTTATTATTAAGCAAGCTGGCAAGTAGGTCAGTGAAGGTGTTGTATGGAACGACTTTCATTTGTACTAGGACGGATACGTCGGCGTGGCGGTGATCGAAAAGAGGGTTTTATACAACTCTTCGTATCTAAACGTCTTTTACACGGATTGGCTACAGCCATCCTTGGCTTATTTGTACCGATTTTTCTCTATGAGACAAGCGGAGAACGGGTTGAGGTGGTCACGATGTTTTATATTGGTGCCAGCGCTTTATACGTAGTTGGTTTGGTGCCAGCAATGAAAATCACGAACCGGGTAGGTTTTAGTCGGGTGTTGGGTCTGGGTATGTTGTTTTCGATTGCCCACTATATCATCCTTATGTTTATGACACCCGATAATTATTGGTGGTTATTGGTACCAGCAGTTGTTACGATTGCTTGTTTCCGTCTATTCCATTGGGTGTCATACCATGTCAATTTTGCTTTGCTGACCAGTGCTGGTGGGCGAGGGAAGAGCGTGTCGATGATGTTTGCGGCTATTGCTTTAATGAGCATGATCGGGCCCATCCTCGGCGGTGTTGTTATCGAAACGTATGGTTACGTGGCAATGTTTGGGTTAGCAAATGT
>JAASSY010000026.1 GCA_021767645.1 Candidatus Parcubacteria bacterium | reverse complement strand
TCTGACTCATCTTCTTCAGTGACTCCTTCAAGCGCTTGCAGCTCTTGCACGAGTGAGTCGTAGGCTTCATCACTAATTTCTGGTGCGTCGGCCTCATGGTATTGTCGGCGATGGTGAGCGATGAGAGATCGTAGTTGATCGATTCGTTGTGCTTGGTCGTTATTTGCTTCACTCATATTTGTCGGTATAGCATACCGTACTTTGCCCTAAAACTCAGCTGATAGCTCACGCTGGACGGTGTACACATTCCCAATATCTGCACATGGTACGTTATATCCTCTAGCAATCGCGACCGAGCAAATATCGCCAGCTTGACACTGGTCAAAATTATTTCGAGTAACCCCTAGTTGGTCAACAAATGACTTGGCTACTGGATTACTACCACCCGAGTTGTCGACTGTATAAATATCGTATCGTATACATAGTGGCGTACCGTTTCCAGACGGATCCCATCCAGTAACCTCGCGCTCGTATTGCACTTCATTACCACTAGCATTCGCGGTCAGAGTGTTGCTGCCACCAAAACAATCACTTGTTATATCGTTTTGACTCAATATAGCGCTTGTATTGGACCGGCGTACGTACCTAGCACACTCAAGACCAGCGTTTGCAGCCTGAAAGGCAATCTCCGAATCTCGTGAACTGGCCGCTAATTCGATTTCTTTCATACTCAAATCGAGCAACGATAAACCAATCGCTAATGCGACACTAGCCACAATCATAGCTAATAAGAGAGAGAAGCCACTTTGTGCGTTGTGTTCGTGCTTATCCATGATTAAGGCTTAAATTCATTATACAATTCAGTGTACATAGTCACACTTCGCTCAGCAGCGAAAATATCCGAGTTCCACTTCACTGTTGACGCAACAGTGGCGCTCGTGTCACCGCTGCTGTCTACGGTTATCCTAATGATGCGTGTGTACGGTGATGGTGTGCCGCTGTTGTCTAGACTGTACACGACACGATTACTACTCGTATCTTCATACATTCGACAATCCGACTCAGGTGAACAACTCACAGCCGAACCACTTCCAAATGGATCATCATTAGTAAAATCGAAGTTGCAACCAACCGCATTAAGACACTGCGACAACAATGGTCCGCTCGGGGACGCCCAGTCCCAGTAATCAGTATTTCCGGCTTCGAGCTCACGGAGTACGTGTCGATTCCGCTCTGCTACCACGCCTTCGATACCTTCTTGCGCTAAAAACACGGCCGTGGCTTGTTCTTGTAAATAGAAAGCGGTTTGCAGACTGCGCACCACAATAGTCATCGGACCGACAATCGCCACCAACAATACCGAGACAGCTACCAACGTCTCGACAATTGAGTATCCACGCTGTTTCTTTGTGTACATCATATATCTAATGCTTGTTGTGTGATAGTAGTTTGCAAGACAAATTGGTTATTATTACCAACCGCCTCAAGAAACAGCCCCTCAATCACAATACTCACAATCGGTGGTTCGGTATTACTACTGCCATCAGTTAAGGTGTCCGTCCCTGTCACCGTAAAGCGCAAGTCAGTAATTTCTATCGTATCTGGTGTCACCGCTTCCCAGCCAGTATTGCCAATATTGCGTTCTAAACGGTCATTTTGTAGCCGATAGCCAATCCGGCTCGTACCACCAGCTGGACCAGTTAAACTGTTGCCAGACTCGGTAAATGCAAAAGTGGTATCGGCCGTAGCGCAGTCGTTCGTATTGTTACTCGTCAAGTTTGCCGTACCACAGTCGTAGAATGAGCCAGTCCGGATTTCTCGTGCCATAGCATCGAGTGTTAGGGAGAGCTGATTCATTAACTCTTTCTTCTCTTGGGCCTTACTGTTGGCGTCTAGTAGTACCACCATCGTACCCACACTGGTCGTCACTACAATCGCTAAGAGACTCATGGAAACCAAGACCTCTACCAGACTAAAGCCACGTTTCGTCCTTTGTCGTATTTGCTGTACTGGTTTAATCAACTGCCACATACCCATTTTGATTGATTATAATACGACGACTCGCACCACCGCCACTGGCATCACTCAGCACGATAGTCAGACTAGTAGCACTACCACCATTGATAATCGCATTGAAGTTAGGGCGTTCAAAGGCCACTGACGCACTGCCTGAACCGCAAGCACCTGAACCAACACAGATTGCTGTTATCGCAAATCGAGCGTCAATCGGCACTGGTGAAGCAGGTGGAGCTAGCTCTTCGACACTATCATAAACAGTATCACCATCACCGTCCTGAAAAATAACTAATTCCTGATTCTGGGAACTGCTCGTATCTATATGTAGTCCGTACGGTGCCCTCCCGCCTGTAGATGCATCAGCCTGCATTCCAAGCGACTGTACTTCCCGTACAATGAGGGCAATTTCCAGCGCCTCAGATTTCAAGAGTACCGTGTTATTGAACGAAGAGTACCGCACCAATGCTAACCCAGTCACGATGATAATAATCGACACCGTTACCATAAGCTCAATAAGTGAAAAGCCTTTGACTGACTGCTCTTGTGACTGGTACATAGACTAGAACCCGATAAACCACGTTACGACGTCAACCTCAGCTAACAGTACGAGCAAGAACGCCACAATTAAAAACGGAGCAAACGGGACTTCACTCTTCATTGTAAGCTGTGTGGCTGATTGAGCTGGTCGAGTTTTCCCCTTTTGGTGTCGCTGCCAGGCCAGCAAGCCCAAACTGATAACTGCTCCGACCCAGAACGACAGCGTAATCAGCGAAAACACCCCACCAACACCGACCATAAATCCAAGCGGTAGCGCGAGCTTCACGTCGCCAAACCCAATCCAACGTCCGTGTGATAGTAACCACAACAGACCGTAAAAACCGCTCGCTAAGGCAGCCGCCACACTGCCGTTAACTAGCTGCTCGACGTCCGCTCCAGTAACCAACCACCACAGTGCTGCCGTCACCGAGACAGCAATCACTAATACATCAGGAATAATGAGGTGATAGATATCGTAGACCAGCACAATCACCAAAAGTGCCACCAAGAGCCATAACACCGGTGTCACTGCAGTAACCCCTCCGGCTACAAACGCGGCGGTAAATAAACCGGCAGTCAGCAGCTCCACCAAGAGGTAGCGGACCGGTATCCAACTCGAACAATAACGACACCGGCCACGTAGTACTAAATACGACACCACTGGCACAAGCTCAAACCAACGCAGACCTGTTCCACACGACAAGCAATGTGACGAGCCTTGGAGCGACACGCCGGTGTTGAAGCGGTAAATCACCACGTTTAAAAAACTACCGACGATCAGACCGAATAGAAACACCACTGTATATAGATACCATATCGGCAATAAGGCAAAACTTTCCATACCTACCCCTAAGTATAGCGTCTTTCCGTACTACTCCAGCGCAAACGACGCGTTGTTCGGGGAAAACAAAACAGCCCGTACGGGCTGCTTTGATGACTCTGCTGCGTACAGACTATGTCTGACTACAGCTGCTTTCGGTACATACAACTTCGTTTGTACCATCGTTAGCACAGTACTCTACTGAACCATCAGCTACGGTAAGGTCTTCTGTACACGATGAACCTGTGCCAAGTGCTCCATAACTCCAACCATTTGGTAAACCAGGCCAGTTTTCTGCTCCAGAACAAACCGCTGAAGTAGAGTCAGGAGAGTTAAGATCATCTCCATTGTTAATGCAGATAATTGCTTCGGGTTGGACACCACGAAGTGTGGACTGAGCTGCTGCGATATTTGCTTCTGTGCGAGCAGTTGAAAGCGAGGTCAGTACCACCGAAGCGAGGATACCGATGATGGCAATCACCACCAAGAGTTCGATGAGGGTGAAACCACGTTGCATTGTTTGTTTCATTATATTATTCGTTAAACATTCAGACTCCAGCTGAAAGTCTTAATGTTCTTATAAACTCCACGTTGCGTGGATACTTCTATTATACGAGCTCGCACCATCTCTGGTGCGAGCTCTGTGGACAAACCCGAGTAGACACGTCTAAATGGCACTGGTGAGGTTGTAAATTGGCATCAAGACTGACGTCAGCAAGAGGCCGACACCAAGACCAAGGAGCACAATCATCACTGGTTCGATAAGACCAATCAGTGTCTCCACTGCATTACTTACTTCTCGTTGGTAGAAATTAGCAAGCGTCTCCAAAATAGAACCGAGATTACCAGACTCTTCACCGACTTTTGCCATCTGCGACAGCACACCAGGGATTTCTGGATACTCGGCTATGGCGTCGGCAAACGAACGGCCGCCCTTCACCTCAACTAAGGTAAGTGACATAATTTCGGCAAACACTTGGTTGTCTACTACGTCAGCTGTCACCTCAATGGCTTGCACCATGGAGATACCGCTGGTGAGCATGGTTGCCAGGTTGTCACAGATACGAGTGAGGTACATTTTTGTGTAGAGGTCACCGATGTACGGAATAGAAAGTTTTAGTTCATCGATAAAACGTCCTCCGGCAGGTGTTTTGACAAACCGGTAAAGGAAGAAACCAGCCACAGACAAGAGCACGAGCAAAAAGCCAATGTAGTTACTCATAAACTCAGACAAACCAATCACAATCTTTGTGTAAATTGGTAACTCTTGGCCGGAATCGGTCAAAATAGTGGCGATGCGCGGAATCACCAAGGTAAGCATTAAGGACATCACGAGCACAAACGTACCAACTACAAACGCTGGGTAGATAAGCGCATTGCGCGCCTTGGTGGTCAGTTGGTACTGACGATCCAGGTAGTCAGCCAAGTATTCAAATACCCGATCAAGCGTACCGGACTCTTCACCAGAACGAACCATATTAACGTAAAATTGTGAAAACACATCTGGGTGTGCTCCGAGTGCTCGCGAGATAGAGCTACCGGCTTGCAAGTCATCTGATATGGTATTAAGCACCTTCTGGAGCTGCTTGTTCTCCATCTCCGTTGCCAGTAAACGAAATATACGGAGCGCTGACACCTGTGCTGAGAAGAGGGTTGCTAACTGCCGAGAGAGTATTACCACCTCCTTATTGCTCACACCTTGAAACCAATCAATTTCTATATCGAGAATACTCTTCTCTTCGTTAACTGGTTCAATCGAAATGACGGTATACCCTTCTTTCTGTACGGTGGCAATAGCTGAATCGGTCGTGTTGGCATCTACCGTACCTTCACGTGAGACATTATTCTTATCAATTGCTTTGTATTTAAACAACATAGGTTACATAAGCCGCTCCAGGCCTTTCGGATTAAGCGAGTAGGCAAATGCGTTCTCGACCGTTATCTCGCCTTTCTTCACCAGTTCTGCTAAGGAACGATTCATATCGATCATCCCCTGCTCAAGCCCTGTCTCGATGACTGACTGAATCTCGTGAATACGTGACTCTCGGATAAGGTTAGCTACCGCACTGTTGTTAATCAGCAATTCGTACGCTGGCACCAATCCACCTGATATCCGCGGAATGAGTCGCTGCGAGAAAATGCCGGCCAGCGAGCTTGCAAGCTGCATGCGGATTTGGTCTTGCTGCTCAGCTGCGAACGTATCGATGATACGGTTGATAGTCTGGGCCGCGTTGTTGGTATGGAGAGTCGAGAGTACCAAGTGACCGGTTTCCGCTGCAGTCACTGCGGTACCGATTGTTTCTTTGTTACGCATCTCACCAACCAAAATGACGTCAACGTCCTGGCGGAACGCCGAGTGCAAAGCGGCCTCAAATGAATAGGTGTCAATACCAACCTCTCGTTGATCAATCAGGGACTTGGCTGGTTCGTAGACGTACTCAATCGGGTCTTCGATGGTGACGATGTGTTCAGCGCGATCAGTATTAATATGCTGCACCATACTCGCGAGCGTGGTGGACTTACCTTGACCAACAGGCCCTACACACAGAAAGAAACCTTGGTTGCGACTAGCGAAACTCTCGAGAATCGGTGGGAGACCCAGTTGTTCAAAGGTACGTATTTCATCAGGGATCAGACGCAACACTACCGACATGGAGCCTTTCTGGTAAAAACCATTACCACGAAAGCGCGTACCGTCTGAGAGACCGTAGGAGAAGTCAACCTCTTTCTGCTCAAGCAGCTGCTCAAACCGCTCCTTACTTATAAGTACCTTGGCAAAACCCTCAACGTCTTGGTCAGTCAAAATAGGTTTGTTCACAAGCGGGACCAAAGAACCAGCCACTCGAATCAGCGGGTGCGCTCCTACCGCAAAGTGAATGTCCGAGCCGCCTTGTTCCATCACGACTCCGAGCAAGTCTTTGAGTTCTCGTTTGTAATCTACCGTAGCCATAGCTGATGATAATTATTTACTAGCAATTGTATGCACCTCTTCAACGACCTCGCTTGGCATCTTGTCTGCTTTCACTATGTAGCCATTCGCCCCAGCTGCTGTGGCCAGCTCTTTATCTTTTGGTTCACTTTGATTGGAAAGAACAATCTTGACCACGTCTTCCGTAGTATTATCTTGTTGTAAATGCTCTAACAGCTCCAGTCCCGACATCCCTGGAATAACCATGTCGGTAATGACAATATCGTACGAGTTATCTGCGAGTGATTGCATCGCCTCTGTCGCAGTAGCCACCGCGGTAATGTCGTCTCCGGCTTCCTGAAACTTAAGCGTGTACATATCACGCAAAAATACGTCATCGTCTATAAGCAAGATCTTCATACCTGCATTATACGTTACGTAATGCGTCTACAGGACTAGTTATCGACATCAACGTTGTCAAGATCAATCGCTGACTGACTACCCTCTTTAGGTAGGGTTTCTGACGCCATACCTGAAGCAGTCTCTGAAGCTGTTGGATCTGTTGGAGCTGCAATATTTTCTGAACTTTCTCCGGCAGATTGCTCAGCAGCCTCCGTGACATCGTAGAGATCGACTGCTCCGTCACTACCAAACATATTCACCTCTTCATACGGGATAACATGGTTCAGTGCTTTGATGATAGCGTCTTCTTTCATCGTCATAAAACCACGTTCACGACCAACTTGGTACATCTCCTCTTCTGAGCCACCATTTAAAATAAGTTCTTGTACCTTATCGTTGATTTCAAACACTTCCATAACCGCAGCCCGACCTTTTGTGCCCGCTGTGCAGCCTGGTGTGGACTCAGGACTGAGCATGGTATCGCTCTGAGGTATACGGTCATGGTATTGTTCCGGCAAGCTAGCAAACTGGTCGTGAATCATCGTCGCAACCGCACCCTCGACCGGTATAGGTGTCCCGGTACCAGGACACAACCGGCGAGACAATCGCTGAGCCATAGCCAGCTTTAAGGTTGGTGCGATGAGGTACGGATCAACCCCCATGTCGATCAGTCGTGGAACGACGCCGATAGCGTTGTTCGTGTGAATGGTCGACAGTACCAAGTGACCAGTCAGTGCTGCTTGAATAGCCAGCTGAGCGGTTTCTTTATCACGAATCTCCCCCACCATAATAATGTCGGGATCTTGGCGCAACGCACTGCGCAAACCATCAGCAAAGGTATAGCCGATCTCAGGTCGAACTTGCGATTGGCTGACGTTGTCAATGTTGTACTCAACCGGGTCTTCAAGTGAGAGGACGTTCTTGGTCAGCCGATCCACCTCCTCGAGCATGGCATACAAGGTGGTTGATTTACCAGAACCAGTCGGACCAGAGATAAGAATGATACCGTACGGCTCCTTCACAATCCGACGAATTGTCTCCAGGTGATAATCAGCAATTCCAGTATCTTCCAGCGTGCGGACTCCCTTAGCAGTATCGAGGATACGCATTACCACCTTTTCTCCATGGTTTGTAGGTAGTACCGACACACGGAAATCAATCTTCCGTCCATCGAAGTTTGCCGAAAAACGACCGTCCTGCGGCTTACGCTTCTCATCAAGTCGCATCGATGAGAGAATTTTCACACGAGCTACCAGAGCTGGGTGCACTTTTGTCGGCAACTCAAGACTTTTTTGTAAATCACCATCAACGCGAAAACGCACGAGTACGCGCGAACTACTCGGTTCAATATGAATGTCTGATGCATGACCATCCACTGCGTAGCGCAAAACAGTGGCTACAATTTTCGTCACTGGTGCATCCTCTTTAAGGTGCTGTGCGGTATATTGACTCTCCCCTTCTTTTTCTTGTTTTTCTTTTTGTGCAATCTCGGCTGTCAGTTGCGACTCCAGCGAGTCGAGTGCTTCATCTACCTCTCCTTTGAGACTTTCGTACACCGCGAGTGTTTTCGTAATGTCGTTATCAAGCGCGTAGAGAAACTGGTGGGGCAAATTGTACTTAGTACTAATAAAATGTACCGCTTGCCGCATTTGCAAGTCATCTGGATTGCTGGTTGCTATTTGCAGCACACCGTTATCGAGCGCTACAGGGACGATTCGGTAATGACGAGCAGATTCTTCAGGCACGTGCTTTAGCACCTCACCCGAAGGCAGGTTATTTTCATCGTAGGTGTAGCTAGGTACTCCGTAATACGCTGCCATTTGT
>JAASSY010000025.1 GCA_021767645.1 Candidatus Parcubacteria bacterium | reverse complement strand
TTGATGAAATGGGGGTTCTGCTGACACTCGACGTCCACGCTGAAGATATGGGCAAGATTATTGGTCGAAGTGGCAACACCGCCAAAGCAATTCGCACGTTGTTGCGAGTCGTGGGTATGAAACACGACGCCCGGGTAAACCTGAAGATCAATGAGCCAGAAGGTGGAACTCGCGCTATGGGAGGCGATGAAACAGCAGCAATGGAGCCAGAGACTGATGGCGGTGAAGCAGTTGCGGCAGAGCCGAAAGACCTGGACCAAGCAATCGACGATTTGAAAATCTAAATGAGCGAACTGCTTTGTTGCAGTTTGGTAAAATAATGTTCGCTGGACTACCGTGTCCCACTCACATTATTTTCCTTCTGCGCCTCGCATTTCATCTCATTAATAATTTCAAACTAGTATAAAGAGTCAATAAAAACGGCGGAGACCTTCAGTCTCCGCCGTTTTGCGCCTAGAAGTACAGCAAAACGAAACAAAACAAAACGATTAAATAATTACTCAGGCAAAACCTTTCAATCGAATGAAAGGTTTTGCCTGATAGTTTTGCAGGGCGAGATGGGGTAGTTATGGTAAAAGTAACACCGGTGAACATACCACGGTATGTTCATTAATAATATGCTACTATCGAGCTATGCATTTTCACGTCATCACATTGTTTCCCGAAATCTGCCAAGCGTACACTGACGCCAGTGTGTTGGGTCGAGCCCAAAAGACGGAGAAAGGGAAAGGCGCTAAGAGTCGTGGAAAAAAAATAGCCGTCGACTACTACAACCCACGAGACTTTACTAAGGACAAACACAAGCGGGTTGATGATCGCCCGTACGGTGGTGGTCCAGGGATGGTCATGCAAGCCGAACCTGTTCTCAAGGCGTGGCAAAAGGCGGTCGGGCTTAAGCGCAACCAACCAAAAGTAAAAACGCTCATCATGTCACCACGAGGGAAGCAGTTTACCAACGAGTTGGCAAAGAAGTATGCGAAGCAGTATGACCACCTCGTGCTTATCTCTGGACGCTACGAAGGGATTGATGCGCGCGTTAAGAAAGCGCTTATAGCTGAGGAGGTGAGCGTGGGCGACTACGTTCTGACCGGAGGTGAGTTACCTGCGCTATCGATTATTGACGCTACAGCCCGACAAGTACCTGGTGTACTCGGGACGTACGAATCGCTCGAAGACGAACGAACTACTACCGGTGAGACTTACACTCGTCCGGATACGATTACTTTTAAAGGTAAACAGTACCGAGTACCCAAAGTGTTTCTCTCGGGTGACCATAAAGAGATTGAAGCACGTCGCGCACAAAAGTAGCACCCACTGTCGCCAGTGGGTGCAAAGTCAACGCCGTTCGAAGGCGGTTATGGTCAGCAATAGACCTTGTTTCAGTTTTTTCGCCTGTTCACGCAAATGAGTGAGGTTGTTTTCATGCAGGCAAATTGCCTTGATGGGTAAGTGTTGCGCCATACGGCCGATTTGTTCCAGTTGCTCCAACAGCGGCGCAGGCTGGTTTCTCTTTTCTTCGGTTGTGGCGTTCGCCTTTACCACTTTATAGGTGCACGAGAAATTGTTACCCGTTTCCGTTTTGAACAAAAAAACATAGACGCCATCACCACCACAACGCTCTGTCAAATGGTTGATCGGTGGTTGGCGTGCATCGTGATAGAAAACTCTAAGCTGTGTCATGGTGACACCCTCCTGTGCTAGTCTCATGTGACAATAGCGAACTAGGCTAGGAATGTAAAGTGTTCCCACATAGTGTGGTTGCAATGTTGTATATATGCGTTATACTACCGGCCACTTACGCACTACCAGATTGAGTTGCGGTTGCTGTGTGTAAATTGTTCACCCTCGTGAATAATACGCTCCTTGGGAGAGGAGTGGAGGTATCATCACCAAAATCGCGATACGTGATGTCATTAGTAACCGTGCACAAATAAAGACACGATACACGAAGCGCAGTCAGCGTGGGTTTTGTGTTTTAGGTGCATGTAAAAATGTCATATTTATATATGGATATGTATGCAAAGCCGAAGGCAGAGGAGTTTGCTTCTGTTGGCCATATGCCAGCGAAGACCTTCAAACGAGCAAAAGATCCGCTCGTAGAACTACCAGACTTGGTTGAACCCCAGCGTGATTCGTATCGCTGGTTCATTGAGGAAGGGTTTAAGGAAATTTTTAAAGAGTTTTCGCCAATTTCTGACTACTCAGAGAAAAAGTTTGATCTCGTCTTTAAGAAGTATGAATTAGGTGAGCCGAAAACAACACCTGAGTTCGCTAAAGAAAACAAGCTTACCTACGAAGCACCGATGCGAGCGACAATTGCTCTCAAGAACAAAACCTTTGAGAGTGAAAAAGAGCAAGAAGTATTCTTGACCGATGTGCCAGTCATGACTGAACACGGTACGTTCATTATCAATGGTGTAGAGCGAGTTATTGTGCCACAGCTGGCACGAAGCTACGGTATTTTCTTCACTACCAACTTACTGAAAGGTCGGACCTATTTTGGTGCAAAGATTATCCCAGCCCGAGGTGCTTGGGTAGAAATTGAATCTGAAGGTGACGGGCTTATCTACATTAAGATCGACCGGAAGAAGAAAGTACCAATTACGTCGCTTTTGCGCGTCTTTGGTCTTGAGACCGATGAGGCTATTATCGACTTCATGAAAGACACCGAGCGTGGTGAAGAGTATATGAAGGCAACGCTGGCCAAAGACCCAGCCAAAACTACTGACGAGGCATACCTCGAAATCTACAAACGTCTGCGGGACGGTGACTTAGCGACTGTTGATAATGCGAAGGAGTTTGTGAACTCTATCTTTGCTCCAGAGCGCTACGATTTGTCTGAGATTGGTCGGCACCACTTCAACGAACGATTTGAGTTACCAACTGACAAGAAAGCAACCGATGTCCGAGTGGTCACGCAAGATGACCTCAAACTCATCCTCTCCCACATCATTGAAAGCAATCATGACAACAATGCTCGTCCTGATGATATCGACCACCTCGGTTTTCGACGAATTCGTTACTTTGGTGAAATGGCGATTCAGCGAGTTCGAGTTGGTATGACACGAATGAAGCGAAACGTGCAAGACCGGATGTCAACGATTGAAGCGGAGACGTCACTCCCGATGCAGATTCTGAACCCGCGACCGCTGCAGGCAGCCATCAAAGAGTTCTTTACCACGAACCAGCTGTCGCAGTTTGCATCACAGCAAAACAATCTTGGTGAGCTTGAACACCTCCGTACTGTATCAGCACTTGGTCCGGGCGGTCTGACTCGAGAACGAGCTGGTTTTGAGGTGCGCGACGTACATACGAGTCACTACGGGCGACTCTGTCCGATTCATACACCAGAAGGTCCGAACATTGGTCTGATCTTGCGTCTGTCTATGTATGCCCGCGTTAATCGTTTCGGCATCATCGAAACCCCGTACGTGAAAGTAGAGAAAGGTGTAGTGACCGGTGAAGTGGTCTATCTCAACGCCCATGAAGAAGAAAACTTCCATATTGCTCACGCTGCGATCGAGATTGATGATAAGGGTAAAATTAAACAAGACCTGGTGGCTGTGCGCTACAACGGTGAGCCACGCGTGATTGCCCCAAAAGAAGTGGATTACATGGACATCGCTACTAACCAAGCGTTCTCTGTAGCGACTTCAATGATCCCGTTCCTTTCGCACGACGACGCGAACCGAACACTTATGGGTTCAAACATGCAGAAGCAGGCGACGCCGTGTCTCATCCCTGAGGCACCGTTAGTTGCTACTGGTGTCGAGAAGATGGTTTCTCGAGATGTTGGTCGTGTCGTGATGGCGAAGACTGCCGGTGAGGTGATTGAGTGTGACGCTGAGCATATTGTGGTGAAAACGAAAGATGGGAAAGACGAATATCCGTTAACGAGAATGCAGCGTACCAATGATTTCTCAGCCTTCTACCACCGTCCAACAGTAACAGTTGGCGATAAAGTAAAGCGAGGTGATGTACTTGCTGACACTACTTCAACTGACAAAGGACAAATTGCGGTTGGACAGAACGCGATGGTGGCGTTTATGAGTTGGTCTGGCGCCAACTACGAAGACGCTATTATCATCTCAGAACGATTGGTGAAAGAGAGCAAGTTCTCAACTATCCACCTCGAAGAGTTTGATGTGGCAGTGCGTGACACGAAACTTGGTCCTGAGGTAACAACTCCGGATATCCCTAACGTCTCTGAACTCAAACTACGTAACCTTGATGAAAACGGTGTTATTCGAGTCGGTGCAGAAGTGCGTGCCGGTGATATCTTGGTAGGTAAGGTGACACCGAAGGGTGAGGCTCAGCTCACTCCAGAAGAGCGATTGCTGCGATCTATCTTTGGTGAAAAAGCCAAAGATGTGAAAGACACATCACTACGTCTCGAGATTGGAAAGAAAGGTCGTGTTGTTGGTGTGAAAGTATTCTCACGTGAAAACGGAGATAATCTTGAAAGTGGTGTGATTAAACGAATTCACGTCACAGTAGCCCAAGTCCGCAACGTCTCAGTCGGTGACAAGCTAGCTGGTCGACACGGTAACAAAGGTGTTATCTCGCGTATCTTGCCAGAAGAAGACATGCCGTACACCAAAGACGGTCGACCGGTTGATATTATCTTGACTCCACTTGGTGTACCAAGCCGTATGAACTTAGGGCAAATTCTTGAGTTGCACCTTGGTATGGCGGCCAACGAATTAGGCTATCAAGCTGTCGTACCTCCATTTGGCGAGGCTACCGAAGAAGAGATTAAAGAAGAACTCGAAGCAGCTGGACTGCCAACCGACGGTAAGTTACAACTGCGTGATGGTCGTACTGGTGAAGAGTTCGCTCAAAAAACAGCGGTCGGTTATATGTACATCTTGAAACTGCACCACATGGTGGAAGACAAGATCCACATGCGTTCCATTGGTCCATACTCACTCATTACCCAGCAGCCACTTGGTGGTAAGGCGCAAATTGGTGGCCAGCGCTTTGGTGAAATGGAGGTGTGGGCACTCCTTGGTTACGGTGCAGCCTACACGCTGCGGGAGATGCTCACTATTAAGTCAGACGATATTGTGGGACGTTCCGCAGCCTTTGACGCGATTGTTCGCGGCGAACGAATCAGCCACCCGCATACACCGGCTGCCTTTAACGTTCTTGTTAACCAGCTTCGTGGGCTTACGCTTGATGTTGAGCTTGAACGCGAAGAACGAAATTAATAGCTCGTCACTAGTCAAAACTAACTATGAATCCAAACACAAAAAAACGTGCGCCATCACAGTTCACCGGCATCAGCCTAAAACTGGCAGCACCAGACAAGATTCTCGACTGGTCCTACGGTGAAGTCACGAAGCCAGAAACTATCAATTACCGTACGCAACGACCAGAGAAGCACGGATTGTTCGACGAGCGTATTTTCGGCCCAGTGGAGGACTTCGAATGTTCGTGTAAAAAATACCGCGGTATTCGCTATAAAGGCATCACCTGTGAGAAGTGTGGTGTTGAGGTAACGCGCGCGATTGTTCGCCGAGAACGCATGGGACATATTGAACTTTGTGTACCAGTCTCACATATCTGGTTCTTGCGTGGTATCCCGAGCCGAATTGCGCTGATCCTCGGTATCACTGCGGCATCAGTGGAAAAGGTTATCTACTTCGCTGGTTATATCGTCACCAAAGTTTCTGAAGAAGAACGAACACGTCTCTTGAAAGATCTTGATCAAGAGTACAAAACTAAGCTTAAAGAACTCAAGAATGAAGAGGCACGTGAGACGCTCAAAGAGCGCATGATGGAAACGAAGCGAGAGATTGAGTCAGTCCAGACCGGTATTGTGCTCGATGAAATGCAGTTCCATCGCTTCTCTGTGAAGTACTCCACCTTGTTTGAAGCTCGCATTGGAGCGGAAGCAATCTACGATATTTTCAAGAACATCAATTTGGAAACACTGCGCGACGAACTCGAAGCGCGGCGAGAAAAAGCCGGAGCCGCTGAGCGAGTGAAGCTCGATAAGCGACTCAATTTGATTCGGGGTATGATCAACGCTGACGTTCGTCCCGAGTGGATGTTCCTCAACCGAATTCCGGTTATTCCACCAGCGCTGCGACCGATGGTGGCACTTGAAGGTGGGCGACATGCCTCAAGTGACCTCAATGACCTTTACCGTCGCGTCATCAACCGCAACAATCGTCTCAAGAAACTGATCGACATCATGGCGCCAGAGGTGATTCTCCGTAACGAAAAGCGCATCATGCAAGAAGCGGTCGACGCGCTTGTCGACAACTCTATCCGGCACGGAGGTGGTGCGCAGTCTGCCATGAGTCAGGCACAGCGTCGACCACTCAAGTCACTGTCTGATTACCTTAAGAGTAAGCAGGGGTACTTCCGGCAAAACTTGCTCGGTAAACGAGTAGACTACTCGGGACGTTCGGTGATTGTGATTGGTCCTGAGCTAGAGCTCGACCAATGTGGTTTGCCAAAACACATGGCACTTGAGTTGTTCCGACCGTTTGTGATTGCGGAGTTGTTGCGTCAGGAACTGGCCTACAATATTCGTGGCGCGGGTCGTTTAATTGAAGATGGTGTGCCAGAAGTCTGGGCAATCCTCGAAGATGTTATTGCCGGCAAGCACGTACTCCTGAACCGGGCACCGACGCTACACCGTCAGGGTATCCAGGCGTTCCGACCAGTGTTGATTGAAGGTAACGCTATTCAGGTTCATCCACTGGTGTGTAAGGCGTTTAACGCTGACTTCGACGGAGACCAAATGGCTGTGCACGTACCGTTATCTGAGGAAGCACAGCTAGAAGCAGCCGAGATTATTTCAGCTCGTAAAAACGTCCTCAAGCCAGGTTCTGGTGAGCCAGTAGTATCCGAGTCACTGATGGATATGGCACTCGGTGCGTATTGGATGACCAAGGTGGTCGAAGGTGCCAATGGAGAAGGTAAGTACTTCAGCTCGCCTAATGACGCTATTAATGCTTATGACTTTGGTCTCGTTGATTTACGGGCTCAAGTGAAGGTGTTAGCGACTGATACACCAAAGTACGCACAGTACGAAGGCCAAGTATTTGAAACATCTGTGGGACGCTTGCTCTTTAACTCAGTGTTGCCAAGTGACCATATGTACGTTAATGAGCTCGTCTCACAACGCGAACTGTTCACTATCATTATCGATCTGATTGAAGATCAAGGTTTAGATGTGGTACCTGAGGTGGTGAACAAAATCAAAAAGTTTGGTTTCAAGTACGCAACTGTGTCAGGAATTACCTGGGGCATTGATGACGTGGAGATACCGGAAGAAAAAGAGGCTATTGTCAGTGAAAGTCGTGAGAAAGAACGAGAGATTGTTGAGTTCTATGAACAAGGACTAATTTCTCGTGATGAGCGGCGACGTATGATCATCGAAATCTGGCATGCCGCCAAGGCACAGCTAGAGGAAATTATTCCTGAAAAGATGGATGAACTTGGTTCCGCCAATGACCTCTGGAAGTCAGGAGCTCGTGGTTCAATGCGACAGATTGCTCAGATGGCTGGTATGAAGGGACTGATTGTGAACACGCGTGGTGAGACAATTGAGTTCCCAGTGACGTCTTCAATGAAAGAGGGTATGACCCCGATTGAATACTTCACGACGACTCACGGTTCGCGTAAAGGTCTGGCTGACACTGCTCTCCAGACAGCGAAAGCCGGATACCTCACTCGACGCCTCTTCGTGGTAGCGCAAGACGCGATTGTGACTGAAGAAGATTGTAAGTCAAAGGAGAGCACTACAATCGGACGAGTAACAGCGTCTGGTATCGAGATTGCCTTCTCGAAGGCAATCAAGGGTCGGGTCTTAGCGGCCGATGCGGTTGATAAGAAAGGTAACGTCCTCTTCAAGAAAGGACATATGCTGTCTCGACGTGACGCAGCGGCAGTGGAGGCTGCAACGTGCGACAGTGTTGAAGTACGTTCGCCAATGACCTGTGCGACACTGCACGGTGTGTGTCAGCAGTGCTACGGTGCTGATATGACAACAAACAAGCTTGTTGATACTGGTGAAGCAGTAGGTACTGTGGCAGCGCAGGCGATTGGTGAGCCAGGTACACAGTTGACAATGAACACTAAGCACGCTGGTGGTACCTCAAGCGCTGGTGGGGACGTAACACAAGGTCTCCCGCGTGTGGAAGAAGTGTTTGAGAAGCGACAACCTAAGGTACCGGCAGTGGTCTCTAAAACTGATGGCTTCATTACTGAAATCCGCAATGAAAGTAAAGGCAAGGTGATTGTAGTAGCGGTTGATAAGAATAGTAAGCATGCACCAAAGAAATCAGATACCATTGAGTACGAGGTGCCGATGGTGCGGTCGCTACGAGTGGCGAAAAACGAACAGGTTACAGCTGGTCAGCTACTGACTGACGGTTCCGCCCATATTCCTGACCTCTTTAAATTTGGTGGCAAGGAAATTACACAAGACTACATCATCACGGAAATCAATAAGATTTACGAACTCCAGGGTGTCCAGATTGCTCGTAAGCACATCGAGTTGATTGTGAAGCAAATGATGAGCCGTGTGAAAATTACGCACTCAGGCGACAGTCATTTCACCATTGGTGATGTGGTCGAGGAGTGGGTGATGGTGGAAGCCAATGAGAAGCTGAAAGAGTCTGGTAAGGAGGTGGCGAAAGGTGAGCGCATCATCATGGGTATCACCGAAAGCTCACTGTCTCGAAAGAGTTTCCTCGCGGCGGCGTCCTTCCAAAACACTACTCGTGTCTTG
>JAASSY010000024.1 GCA_021767645.1 Candidatus Parcubacteria bacterium | reverse complement strand
TTCACTGTTTTCACTCTCAGCGTTGCTGGGGGTAATCGATGGTTTTAATCCATGTGCGATGTGGGTACTCGTGACGTTTTTAGTACTGCTGACGCAGGCAGGCAGTCGGCAAAAGATGGTGGTTATGGCCGGGCTATTTATTGTCGCGGAAGCGGTGATGTATAACCTCATCTTAAATGTTTGGTACCAGACATGGGATTTTGTAGCGCTTGATCAGATCGTGACACCACTGGTGGGCTTGCTGGCCTTGGGTGGAGGAGGGTTCTTTCTGTATCGCTGGTATAAGAACCGTAATGTGGCGCTGGTGTGTGACGTCTCTAGTTTGGATCAGCAAGCCAAGACAGTCGATAAGCTGAAGCAGGTTATTCAGGCACCACTTACGCTCGGAACCCTGGCGGCTATTTTGGTCATTGCATTTTCAGTGAACATTATCGAGTTTGCGTGTTCGATTGGTATTCCACAAGCGTACACTAAAATACTGGAACTCAATGCGCTGACGTTCTTAGAACGCCAATGGTATATCTTGGTTTATACGATCGGATATATGGTTGACGATCTAGTTGTGTTTGCTTTGGCGATTTGGGGCTTTTCGAAGCTTGAAGCGCATGGTCATAAATACACCCAGCTGTCACTTATCATCGGCGGTGCCCTTATGATACTGCTCGGTCTTATCCTCGTCTTTAACCCAACCTTACTCGTGCTCTAGTGTAGAATGAAGCCCATATGGAATATCTTTACCTTCTATTGCCAGCCGTCTATCTCACCATTGCGTTGTTTGCGTTGGTGCGAGGGGCAGACATGTTCGTGGTTGGTGCTAAACAAATAGGAGCTTCTCTTGGTATGAGTAAGTTCGCTATTGGTGTCTTAATTGTCGGGTTTGGCACCTCACTGCCAGAGCTGGCAGCGTCAATTGCGGCGGTACTTGATGGTACAACCGAAATCGTTTTGGCCAACGTTGTTGGTTCTAATATTACTAATATCTTGTTAGTGGTAGGTGTGTTGGCGACACTTGGCGGCCGGATTGTCATCAAGCGTGATCTGATTAAAACCGAGTTACCCATTTTCTTTATTGCAACGGCACACTTTTTGGCAGTTATTTATGATGGTGTCGTTGATCGACTTGAGGCGTTGCTTTTGGTAGGTACATTCGGTGCGTACATGTGGTACCTCTTTGTTGAAGCTAGAGAAGAAGATCGGGTTGAGTTGCAGTCGACCGGTCGCCGGCAGCGTCTCCAAGCGAGCTCATTGGCGTTTGTGTTATTAGGGGGAGCAGCAGTTTTGTTGGGAGCACACTACACAGTGGAGAATGTCGTCTTGCTAGCGAGTAGCTTAGCGGTGCCGGTAGGACTGGTGTCTATTGCCGCCATTGCTCTTGGAACATCACTACCGGAGTTGTTTGTCACTATTCAGGCGCTGAAGACCGGTGAGGCTGAGTTGGCGATTGGTAATATCTTTGGTTCGAACGCCTTTAATATTTTGATGGTAGCGGGTGTGCCGGCGCTTTTAGCCCCACTCTACGCTGACGCTGTGGTTATGCAGCTTGGAGTGGGAGTATTAATCGCTGCATCACTTATTTTCTTTGTCAACGGTCTGGCACGCCAGATTATGCGCTGGGAAGGGATGATGATGCTGTTGTTCTTCGGCTTCTTCCTCTTGAAACTCATGGCGTTTGTTTAATAGAGACACATTGACGACCACATCTCATTAATTGCTGGGGAAATAAACAACCTCCAAACCTTTCATTCGATTGAAAGGTTTGGTTTTGTTAGTAGCTTTGGTAGAGTAGGTGGCGATGATTGACTGGTCTGAAAAAATACTCCTTATTGATAAGCCAAGTGGTATAACCTCCTTTGATGTGATTAGACGCTTGCGACACGTGTACTCGGCCACACACGACGGAGCACGGGCTCCCAAACTAGGTCACGCTGGCACCCTTGACCCGCTGGCCACTGGACTTATGGTAATTGGTGTGGGTCCTGGTACGAAACAGTTAGCGCAGCTCACGAAACTCGACAAAACCTACGAGGCAGTAGTTTGTATTGGAGAGTCACGTACAACTGGTGACCAAGAAGGAGAGGTGGTTGCCAGTCAGGTGGTGAATGAGCTGTCGCGGAGTGATGTGCATAAAGCACTATCTGAGCTTATTGGGACACACGAGTACGAAGTGTCAGCCTACAGTGCTATTAAGCAGGGTGGGGTACCAATGTACAAGCGAGCCCGCCAAGCTGCCAAACAGGGCAGGCAGTTATCGCCAGCGGAGCTGCCGCGGCGAGCGATGACGGTGTACGAGGCAGAGCTACTGTCGCTGCAGTTGGTTGAGGAGCGGGCAGTAGCTACCGTTCGTTTTGCAGTGGCGAGTGGGACGTATATTCGCTCATTAGCGGAGTCACTGGGGAGCAGGCTTGGTTATCCGGCTTGTCTTCTAAGCTTACGCCGGACTCAGGTGGGTGCGTACAGCCTCAGAGATGCCATACCTCTACCGCCTCGAGCAGGAGACTAAAAAAGACCGTGGTACGTGACCACGGTCTTGCCGGCAGATAACTGCCTCAATTATCTCAGTGCGTTACCCAGCGCCTCTTCGAGCTTCAGCTCGCACCATTGTTGTTGCGGGACGAGCAACTTTTGTTCACGAAAGTGTGGCATCAGCGGCAGCAGAGCCAAGAGTCGTGTGTTAAGTTGGTCGTCGTAAGAGAAAATAACTAAGTCATCCTCTCTCGTTTTGAAGATCCTAAGCCTACGGTGGAAGGCAATATATAGGTCATAGAGTTGCCGTTCGGTGATATGAGTGGCTGACTGAGCGTTTGCCACAATACCTCGAACTTCTATTTGCCTTATCTTCCTCGGTCTGCCTCGTTTTGCCATTTTAGCCTCCGGTTATTAACTCCCCAGGTGACAGTAGCGAGACAGCAGTATTAAATCATTATTTTTACAAAAGTAAAGCCGCGGGCGCATTGCGCGTCCGCGGTCTCTTGTAGTTGTCCACCTGCCTCGGGTGGTATTTAGGTTTGGCTAAAAGCCAGTTTAATACCAGGCAAATACTTTTTTGCCTCGATATAATGTTGGTACGGTACTTTACCCTGTTTGTAAGCAAAGGCACGTCCAAGCACTGAACTGTAGAAGTCACGTAGTGCTGGCGAACAGGGGGTCTGACTTTGCCATTCCTGCAGCACATGCGCTTTTAGATCATCGAGATATCCTGTAGGAATTGCGCGCTTTTCTTTGCGTGCCTGTTGGTGGCAGTCAGCTATTGCTGCACTGAGATCACGGGCCAACATCTGTAGCACACGCAAGTCTTCGAAGCCAAGCGGACTAATGCGCAATCTGACTTCATGATCGAGTGTGTTCAGTGTGTAGGCAAACGAGAGTTCGATCCGCTCGGCCATGCATGTGGCCTGGTAGTGGGTTGGTCGTGGTTGCAACCAACTGGCCAGTACTGCCATAAACTCACGCTCAGCCGCAACAATGAACTGGTATCGCTCTTCACCGACAACTTCAGTGTTTTGTTCAGTGACTTGTAAGCATTCAAGCTTAGCTTGGGCGACGTTTGGTTTGAGCGTTACTACGACTCTGCGGTTACCGTAGTGCAGTGTGATGTCCACCACACCCTTCATTCTGTCAGGTGAGACAGTATCGTTCACAATATCCTCCTTTGGTAGATGGAACGAAGCCGAAGCACACGGCTTCGGCTTAAGCTTAGAATTCAAGCACTTCCTCTGTCAAATGCCCGTCTTCATATGATGAACAACGTGACTGAGCACAGGCTTGTGCTTCCTTATATAACGCATTCCACCGCAGTGGGTTGTTAGCAAAGTCAGCTGCCTCCATTGGCTTTTGGTCACAACGCCTCACAATAGTGATATCAATGGGGTGTTGCGGACAGTCTTCTGTCACTGCATAGAAGACCTGGTACCGGACACCTTCGAAATCAAGGTTGAGCGGGTCTTGTGTAAGCATTTTGTCTGCTCCCTCAAAAAAGATCATCCGAGCCTGTTCTCGGACTATCTTTATACAACATTTAATATTATTTGTCTACTACGTGGTTTTATCGTAGACTGGTGTCTATGTTTGAAAAAATCAATCAAGAACCTGGTCTCAACGAATTTATGCAGCAATTTATGGCCATAAAAGGCAAGTGGCAATCAGAGGGTAATGTCGATTCAGAGTTTAATGATGCGGATTCGATTAAAATGCAAGTTGATAATGGTGACATAACACCTGCAGAAGGCATCGCACGCTTACAGGCTATTGATGACGGGAGAATTAGTCGTTAAGCAAATGATGCTTCAACCACCGCTTTCACATCTGCTCCATCGGCTTTGCCGCTGAGCTCTTTCATCACTGCGCCAACCAGCATACCCATTTGGCTTTTGTCTTCGATACCGAGCTCAGCTTTTTTTGCTGCCACGACTGGCTGGATTTCTGCTTGGCTCATCATCTGCGGCAAGTATTCCTCAAGGACCGCGAGCTCTTCTTTTTCTGGATCAGCGAGATCTTGGCGCCCAGCCGCTTCGTACTGCGTAATTGACTCTTTGCGCTGTTTAGCAGCTCGTTTGATGACGGCCAGAGTTTCCTCATCGGTCAGTTCGTCTTGCGGGGTGCGGTTAGTGGCCACTAGCTCGTTCATAAAAGCGGTCATCAGGCTACGGATAACCTGTAGGCGGACGTGTTCTTTGGCTTTCATGGCTTCTTTGAGCGAGGCTTTGATATCAGTGTGTAAACTCATAGGTGAAAAACTAGAATAATTACTAAGGATACCTAGTATACTAGCACTATGGTTGTTCCTAATAAAGTTCCTCCTCACGTGTCGAGTGACAGTGCTACACGGCAGTACGAATTTCATACCCGCGCTACCAATGAAATATTGACATTGTTAAACAGTGCACCAAACGGTATCGCTGGCGCGGAAGCGGACTCGCGTCGAAAACGATATGGCTATAACCGTTTTACTCCCGAACGAAGCGAGTCACTGTTTGATCGAATATTTAAGCAGCTTCGTAGCCCACTAGCGTTAGTTCTGGTGTTGGCTTTTTTTGTCACGCTGGCTCTCCAGGAGTTTGTCGATGCTGGTGTGATTGCTTTCGCACTCTTTATTGCTGTTGTCGTCGGTGTCATTCAAGAAGGGAAGGCGAGCAGTGCCTTTTCCAAGCTAGCAAACTCGCAAGTAAAACGAGCTACGGTACTGCGTGCTGGACAAAAACACGAGCTTGATGCGGAACAGTTGGTACCGGGTGACGTAGTGGTTTTGCAAAGTGGGGCTCGTGTGCCAGCTGATGTGCGTCTGTTGTCCGCTAAACAGTTATCGATAAACGAAGCGACACTTACGGGTGAGTGGCGAGCTGTCGATAAACAGACAGAACCAGTTGCTCCGGGGGCGCCGTTAGCTGACCAGGCATCGATGGCCTGGATGGGCACCTTTGTGGCCGAAGGGTATGGCACGGGTGTCGTAGTGGCTACTGGTGATGCGACACAAGTTGGTGAATTGGCCGGTAGTATGCGGGATGTTGAGGAGGTTGATACGCCGCTGCAGGGTGAGATGAAAGAGTTGTCACGTTGGTTGATCATGATCATTGGTGCTTTGGTGCTCGTGATTTTTGTTGTTGGTCTGTGGCAAGGGCAAACCCTCCACGATATGTTGCTGATGTCGATTGCAATTGCGGTAGCGTCTATCCCGGAAGGTCTGCCAGCAGCGGTGACGATTATCTTAGCAGTGGGAATGGAGGCTCTACTGCGTCGGGGTGGGCTGGTACGTAACTTGCTGGCAGCTGAAACGCTTGGCTCTACAACGTATGTGCTAACTGATAAAACTGGCACCCTCACGGAGGGAAAAATGAGTGTCACGGGACTGTTGCAAGGTGACGGTACATTCATCGCCAGGCATGATATAGAAAACGACACAACGGCTCGACATACCTTAGATGTGGCGTTAGCAGCGGCCGATGCCTACACCGATAAAAACGAAGCTGGCGAAGCTGTGCTACGAGGTGACCCAGTGGAGCAGGGAATTTTACGTACTGCTACAACTGTTGGAATTAATGAAGCGGAAGAGAGTTGGAGAGCGGCTCGGTGTGACTACATGGCTTTCACTTCTGAGAAGCGTTTTGCTGCTGGTCTAGTAGCTTGGTCGGAGGGCAATTACTTGGCGGTCAACGGTTCGCCCGGAACCTTGCTTAGCGCTGCAGCCAGTGCCCATACTGGTGAGGGTGTAGTGCCTATGTCTGACGACTTGCGGACAACCTTGCGTAAAGCAATCGATGGACAGACACAGGCTGGTAAACGACTGGTAGCGGTTGGTTACAAGGAGGTCGAATATGACAATATTCCTGAAGCAAATAAAGCCTTACTACAAGGAATCATTTTTGCTGGTGTGTTGGTGTTTGATGATCCGGTACGGACGGGGGTGGCAGATTCGATTGCCGGAGTAAAAGACGCCGGTGCACGTGTCATGCTGATCACTGGAGACAATCCACAAACAGCACTGGCTATTGCGCAAGCGGTAGGGATTGCTGGAACTGGCGACACGGTGATCACGGGCGCCGAGTTGGCTGAGATGACGGACAATGAACTGGATGTCGCGTTGCGAGAGGTGACGGTATTTGCGCGTGTGCTGCCGAAGCAAAAAATGCGTATCGCCACAGCGCTACAACGAAAAGGTGAAGTAGTGGCTATGACCGGTGACGGTATTAACGACGCCCCAGCCTTGCGACGTGCGAACATTGGTGTGGCCATCGGTTCTGGTACAGAAGTGGCTAAAGAGGCGTCAGATTTGGTTTTAATGAACGACTCCTTTGCAATTATCTACGCTGCTATTGAGGAAGGTCGGCGTGTCATTGCTAATTTGCGAAAAATTGTTGGTTATTTACTTTCCACTAGTTTGTCAGAGGTAGTGCTTATCGCGGCCGCGCTCCTAACAGCGAGTCCGGTTCCCATCTTGCCAGCGCAGATCTTGTGGGCAAATATTATTGAGGAGGGCCTAATGAGTGTTGCGTTTGCGTTTGAGAAGGGTGAAAGAGGTGCTATGCAACGACGACCACAAGATATCCATGCTGAAGGTCTGATTTCTCGCGATATGTTGTGGTTTATCATCTTCACTATCGCTATGTTGAGTGTCTTAAATGTAACACTGTACTTCTATCTACAGAGTCTTAACTTACCATTGGCAGACCTTCGAAGTTTAATGTTTCTCGCCATTGCGATGGATTCACTCTTTATTTCCTTTGCCTTTCGTTCGTTAACGACGCCGGTCTGGCGCATACCGCTCACAACGAACCTGTTTTTTGTCGGATCTTTCATGCTCAGTGTGGTGTTATTTGCGATTGCGTTGACCATTCCGTTTATGCAGTACCTGCTTTCATACCAGCCACAACCATGGAACCTTATCCTATTGCCAGTTATTGCTAGTATAGCCACCTTGCTATTGGTGGAAATGGGTAAATATTTCTTCTTCGAACGGCGCCGCTAGCTGCGTGCTACAATGGTCGTACTATATGGAAATTGTATTGATTATATTGGTAGCGTTAGTGCTTCTCGTGCAGGTGTATGTCTTTTTTATTAAGCGTGAAGATAGCACCGAAGACCAAAGTTTTGTACTGCTGCAGCAACAACTACAAGAATTACAACGGACTGTGCATGACCAAATGGGGCAGGGTAGTAAGGCGATGCAAGACAGTGCTCGGGAACAATTTAAAGAGAGTAAAGCCCTCATCCAAGAGATTAATCGTGATGTGAACGAACAGATACGTCACATACAAGAGAGCGTGGGGCAGAAATTGATGGGTGTGCAAAAAAGTGTTACTGAAGTGTCTGAAAGCTCTAAACAAGTCTTTACGTTGGCAGAGCAGCTGCAGAACTTAGAGAAAGTACTCAAGCACCAGAAACAACGAGGTAATTTAGGTGAAGCCAGTCTGCAGTTAGCGCTAGAAAACATTTTGCCAGCAACGGCGTATAAGCTACAGTACGGTTTTCCAGGCGGAGAAGTGGTTGATGCTGTCATCGAGACAAAAGACGGCCTCATTCCTGTAGACGCCAAGTTTTCTCTTGATAACTACCGACGTCTTGTCGATGCGGCTGATGATGCCGAACGTGAGACCGTAGAGAAAGAGTTTAAAAATGACCTCAAGAAACGAATTGATGAAACGGCGAAGTATATTCGCCCGAAAGACGGCACGCTGCCGTTTGCGTTCATGTATATTCCAGCTGAGGCTATTTACTATGACTTGCTTGTGAACGAGGTCGGCTCAGTGAAGGTGAATACTCGGTCGCTGATTGATTACGCGTACAAGGATAAAAATGTCATTATCGTCTCACCGACAACATTTGCTGCCTATCTGCAATCAGTGCTCTATGGCTTCCGAGCCTTTAAAGTTGAAGAGAGTGCCAAAGAGATTCAAAAGAACGTGGAAAAACTCACTCGCCATATGCAGGCATATACCAGCTACTTTGAGAAGCTTGGCAATAGCCTCGGGACTACCGTCAATCATTACAATAACGCTCAGAAAGAGCTGGGTAAGATTGATAAAGATGTTACAAAGATTGCAGGCGAAGGCATTGACCTTGACCAGCAACTGATCGAGCGACCAAGTAAAGAGAGTGAATAAGAACAGGCGCACTCAGTACATGGTGCGCCTGTTGACTAACGGATACGGTTTGTAACTCGTGATTGGTGTTGTTGTGTAATTGGGCTGAAACGAAACGTTCCCACCAATGTATTGACCAGTGCTTGTTGAGTTGTGCGACAAATTATATGCGGTTTAAAGCCAGCGTACGTTTGTCTGGTATTCATAACCGTTAATATTGTAGCGGTGCGTTCAAAGGCAATGTGCCCAACGGGGAAATTGTACGTTTCCTGATAGATGGGCATGGTGAAGCCAGCAATATTGCCAACACTATCAATGTCTAGGTGGTCAATCCAGGGTTTGATGTGGTTGAATTCGCCCAAAGAACTTTCTTAATATCGAG
>JAASSY010000023.1 GCA_021767645.1 Candidatus Parcubacteria bacterium | reverse complement strand
ACTAAAACGACTGACGAGCTTTACCAACAACTATCGCAGCAAGACCCCCGTCGTGCCGCTGATATCGACCCAGCAAATAAACGTCGTCTCATCCGTGCGCTTGAGATCGTGGCTGAACTAGGTGCTGTACCTTCACCGGCACCAACAACTTCACCGTACGACTTTCTCACTATTGGGCTACAAGTTGATAAAGAAGAGTTACGTGCTCGCTTTAAAGCCCGTGCAGAGGACTGGCTGTCTGGACCGTTTGCAGCTGAAGTAGAGCGACTACTAGCAGCCGGTGTAAGCCGTGAGCGACTGCAAGAAATTGGCTTTGAATACATGCTGATGCTTGAGTACCTTGATGGCAAACTTACAAATGCAGAATTCGTCCAAAAGTGTATCGAGAAAAACTGGCAATACGCTCGACGGCAAATGACATGGCTTAAACGAGACCATATGGTGCAATGGATCGCTCCTGAAGAAAAGTCGCAAGCCATACATCTGGTCAGTGAGTTTCTTGGTTGATTTTCTCCTGCCTTTCCCCTACTATGTAGCGCACATTGTGGATGGAACAGTATCATAGCTGTCTCCCAAACACAGTTGTGAGGGTCTATAGTTTAATTGGTAAAACAACGGTCTCCAAAACCGTCGTTCTCAGTTCAAGTCTGAGTGGACCCGCAGTTTAGAACGCAGTGAAAAACTGAGAATCCAAGCAAGTGAACTACTTCACTTGCGTCTCAGACTTGGAGCGACGGACGATGTATGACGAGCTTCAGAGCGAGCTACACAAAGTTTACAAACCATACATCATGGCTAGAGATGTATCCGCTATCAGAGCAAATCCAACACATGTACAGAAGATATTCACTCGATGACGAAAGTTAGATTGAGTTGATTAGAGCATCTACACTCTGTCCACCGTACGTTGAGTTACCGTAACTCCAACCGCGACGTGGCCCCAAATCAACGTGTAATATGTTGTTTCCAAAACCAAATCCAGTAAAGCCAGCTTGCTTAGCTTTTCTAAAAAGATCAATTTTTTCAGCGTCACTCATCCCAGCAACTGAGAGATCAAGTGCGTCACCGTGAAAATGTCGTGAACCTGGAGTATTAGTTTCTCGGCTTGTCCCGTCTTTAGCGATAGCATCGTTGATGACAATCGGTTTACCGAAAGATCGTTGCAGGGTCGCAAAAGGTCCAGCAAGTGTTTGTTCCATTCTCGCAGCAGCTCCAGCTTTGACCATACTCGATCCACCATTTCGTGGGTCGAAAATAGGTTGCATGTGGTCATTGACAGTTATGTTTGCGTTGGCTCCCACGCTCCCATAGTCTCCTCCGGCGCTGATATATCCTTGCTCATCAAAACCAGAGCCAGTCCCGGCTGGTACACCTACTTGCTTTGAGACAGCAATAACTGGTACTGTCTCATCCATCAAAACGCCTTCGTGTGATTCAGTATTAACGGTCCGGCTAAAACCACCGACAGGGTTGGCTCCTCCACAATCCTCAATCTCATTCCAAACCCCAAACTGACCGCCCACCATCAGTTTCATTAAGGTATCGACGATGGTGAAGGCGAGCATGACGATGACAATACCAATGATCACATTAAAGAGGAATCCTTTGGCCTCAGACCAAGCACCTGGATTACCCCGAGAAACCGCCATCTTAATACCAGCGTAAGCAAGGATAATCACCGAACCAATGACAGCGATCTGGAGAAGAAATGCCACCACTGCATTGAAGGTCTGTACGACGTGACAAAAATTACATTCAGGACCATCACACTGCACAAAACCTTGAGCGGAGACTTCACTCGGTATAACTAGTACTGAGAACGTAATAAACAGAATTGTGAATATAATTTTTATCATAAATCAAAACTTCCTGGACACCCAGGCATGCCGAGACTCTCTCCGCTTAAAAACTGGTTCACACCATATGGAACAAGTACGTGGATTGGCATGAGACATAATTCCTCATCAGACAATCCAAATGTTGACTGGATGTATTCCTTAGCTGCAATTCTGCTATCTGCCAATGGTTCGTCTAGTAGTGCTACCGTAAAAACTTTTGTACGATTATTGTAAATGACGTTGTAACTTCGTTCGTTATAGGTTTGCATGTCAGTCAAATTGTAGAGTTCGTCACCTTGGCTACTTACTGTCGACAGGTTTAATGGGTTTGGTATTTGTACTGTCACACCATCGGAGGTATACCGTACTGGCTCTAATACCTGTTCGTCTTCAACTACGACAGTGTCTCCACCTGATGTCTCAGGCAACGTAGTACCTGAACTTGTAGCCGGTTGTTCGGGACGAGCAAAAAACAGCACGAGTGCGGATATCATGAGCGCCAGAAATAAAACTATGTAAACAATATTTTTCATATTCTATAAACCACAACCTTTAGCTGTTGACCATGGACTCCATGAATTACCCGCTTCACCGTAAATTCTCATACCATTAATCATACTACACTCGTTGTTGCTTAACGCTGCAGCACAATCTTGGTACAAACCTTCATTCACAACGACCGCATCATAATTCCGACCACTCCAGGCATCTCTACAGTTTAGATCTGCTATACCGAGGTGACTACAGCCACTGATATTGTGCACAGTAGTATTGATCTGCATAGCGCCGAAGGAGAAAGGGTTATTGTCTGCACCAATGTCAGTCCGACTGATAGGACTGGAGCCGCAGGCGCTCTCAGCAGTAATGATACATTGAGCATTTCCGGCCTGTGACCCCCAGTAATTTGAGAGTAATTCATCATCACAAGCTCCTGAAGCATCGAGGAGTAAATCGTTCATCGCACCTCCAACGTAGTTATCACTGTATATAGGATTACCTTCTTCATCCATCAGTACTCCAGGATGAGATTGTGTTGTAATATCATAAGTTGGGACACCGGTTTGGTTCTGATACGAACAGCCTTGCAGTGGTCGCCACTGCACGAACACATTGTTTTGCCCCAAGAGCACTGCCAAAATGGTGTTGATGATGAGGTACGCAGTCATCGCGATCACTAGACCAATAACAGCGTTTACAAACATCGCTTTACCTTTCGCGATTGTAGTCGGATTGCCCCGTGAAGTGGTAAACAAAATACCCGCATACACCACAATAATAGCCACAATGATAGCGGTAATCGCCACAATAAATCGCAAGACGTTACTAAAGAGGACTACCGCCTCACAGTAGCCGTAGTTTTCCGGCGCGTACTGCTCAGCACAACCGGGCTGACCAGCTGGACAAGCGGGTACTAATCCTTGCGCACTGACCACCTCAGGTAGCCAGAAACCAAACATAGCAACCACCGTGACAACGAACAAAAGTAGCGATCGTAATTGCATACCTGAATTAGTAAAATAGTACCACGGCCAGCCGTTGCGCAATGAACAAAATGTGATAACGTAGAGCGCACACGGAATACCGTGTGACCATCTACGCGTCGGTGGCAGAGTGGATGAGAAATGAACTGCTTCATTTCTCATCTGATCTTTGAGCGACAGCTAAAAGATGAGTCAATGTGAGCAAAGCGAACCAGACTCAAAGAGGACAAAGCAACGGACTGTCCGTTGCGTTTATCAGCCTCTTTCCTTCTTTGTTCAACACAACTACATACAATGCGTCGGTGGCAGAGCGGTCAAATGCAACGGACTGTAAATCCGTCGGAGTTTTCCTACGGGGGTTCGAATCCCTCCCGGCGCACTTCGAAACAAAATCTCAGACCTTGCGTCTGGGATTTTGTTTTGACGCGTCGGAAGAAAGCAAATTGCTTTGCTTTCGTGAGGATTCGAAAGCCGGAGTGATGTGAGGAAGTATGACGAACGAGCGAGGCGGGGTCGAGAAAAATTTCGCAGAAATTTATTCGTGACCGAATCCCTCCCGGCGCACAACGTAAAATGTCATCAGCTTCTGCTGGTGACATTTTACATATGTGATAGTGGAGGATGGATTCGAACGGGCGGAGCCGCGCCATTGGTCTGAGCTGCGAGCCGAGCCACGAGCACTTAGTATTTTGTGAGCTAGCGAAACAAAATTCTTAGTGACTTGGAGGTCGAATCCCTCCCGGTGCAAAAAATAATCCTGTTCTTAAGAGTATTTTTTATAGGCCAGAATACAAGTTAAAACTTTTATCTCTCCCCTTCCCACTCTGCATAGAACTGCTCCAGGTATTGCTCCATATACTGATGTCGACCTGCTGCCATTGCTTTACCTGTTTCTGTATTCATAAGGTCCTTGAGTAGTAGAAGCTTCTCATAGAAGTGATTGAGCGTGGGAGCTGTACTATTCTTGTATTCTTCCTTACTCATCTCCAGGTTTGGCTTGATGTTTGGGTCATAGAGCCCACGACCTTTATGGCCACCGTAGTTGAAGGTGCGAGCAATACCAATAGCTCCAATGGCATCCAGTCGGTCTGCGTCTTGTACCACCGCTAACTCTGGTGACATCCACTTCTGACCTTCAATCGCACCCTTGAATGAAATGTGGCGAACAATATTTTCGACGTGTTCAATAATGTCCTGGGGTAGATTTTGTGACACCAAGTATTCTCGTGCAGTCTTTGGACCTACCTCTTCATCACCATCATGGAACTTTGAATCAGCAATATCGTGTAGTAATGCTCCCAATTCAACCACAAGCATATCGACATTAGCTTCTGCTTTCCCGATGTGCTGTGCGTTCTTCCAAACACGGTATATGTGCCACCAGTCGTGACCTCCTTCGGCCTCTTCTAACGAATCTTTTACAAAGACAACGGTTTTATCAAAAATATTCGAATTTTCCATTACGATATGGTACCACTACGACGTAACCTCACCGAATCAGTAACCACGACCACATCAGTCATTTGAGTTACACAATAAGATTGATATATACTCACAATATGCAATGCAAAGATTTTCATGGAGAAGTGCACGATATCCCAGATAACAAAATTCGAACCCGGGCTTCGATTTATGGCATCATTTTTAATGAAGACAAAACAAAAGTTTTACTAGTTAAACATTTCGATGGATACGACTACCTGGGGGCGGCCTGAAGGTCGGACAGCAAATTGATGAAGCACTGGAGAGAGAACTCATCGAAGAGACTGGATATGAATTAAAGAATGATTCAATGCAACTACTACATGTTGCGACCGACCTCTTCTATCATAATTTCAAAGAAACTGCGTTTCAGACGATTTTAGTGTATTACAGTGCAACACTAATCAGTTTTACCAATAAAAAAGAAGCCGAAAAGTCGGCTTCTGAAGAACAATATATGGGGGACGCCGAATGGGTATCCGTGTCCGACGTCCTCTCACTTAAGTTTTACAACGCAGTGGACAATGTTGCACTTATCCAGCAGGCTTTAGAACGAGTCTAGTGCCTCGGAACAGAGCTTCACCATCGTCTCATCGACCTCACCCTTTTCGATGAAGTCTTTCTTGTAGGCTCACATGAATATATCATTCTATGTTTGATCGAAAAACTACTCACATTAATCAGCGTCTGTATGAAAGTAGGATGTAGAGTACACCAATAATAACTAGACCTACCGGTGAGGTGCCACTTTCCTTTTCTACGAACTAATGCTATTTTTTAGCTAGACGAACAAGGAGGTGCACCATGTACAAGATAATTGCAGTAGTTGCGGCACTACTCGTAACGACAAGCACGGCAAGCTCAGCGTTAACTCGTCACGAAGCGGAAACTTGTCTCAACCAAAAGCTCAAGGCAGTCTTGCATCAACAAGCAGACATTCGCACTGCGTTTGATGTGGTACGTCAGGCTAGTCGAGTCATTGGTCCTGAGTATCGAGAGTTACAACCTGCAGAACGTCAAATCGCCCACTACACAATTGCCATAGGCATCAAGGAGGCACTCGAGAAGAACTTGCATCGTCTCAAGGCGCTCGAGTTCCAGGCGACACGGAACCCGACTACCAAACGACACACGTTTACCGTCGACGGTGAACTGCGACGAGCTAACGTTGGCTACCACACTACAGTCATTGCTAATAAGCGAGACTGTGTCGTGCAGTACATGGTCGTCGAAGGAACCTCATCAGATGATTGGGTACGTGAGTCTGACATCTTCCAAGAGTTTATGGAAGGATTCAAGCTCAAATAAAAACCGCCCGGTGCACAAGTGCACCGGGCGATTTCTGTTTTAGGCTGTTGTTGTGGCTTTTTTCGTAGTCTTTTTCTTTGCTTTTTTGGTGGCCTTCTTTCTGGCTCCTTTTTTCTTAACATCAAAGACGAGTTCGTCTTTTTTCATGGCGACGCTAATCGTGCCACCTTCGAGCATCCCTTCAGAAACCATTTCGTTAGCTACCGGTGTAAGAATTTGGCTTTGGATAACACGCTTCAACGGACGAGCACCCATCTTCGGATCGTAGCCTTTCTCTGCTAGGTAGTCGTAGACGTCCTTACTAAGTTTGAGGGTGATCTCTTTGGTTTCGAGTCGTTTCTGCACTTCAGCTACTTGTAGTTCAACAATTTCACGGATGGTTTCTTGACTCAAGATATCGAAGATGATGATTTCATCGAGTCGGTTGAGAAACTCGGGGCGGAAAAAGTTCTTCAGGCTTTCGGTCACACGCTCCTTCGCTTGTTCGTACTGATCGCTATCTTCTTTTTCGTTCGTAAAGCCGAAGTTTGACATGCGGTCAATGTGCTCCGCTCCGATGTTCGAGGTCATGATGATAATGGTGTTCTTGAAGTTCACCTTACGCCCCTTAGCATCAGTGAGGTGACCCGAGTCAAGCACCTGCAAGAGCACGTTAAAGACTTCTGGGTGCGCTTTCTCCACCTCGTCGAGCAAAATAACTGAGTATGGTCGGTGACGAATTTTTTCCGTAATTGAGCCACCTTCTTCGTGACCAACATATCCAGGTGGCGAACCAATAATCTTCGACACCGAGTGTTTCTCCATAAACTCAGACATATCGACCCGGATAAGTGACTCTGGGTCGTCAAACATAAAGTCCGCTAACGTCTTACTGAGCTCAGTCTTTCCTACGCCGGTTGGCCCGAGAAAGAGGAAGGAGCCAATCGGTCGGTTCGGGTCAGCAATACCCGCTCGAGAGCGCTTGACGGCGTTAGCAATACGCTTGACGGCTTCGTCTTGGCCGACCACGTGCTCGTGAAGCTCTTCTTCCATCCGGGCTAGCTTGCTGGCTTCTTCCTCAAGCATCCGCGCGACCGGGATACCCGTCCAGCGAGCTACCACTCCAGCAATGTCTTCTTCGGTAATTTCTTCCTTTAAGAGTCGGCGACTGCGCTGCAGAGACTGCAGGCGCTTCATTTTGGCTGATATCTCCTTCTCTACCGATGGGATAGAGTCGTAGCGGATTTCGGCGGCTTTCTGCAGGTCGGCCATCGCTTCGGCGTTTTCAGCTTCGACTCGCAGCTCTTCCAGCTCTTTCTTGAGTGCGCCAATGGCATCAAGACATTCTTTTTCGTTGCTCCACTTAGTTTCGAGTGCGGCGGTCTTTTCGCGTAGTTCGCCGATTTCGTTATCGATCTCCTTAAGACGAGCGTTGACCTTTCGCTTTTGGTTCCCCTCAGCGTTTTCGAGCTCCTTCTTCATCGCTTCCTTTTCAATTTCGAGGCGACGCACACCGCGGTCCGCTTGCACCAGCTCTTCTGGCTTATTCTCGAGCGTAATACGCAGGGCTGAGGCAGCTTCATCGATAAGGTCGACTGCTTTATCAGGCAGGTAGCGGTCGGTAATGTACCGACTGGAAAGGTTCACAGCTGAGACAATGGCGTCATCAGTAATCCGGACGCCGTGGAAAAGCTCATACTTTTCGGCAATGCCACGTAAAATAGCAATCGCATCATCCTGACTCGGCTCAAGTACGTGCACTGGTTGAAACCGTCGTGTCAGCGCTGGGTCACGTTCAATGTGCTTTTGGTACTCCTTGAGTGTTGTGGCGCCGATTACACGGATTTCACCTCGTGCGAGGGCGGGTTTGAGCATATTTGAGGCGTCCATCGAGCCTTCCGACGCTCCGGCACCAACAATCGTATGCAACTCGTCGATAAAGAGAATGACACCGCCCTCGGCCTGCTCCACTTCTTTCATGACTGTCTTGAGGCGCTCTTCAAACTCACCTCGAAACTTGGTTCCTGCTACCAAGAGACCGAGATCGAGCGAAAGTATCTCCTTATCCTTAATTGACTCCGGCACGTTACCAAGCACAATTTGTTGCGCTAAACCTTCTGCTATCGCCGTCTTACCCACCCCAGCTTCACCAATCAATACGGGATTATTTTTCGTGCGCCGAGAGAGGATTTGGATAACCCGAGACACCTCAACGTCTCGACCGATTACCGGGTCGAGCTTGTTTTCTTGAGCGAGCTTCGTGAGGTTGCGCGTGTACTTCGTGAGCGCTCGGAACTTCTTCGGCTGCTGCGCTTCAGTGATGTTGTTCTCGCGGATGTCTTGCACGGCTTTTGCGACCGCGTCTTTTTGTACCTGGAGTCGCTGCAGCACTTCGGCCGCTGGGCCAGGATACTCGAGCACTGACATAAAGAGATGCTCCACTCCTACGTATGAGTCACCAAGCTGCTCAGCCACTTTCGCTGAGTGTTCGAGTGCCTTGGCGAGCTCTGGCGTCAGGTAAAGCTGATATGACTGTGAGACGGCGGACCCCATCTCAGGCGTCTCCAGCGACTCCAAAAGTAGATCGGTGAGTTCAATAATGTCGATGTTTAGCTGGTCGAGAATAGCTACCACCGCACTCTCATCTTGCATTGACAGTGCCGTCAGCAAGTGGACCGGACTTACATGGTTTTGCCCACGTTCAATTGCCAACTCGTGTGCTTTCCGAATTGCTTCCTTCGCCCGCGTCGTAAAATTGTGAAAATTGGGCATATAGTTCTAAATTCTGGTTACCTACAATTACGCTATTCGTGCTGTCGTACGGTCAAAATCAGTCGTGCTGGCACTGCTGTATTACCCCTCTATATTGCAACTTTATGAAGTGGTAGTCAAATATTGTTGCTGCTGCAGTAACCGACCAATT
>JAASSY010000022.1 GCA_021767645.1 Candidatus Parcubacteria bacterium | reverse complement strand
TTACCTTTACTCTTGTGCTTGTGTGAAGCGTAGGTTTTGTGAACGATAAAACGCTCACCTAAAAACGCTACTAATTCAGCCTCACTGTAGGCATATTCCGGTACACCAATAACCGGGTGAATATATGTTCCCGGTTCTGGGCCTGGCCGTTCTTTGAGGAGTTGGGCGGTGTGGAGGTCATCGTCTTTCAGAAACGTCTTCATAAAGAAGTAGCCACCTGGTTTGAGAACACGGTAGATCTCGTCCCGCAGTTGTTCTCGCTCGGCCTGGCGTAAGAAGTGTGACGTCATCATATCGAGGGCTAGTTGCTGTGACGCGTCAGGTAAGGGGAGTGGTTCAGCGATCGAGCGAACATCGTAGGTTAGCTGTTGGTCAGCCGAGAGACGCCGGGCCTCTTTAATGGCAGCGCTCGAAGAGTCAAAGCCGTGACCATGCATGCCGAATTCGCGTGCGAGCATAATCAGGTTGCGGCCGTTACCACAGCCACAGTCTAGTACTGAGCTCGTGGGGTTAAGAATGGTCCGCTTTGTTTCTCGTTCGAGCCAACGAACAAACTTAATGAGATCGGCACTCGCATTCTCGGAGAGAGCCAAGTGTTCAGCTTGGCTGTACTCCTTATCCCAAAAGGCCGCACCGTGTCGGGTGCGTTTTGGTTTACGGTAGCGCATGTGTTTGGCCATAGTCTGTGCATTGAAGCAAAACCTTGCCAGTTTTGCAAATTATTGTACTCTGTTACAACATGCAAGACCGCTACATTTATATCTACGGCCGACACACCGTACGAGAAGCTCTAACACATCGACCAGATACCGTACACGCACTTTATATACGTGATGATGCTCGTGAGGTGATTAGTCAGTCATTACGGCAGACTGCTCCGTGCGTGGAGTATTTTTCTGGTAAGAAAGTACCCGTCTCACTAGACGAAGGGGTGGTACATCAAGGCGTCATAGCAAAACTCGATCGTCATGCTCTGTTGACTTCGTACGAAGCATTCATGGCAGAGACAATATTTCAGTCAGATACCGCAGTGGCTGTCTTAGGTGAGCTGCATGACCCGCATAATGTTGGTGCCATTATACGTAGTGCAGCTGCGTTTGGTGTGTCTGCAGTTATGGTGCCGAAACATCGCCAAGCTAGTATTAGCGCTGCCGTACTGAAGGTTTCGGTCGGTATGGGGTTTCGGGTGCCGCTCATTGAGGTGGGGAATGTGAATCGAACGCTAAAAGACTTACAGAACGCTGGTTGTTTCGTCTACGGTTTGGCAGGTGATGAGTCGACCGCTACCCCTTTGTCAGCGGAACAATTTACCAAACCGTCAGTATTTGTGATTGGCAATGAAGGTGAAGGCTTGCGTGAAAAAACGCGTGAGCATTGTGACACGTTATTGGCTATTCCAATGCATAAGCGGGCCGAATCTTTAAATGCCGGAGTGTCAGCAGCGGTTACATTTTATGCGTGGAGTACTCAGCACCCTGGTGCGCTGCAAGGTTAGTATGACAATGCGGGGACGAGTGGTAGGGGTAGAGCGAGGTCACTACGAAGTGTTGGTCGACAACCTGGTGCAAAAAGCAACAGTGCGAGGTAGTTTTCATGAGCAGCCTGCTACGGCACTGCCAAAAGTTGGTGATTATGTGAGTGTACAGCAGTCTGGTGTGGATAGTTGGGTGATTACAGCGGTGGAGCCTCGACAAAACGAAATCATTCGACGGCTGAGTTTCGACGACAGTGATCAGGTTCTTGTAACGAATGTCGACTACCTGGCCATTGTCATGGGGTGTGATAATGATTTCAATATACGCCGACTCGAACGATACTTGGCGTTAGCTGAGACAGCAGGCGTTACACCAGTGATCGTTCTCACAAAGGTTGACTTGGTGGAAGATGTAGCAACCTACGAAGCGGCCATCCGTGACGCGTGTCCTGACTGCGTACTCTTTACCACCAGTACCAAAACCAAGACGGGGATAGCACAGCTGCAGGCACTCCTGACAGCACCAGTCACCATTGTGTTGCTCGGTTCTTCAGGTGCGGGCAAGTCATCATTAACCAACGCGCTTCTCGCGACGACGGCAGCTACCGGTGCCGTACGGACACGTGACGACCGCGGGCGTCACACAACTCGAAAGCGACAGATGTATGTATTAGCAAACGGTGCGGCAGTGATTGATACACCAGGCATTAGAGAGTTAGCCATGACTGATGAGACAGCTGCAGCCGCTGCAGCCTTCCCCCAGATTGAAGCTTTGGCGAATGAATGTCGATTCAGTAACTGTGATCATGAGCAAAGTGCTGGTTGTGCCATTCAGGCTGCTGTTGCGAGCGGGACTATAGACGCGACCGATGTGGCAGCGTACCTACGGCTGCGCACCCGTCAACAGCGTCACCGACGAACGCGCAGTCACCGACGTCGGAGGTGATATACTAGCGCTATGCGACACGTTGCTGCCTACGGCCTCTTTTTGTTTATTTGTATCGGTTTTTTGTGGTTTCTGTACGATGAATACCGCGTAACTATTCAAGGTTGGTTTGTAGCAGAAGAAGATGCTGTGCAAGTGTATATCGCGGATAAGCCATTCCTTGTGTCTATCGCAGATGAGCCTGAGGAGCGACGCCAAGGTTTGTCTGACACACCATCACTGGGACGATTCCAGGGCAAGCTGTTTATTTTTGAAACAGCCGATCGACACGGAATTTGGATGAAAGATATGAATTACGCTATCGATATTTTATGGTTTGATGAAGCGTTTCGACTGATACACGTTGCCGAGCGCGTAGATCCTGACTCGTTTCCTACTGTATTCGCGCCGAACGAGCCAGCTCGTTACGTGGTCGAGTTGTATGAAGGAGCAGTGACAGATATGAATATAAGTGAGGGTGATGTGCTCAGCGTGCCACCAGCGTATCTCCCAGAATAGGTAGTGGCTTGTATTTTAATAAATATATTGTATAGTGCTATTGCTTGATGGTTGCCTACAACTACGGTTGTGGGAGGAAAGTCCGGACACGTTTTTCTTGCCTGGCAAGATCAAAAAAGGTAGCGGGTAACACCCGTCCGTTGCGATACAGTAGTATCGCACGAGAGGTGCGAGCAGAGACGCCCTAAGCGAGAGCTGCGGGATTCCTTCGGGAATAGCCACTTTGGTAACGAAGTGGGTGAAACGGCAAAATCCTTACCAGCGTGCAAGGCCGTGCTACGTAGATTCTTACAAAGAGACTACATAGAGAGCCGCTCGAGGTGGCTGGTGACAGTCATCCTAGGTATATAACCATCACACACTCTGTGTGGACAGAATCCGGCTTATAAGCACAAAGCAGCACCCGTTACGGGTGCTGCTTTGTGCTACAATAACGCCATTAACGAATTAAGGGTATTCGGACAATTTTAGTATGGAACATATAGCAACACCGCAGCAACATAATGGCGACTCGGTTGAACGTATTTTAACAAATATTAGTCGTTTTCTATTTCTAGTTCCACTTGGCCTCCTGCCGATCTTGTTTGTGCCTGGTGTCTTTGTGTCATTTGAGTACAGCAAAATATTTCCAGCTATTTTAGCGACGTTTATTGCGCTTGTTTTCTTTAGTTTGGCAGTGTTGCGTACCGGAGTGCTGAAGGTACCAACCAGCGTGACGCTGATTGCTTTCTGGGGTATTGCTATTGTTGCTGTGTTGTCTGCTTTATTGTCGGGTGATAGTTATGATGCGCTGATCGGTGACACAATGTCAGTCCAAAGTGCGCTGTTTAGTGTGTTCCTGGCGACGGTGATGACTATGGTCACTTTGGTTGGCACTACCAAAACGTTTGTATTACGTCTTTATGTACTATTAACGGGAAGCGCGCTCTTGCTTGGTTTATTCCATATTGTGCGGTTGCTGTTTGGTCCGGATGTATTGCAGTTTGGTATTTTTGCTAACGCCACCAGCTCAATACTCGGTAGCTGGAATGATGTCGCGCTGCTCTACGGCCTCTGTATCATTGTCTCGCTTGTGGTCTTGGAGCAGCTACCGTTGACGAAATGGGGCCGTATTCTTTTTATGGCCGTGACAGGAATTGCACTCATTATGTTAGCGGTGGTGAATTTCTTTGCGGTCTGGCTGGTGTTGGCGCTTGTTAGCTTATTGGTGTTGATGTACTCACTGGTAAAAGACCGTATTCAGACGCAGCCTAGTTTTGCTACGCAGCAAGAATCAACCACCTCAGTCACGTCGATTATTACAAGTGCTCTCGTATTTATTGTTGCCACCACATTTATTGTTGGAGGCACCTTTATTGGTGGGATCGTCAGTAATTTCACTGACATTTCGTATGTAGAAGTGAGGCCGTCGACATTGGCCACGCTTGATATTGGTCGGTCGGCGTATGGAGATAATTTTCTCTTTAGTGTTGGCCCCAACCGGTTTGCCGACGCGTGGCGCCAGCACCTTGACTCAAGCCTCAATCAAACTATTTTTTGGAATACACCATTTTCAAGTGGGAGCGGGTATATCTTAACGCAGATGGTCACAAACGGTATCCTGAGTGTGGTAGCGTGGGTAGCTTTCTTGGGGCTGTTTGTCTACTACGGTATACGAACGTTGGTAATGGCCTCAGCACACGATAAAGTGTGGTACTTCATTGCCTCATCTTCCTTCGTGGCTGCATTATATTTGTGGGGAATGTCAATGGTATACAACCCAGGAGTAGCCATGTTAGTGCTCACAGCGCTATTGACTGGTGTCACCATTACAGCTGGCTCGGTGCTACGATCATCGTATACGGAAGTATTGTCGGTGTTTAAGAATAAAGCCAGTGCGTTTATCTTGATCGGTGTCGTCATGGTTATGATTATTGGTTCGTCACTCTTGCTATACAGTAGTGCACGACATTATGCGGCGGTCTACGCGTACACTGATGCGTTGCAACTGGAAGCTCAGGCGGAAAACTTAGAACAAGTTGAAACAGCGGTGCAAAGTGCTATCAATACAGTTGGTAGTGATACATTTTATAATCGCTACGCGCAGTACCAACTCTTGAAGATGGAGTCACTGCTGGGTGTCGAAGAACCAACCACGGAGCAGCAACAACAGTTTGAACAGGCGACTGCACAAGGTGTGAGCTATGCGCAGCAAGCTGTGAACCTCGATAGAACTGAACCACGAAACTGGATCACGCTGGCTCGGGTATATGCCGTATTGTCAGCGGTTGGGATTGAAGGAGCGGCAGCCGAAGCAGCTGAAGCATTCGCTGCAGCACAACGGCTGGCTCCGCAAAATCCAGCCTATGTACTTGCTGAGGCTCAATTCCAGGCACAAAGCGGGGAGGTTGAAGCGGCTCGGGAACGAATTAACGATGCCATAACGTTGAAGCCGAACTACGTTGACGCATTGTTCTTGCTGACACAGCTCGAGGCACAGCTTGGTAACACGGAAGAAGCAGTGCAGGCGGCTCGTTCTATGGTGACGCTGGAGCCGAACAACGCTGCTCGTGTGTACCAACTCGGTATCCTCGAGTCAGCTGCAGGCAACCTTGACCAGGCGGTAGCAGCCTTTGAGCGAGCGGTGCAGCTCGACCAAAACTTCGCTAACGCTCGTTACTTCCTAGCACTTGGCTACCTCGAGCAAGGTAACCAGGACGGTGCTGAAGCGCAGCTAGAACGAGTGCAAGAATTGAACCCTGATAATGAGCAAGTGACAACCTTGTTAGACCAAGTACGATCCGGTTCACTCGAAAATGTACCAACAACAGCGACTGAGTCTGAGCCATTGGAAGAAACATCGCCCGTTTCTGCAGAAGATGAGACAGTGACTACTACTGAAGAACCTGACACATCACTCATTGTGCCGGTAAATCCGGTAGCCGACGAGGAGACAGATGCGGCAGCTGAAACAGAGACAACCGAGTAGTCTGTTATGGTGCGTCGTGTCTTACGTTTAGTGTACAAAGAAGTGCGCGGCTTACACCAAGCAGCGTACGTACTTGCCTTATTTGCCTTTACCTCACAACTGCTCGCTCTCGTGCGTGATCGCATGCTGGCACATCAGTTTGGGGCTGGAGTTGAACTCGATATTTATTACGCTGCGTTCCGGGTGCCTGACTTACTCTACGTATTGTTTGCTTCTTCGCTTTCCGTGTACGTATTGATACCATTTGTCACGGAACGCATTAGCGGACAACGTACGGCTGCAGCTCAACATCTGTTGTCGCAGGTTGCTACAGTGTTTTTATTGGCATACGCTGCCTTAGCGGCTGTGATTTGGCTCGCTGCACCGTATGTTGTACAGCTGACCGTCCCTGGTTTGGTGGGTGAGTATGACGCTGTTGTTACGGTGATGCGTATTTTACTCCTCCAACCATTATTTTTGGGTCTCTCTAGCTTGTGTGGCGTTGTTACGCAGATTGGGCATCGTTTTGTGCTCTATGCTATTAGTCCACTGTTATATAACGCCGGTATTATTTTTGGTATCGCCGCACTCTATCCGGCTTTTGGTTTGGCTGGTTTAGCATACGGTGTGGTGTTGGGTGCAGTGGCACACGTTGCTGTGCAGGTGCCGCTCGTGCGAGGCAGTGATTTATCGTTTGGGCTCGTACGGAGTATTAACTGGTCCGAGATACGTTCTATTTTGCATGTTTCTGTGCCCCGGGCGCTAACACTAGCCTCGCAGCAAGTGGCGTTGGCAGCATTCGTTGCTATCGCTAGTCTCATGACGGTTGGCTCAGTTTCGGTCTTCCAGTTCGCTTTTAATTTACAGTCGGTACCACTCGCGATCGTGGGAGCTAGTTATTCAGTAGCGGCGTTTCCGCTGTTGGCACAGCATTTTGCTGAGCAGCGCTTTGACGCCTTTCGTCAGCACGTCTTGTCTGCCATGCGCCACATTATTTTCTGGTCGGTACCAATTATCGCTCTCATTATTATCTTACGAGCTCAGCTCGTACGTGTAGTACTTGGTAGTGGTGCGTTTGATTGGGCTGATACACGCCTGACGGCTGCTGTCCTGGCCTTTTTATGTATATCACTCTTTGCGCAAGCTATTAACTTGCTTATCATCAGGACGTTTTACGCTGGTGGATTGACGGTGCTGCCGTTGGTAGTTTCAGTTCTTAGTACATTAGCAGGTGTTGGTATCACCGCTTGGTTGTACCAGGTCGGAGCAGCGGAGCAAACGTGGTTTATCACTATGGCTGAGGTATTTCGGGTAGGTGATGTGGCGGGTGCTGAAGTATTGCTACTAGCTGTTGGTTTTGTGGTAATGAGTTGTCTACAAACAGTAGTACTGCTCGTGAGTGCAGCGCGCGTTTTTTCTCTACCGTTAGGCTGGCTTGGGGTCCATTTTACCCGCTCCCTTGCTGCAGCAATCGCCGGTGGTGCTGCTGCCTATGCGACATTAAACTTTGTCGTTGAAGGGGTGAACCAAGAAGTGTTTATTGGTATTTTTATGCAAGGTATGGTAGCTGGGGTTGTGGGTGTGCTGGCGGTAATTGCGACGTATTACATTCTGCGCTCACCAGAGCTATTAGAAATTGGGCATTCATTTAAGAGTCGTATTTTTAAGACTAACGTACTAGCGAGCCAAGAAGATGTACTTTAGCCCGTGTTTGCGGTAGAGTATCGACAACAGGTGCTATGAATATCAGGAATTTTAGTATTATCGCTCATATTGATCACGGCAAATCGACACTGGCAGACCGGATGCTAGAAGTGACGAAAACAGTGGAAGAGCGTCTTATGAAAGAGCAGCTACTCGACTCAATGGAGCTTGAGCGTGAGCGGGGGATTACAATCAAATTGCAGCCAGCTCGGATGCACTACCAGTACCAAGATGAGGAGTATATTCTTAACCTTATAGATACTCCCGGACACATCGACTTTTCCTATGAAGTGTCGCGGGCACTCAACGCTGTTGAGGGTGTACTGTTATTGGTCGACAGTACGCAGGGGGTCCAGGCACAGACACTAACCACCCTACAGATGGCTAAGGATCTAGATTTAACAATTATCCCGGTACTCACAAAAATCGACGTACCACACTCGCGGGTCGATGAGGTGTCAGAAGAAATCATCAACTTAATTGACTGTGAGTTAGAGGATATTGTGACCGTGTCCGGTAAAACCGGTGAAGGTGTGCCAGGACTACTCGATGCGATCTGTGCTCGGATCGATGACCCGCGTACCAGTGTAAAAGATGGTTACCGAGGACTCATTTTCGACTTCGAGTATTCCAATCATCGCGGCATTATTGTCTACCAACGAGTATTTGACGGTTCGGTAAAGAAGGGTGACCAACTTCGTTTCAACGCTAGTGGTAGTACGTTTACAGCACTTGAAGTTGGTGTCTTGGCTCCCACTGAGCAACCGCTAACTTGTCTAGAAGCTGGTGATATCGGTTATATCGTGACGGGTATTAAAGAAGCTGATGTGGCTAAAGTGGGAGATACTCTCATGAAAGAGAAGGCGCAGCTTGAACCTCTACCAGGCTACAAAGAAGCACGACCAGTAGTATGGGCGTCGGTGTTTCCTGAGAGTCAAGATGATTTTACAGCGTTACGACAGTCGCTCGAGCGATTGAAGTTGTCAGACTCATCGTTATCGTTTGAGGAGGAAAGTTCTGGCGTGCTTGGTCGCGGGTTTCGTTGTGGTTTTCTAGGAATGCTGCACTTAGAAATCGTGACAGAACGTCTACGGCGAGAGTTCAATATTGAATTGATTATTACTTCACCATCTATTTCGTATCAGATTACGCACCAGGATGGTGAGGCGGAGGAAGTGTACGCTGCTTCACGCTTTCCTGACTATGGCGAGGCGGTGTCGGTAGAAGAGCCGTGGGTGTTGGGGCAAATCATTATGCCAGGTGACTATATGGGTGGAGTCATGAATTTGTTGTTCGATCACGAGGCAAATGTGATCGATACCGAGGTGTTCGGTGATGGCCGCACCTTGCTGGCCGTGGAGATGCCACTGCGCGAACTGATGCGTGGTTTTTTCGATAAACTAAAAAACGTCTCCAGTGGCTACGCGTCGTTGTCGTACGAAATCGCTGAACT
>JAASSY010000021.1 GCA_021767645.1 Candidatus Parcubacteria bacterium | reverse complement strand
CGTCGAATTGACCACGCTCCACTGTACGTTCGCGGCGGCCGCTATAATGAATTCGTCCACCAAGCCAGTAAACAAACCACACCAGCCGCTGGTGCTGTAGTGGTTCTACGAGACAAAAAAGCACCGAGTCGCGTACCTAAAGCTCCCACCACCAACCGGGGTATCTATGTTGTCCAGCTTGGTTTTGGACCAAAAGTCCGGAGCCTCATCTTGGTCGACGAGCTTCGTCGTGCTGGCATCAACGTTTACCACGACCTGGCTAATGATTCACTCTCAGCCCAGCTCCGCGACGCTGAAGCTCGAGACGTACCGTACGTCGCTATCATTGGACAGAAAGAATTTGTTGAAAACGGCGTCATTTTACGTGATATGCGAGCCCGCAACCAAGAGCAAATCGATGTCCAGACGCTCATTACAAAACTCAGACGCTCCAGTCGGGTCGCAACTGAAAAAGTAAGTTAGACTATTAACACCGGCGCCAAAGCCGGTGTTTTGCTGACTAATACTCGTGCCGCACCTGAACCGGCGTACATCATATAATTTGCCAAAATAGTACTTGCGCTTTCAGAAGCTAAATGCTATCCTTTTGGCCATCTATGGCAACAAACGTACAAGTGGAAAAGAACACCAACGAGAGTAGCGCTAACGTCATTCGACGCTTTACGAAGCGTATGCAAGGCTCAGGCATCATCCCTCGTATGCGTGGTGAGCGTTACTACGCTCGTACCAAGAGCGATAACGTTCGTCGTTCTGCTCGCCTCAAAAAGCTTGATAAAAAAGCCGAGTACGAGCGACTCCTCAAACTCGGCAAAGTCCAAGAACGAGGCCGACGACGATAAGTAGTATTCTGAAAAACCCGCTCAAAGAGTGGGTTTTTTCGTTATCTAACCTGCATGAGTGTGCTACCATAGTGGCATGGAACCGTTTGCAATTCATAGTACTGTACGACACTACCCAAACTTACCGTACCAAGACATCAAAGAAGCTATACTAGGCAAACGGTACCAACTATCACTTTCCTTTGTCGGTGAAACACGAGCACGACAGCTCAACCAAACCTATCGCAACAAGGACTACGTGCCTAACGTACTCTCCTTCCCTCTGACAGCAACAGCGGGGGAAATAGTCATCGCTCCACGAATTGCTGCCCGAGAGGCCAAGAAATTCTCTTTAAGCCCACGTGGTTACCATGGTTTTTTATTTATCCACGGCTGTCTCCATTTGAAAGGCTATGACCATGGCGCTACAATGGACCGGCTCGAACAAAAGTACGTCCGCCAGTTTAACCTTACGTAACATAACTATGTCAGAACGAATCATCACCGGTATTGATGTAGGCACCTATCAAGTGAAGGTGGTTATTGTACGTATCCCGAAAGGTAAAAATGATGGTGCCCTGCCCCAAATTATCGGTACTGGCTTCGCCGAAAGTCGCGGGCTACGTAACGGTTACATCATCAACGACAGCGACGTGGTGCGTAGTGTTCGTAGCGCAGTCGCTCAAGCAGAAAAAGCGGCTGGTGTTGAAGTAAAACGGGCGTATGTCGCAATTGGTGGCATCGGTATTGATGAAATCACTTCACGTGGTGAGGTCATTACCTCGCGGGCTGATTCAGAAATAACGCAGCATGATATCGACAAAGCAACGCAGGATAGTGAAGACCGAATCCAAGATAACATCCCTAACCGGAAAGTCCTACACGCTATTCCTCTCGCCTTTTATATCGATAACGAATTAGTGCTCGGTAAACCGCACGGGATGCACGGAACAAAACTCGAAGTCGAATCACTATTTATTACCACCTTTGAACAACATTTAAATGATCTTGTAGTCGCCATTGAAAACGCTGGTATTGGTGTAGAAGATATTATGGCCTCGCCGCTGGCTGCCAGCTTTGTCATGCTAACCAAAGCCCAAAAACGAGCTGGCTGCGTGCTCGCTAACATTGGAGCAGAAACAGTCAGCATCGCAGTCTTCGAGAACAGTGTGCCTATTTCCATTAAAGTCTTCCCAATCGGATCCAACGACATCACCAACGACATCGCACTCGGTCTCAAGGTGCCACTTGAAGAAGCGGAAAAAATTAAACGCGGTGGCATGACCAGCACGAACTACTCACGCAAGAAACTCGACGATATAGTAGCCGCCCGACTCACCGATATCTTTAGCCTCATCGACGCTCACCTGAAAAAAATCAAACGTGATGGTCTGCTACCTGCTGGCATCATTATTACCGGCGGTGGTTCCGGCGTGAACACGGTACAAGACTTAGCTCGAGCTGCTTTAAACCTACCTTCTCGTATCGCTTCTTTAGAAACAAATACCAACAGTAAAATTAAAGACGCTTCCTGGGCAGTGGCTTACGGCCTATGTATGTGGGGTGCCAACGACATCAGTGACAACTCTCCTATCACTGCTGCCAAAAAGGCGAAAAATTCATTTGTGAATTGGTTAAGCCAATTTTTACCCTAATACGGTATTTCAGCCGACTTTCAAAAACACACGAAACTCATTTCTGTCAATATGGTGACAGCTGAATAAAGAGCGTGTATTATGTTCCTACTTACCAGCAAGGTCTCTAGGGATGGAGATGATGTAGTGAATTAAGATAGTCATGGAACAAATTAAATCAGACGTAGAATCATTCGCACGAATCCGAGTTGTCGGTATCGGTGGTTCAGGCAACAACGCTGTGAATCACATGGTCACGTCAAAAATCAAAGGCGTAGAGTTTGTCGCTATCAATAGCGATGCCCAAGATTTACACCACTCATTAGCCAAGAAGAAAATCCACATCGGTAAAAACCTTACCCGCGGCCTTGGTGCTGGTGGTAACCCAGACATGGGTCGTCGCGCAGCTGAAGAAACCCGTGAAGAAATTGCCAATTCCTTGAAGGGCTCAGACATGATCTTTATCACCGGTGGTATGGGTGGTGGTACCGGTACTGGCGCTGCCCCGATTGCCGCCAAGATTGCTCGTGAGAGTGGTGCACTCACGGTCGGCGTGGTCACTAAGCCGTTCTTGTTCGAAGGACAAGAGCGCATGCGCCTAGCGCTGCAAGGTATTGAAGAGCTGAAGAAAGAAGTTGACGCGCTCATCATCATCCCGAACGATCGTCTCCTCGCTGTTGTCGATAAAGAAACCACTGTGAAGAATGCCTTTGCAATGTGTGACGATATTTTGAAGCAGGCTGTAGAAGGTATCTCTGACCTCATCACCATGCCAGGTATCGTGAACGTTGACTTTGCTGATATCCGTAGTGTTATGGAAAACGCCGGATCAGCCCTTATGGGTATCGGCTTATCCTCTGGCGACACGCGAGCAGAGGAAGCAGCCAAGGCCGCTATCAATTCACCGCTACTTGAAGTGTCAATCACTGGCGCAAAAGGTGTCCTCTTCGCGATTGCTGGCGGTGAAGACCTTGGTATGCTTGAAGTGCAAGACGCGGCACGAGTCATTACTGAAAGTATCGATCCGCAAGCAAAAGTTATCTTCGGTGCCATCAAAGACGAGAAGTTGAAGAAGAACGAACTCAAAGTTACTGTAATTGCTACTGGTTTCCCAGACTCAGAACTCAATACCAGTAATTCAACTGTCGTCCGTGCCCCGGCCCGCAGCAGCAACGACGACGAAACGACAGAGTCCGAAGAAGGCCGCGGCCGTATCTTCAATTCGCTACCAACCTCTCGACGCAAAGAAACCGAGGAGGAACCTGTGGCAACGAGCGATGCATCCACAGCAGTACCACATAACGAGAAGGAACGACCTGACTCATCAGTAAAAACTGAACCACGACCAGTCGACCCTATGGACGAAGACGATGATGAAGACTGGGGCGCAGTTCCGGCCTTCCTAAGAAGGTCAAAGCTTAAGTAAGCTTTGCGGGAACTGCGAGCCGCAGCGATCTGAGGAGCACCTTCCTTGTGCGACGAAGCAGCGAGGCCGGGGAGAAAGTTCTTACTAGAATTCGAGCGTAGTGAAAAATTATAGTTAGAAACTTGACCCCAGTTCCGGCCTTCTTACGACGTTCAAAGCTTAAGCAAGCTTCGTCTCAGCATTTACTATGAGAATAAAGAACAGCGCCTCCGAGCGCTGTTTTTATGTACCTTAAAAAGGCGCCCAGCCTCTATGGAGCAACCATTCGTACAACAAACAACCTGGGCAAATAGCAAAAGCTGCCTCGCTGAACATGAACGTCAGACAGACACTACACACAACTAGGTTAGGCAAGCCTTGTACACCCAATCCAAATAGCAGTACGATCATTGTTCCTGACAGGACTAGGCCTATACTCCACGCCATTCGTTTTGGACTATACGGTACCGGTTCTGGCGTCTGTCCACGCACAACTCGGCGCGCTACCAGGCCAAGCGGTGACCACCGAGGGCCAACAAAGACTTTAATACTAAAATCCACGAAAAAGAGTACGACAACCACCTTAATAAGAAGGTACTCTTGCAGGTAGAACGCCTGCATAAATGCAAACAAACCAAGCAAGAACATAATCCCGGCGTTTGCTCGTACTGCTCGTTCGTTGAGTGTTAGGGCTGTAGCACTAGTCTTACCTATCATAGCAGTAGTATAGCCCGGACTAGTATGCACGTTCAATTGAGCCGTGGTATCCTACTGGGGTTATTTAGTGAAACAACCTGTTACCGTACATGTACGACTTGATTATTATTGGCGGCGGCCCAGCCGGAACAGCAGCCGGGGTGTACGCTTCTCGCAAGCAACTGAAGACACTATTTATCACTCCCGAGTGGGGCGGCCAGAGTATTGTCTCTCCCGATATCCAAAACTGGATTGGTACCCCTTCAATCAGTGGTGACCAGCTTGCTAAAGATTTACAAACTCACCTTAAAACCTACGCTGATGATGTCGTCACCATCAACGACACAGCAACTGTCACAAAGGTAGAAAAAACTGGCGACATATTCACCGCAACACTCAAAGACGGTAGCACTGCTGAGGCTCGGGCGATACTAGTAGCAACCGGTTCGCAGCGTCGGCAATTACCAGCGACAGGAGCAGCCGATTTTGAGCACAAAGGACTCACCTACTGCGCTTCGTGTGACGGACCAATGTTTGCCGGTCAAGACGTTGCTGTTATCGGTGGTGGTAACGCGGGGTTTGAAACTGCTGCTCAACTCCTCGCGTACGCCAAAAGCGTAACACTCCTACAACGTAGCGATAGCTACAAAGCTGACCCAGTGACAGTAGAAAAAGTCTTAGCGCATGAGCACATGACCGGGATTCGTAACGCTACCATCACCGCAGTGACTGGTGACCAGTTCGTCAATGGCCTCACCTACACTGATGCCGACGGTGTCGAACAACAGCTCTCGGTTGCAGGTATCTTTGTTGAGATTGGTATGGTACCCAACACCCAGTTTATAGCTGACGCTGTCACCCTGGATGACTACAACCGCATAGAGATTGACCCGTGGACACAACAAACCACCACACCAGGTATCTGGGCAGCTGGTGACTGTACGAACATCAAGTACCACCAGAACAACATCTCAGCTGGTGACGGTGTACGAGCACTGGAAGATATCTACGTCCACCTAAAGACAAAATAAGCGTTGCGACGCTTGCTTTTTCCGTAAAACGTACTAGTCTTACGCTAGTACGTTTTTTGACGCGAGGGAGGCTCACATGAGCGACGCAACCAACCAAACCAAAACGTGGTACGAGCGGTACCCCGAGCGCTACCTGCAGGGGCGCAACCCGTACTTTCTTGACGAGCAACTGAAAACCTTTGCTGGGTATTTCAACGATGAACACCCAAGCAATGGCAAGATCTTGGACATTGGTGCTGCTGGTGGATTGCGCTACCCTGCACTTAAGCAGTTTTTACCTGACTGCAACTACGAAAGCTGTGACATTGCACAGTCATTTGTTGCAATAGCACGAGCCACCTATCCATACCTGCAACACTACGAAAGCAATGTTGCAGACTGGGAGACAATGCCGCGAGGTCCGTACCACGGCATACTCTGCCTGTCGGTCTTACAGCATGTAGCAGAGAACGAGATACAGTACGCGGCAAGCAATATGTTTCAGTTGCTTGTACCTCGAGGTCTAGCGCTTGTCAGTTTACCGACTAGCCACATTGCTGGCTATAAGGATGACACCCGCCACTTCACTATCTTGTCTAACACAGAGCAGCGTAAGTTGCTCGAATTAGCAGGTTTCAAGATACGAGTTCGAGACCAGACCAAAGGTTTTAAATCAGCCGATGTTTGGAATCTGTACCTAGTACAAAAACCAAACTGACGATACAGACTGCCTCACCCTGTTGGGTGAGGCTTTTTACTACATGGCAAAAGCGCCCCGAAGGGCGCTTTTGCTGTACAACGTAGAGCTTTCGGCTTGCGTGCCCATGCTTGGTAGCCTCCAAGCGTGAGTATAAAATCACCACCACGCAAACCTACTACTATACTGTCACGTTGCGAAAAATGGTCAATAGACAAATCGCCAGGACGTGGCGTGGCTCAAGTAAGCCATTTGTGCATAAACCTGTGTATAAAGCTGGTGGTAAGTGTGGGTAGAAGCCTGCCCATAACTAGGTACATAACCCTGTGCACTCCTCTAACCTGTCATATACGTCGACACCCAGGCGCCCAGTGCGCACATAACAGCCAAACTCACTACTACGCCAACCAGTCCGATCACCGGTACCAGTGCTCCAAAAGCACCCGTGACGAGCAGCGCAACGCCAATAATAGTGTTTGATAGAGCTGTGTAGCTAGTGCGTGTATGTTCCCCAGCAATGTTCACTAAATGAGTCGAACGGCCAATGCGTACCCCTTGGTACGCCACCATGAGCATAAACAGCGTCGCAGCTACCACCACGACATTGGCGAAGTAACCCGCGCTACTTAACCCAACCGCCGCCGCCAACACACCAGCAGATAGCATACCAGCGTACTGTAGTACTTTTGCGGTAGAGCGGTCTGAGAACACACCCCACACATGCCCGGACACTAAACTAGCTAAAGACGATGCTATGACAAGAGCACCAAGTGCGGTAAAGGTTCCGCCGGTCGATTCGCCAGCTAACAAAATCAGGTACGGTGGCGCGATCGCGGTCGCAAGTAGCAGCGCTCGGGCTACGATAAGTCGCTGCAGTTCTCGGTCAGTTGTCAGGTACTGCCAGTACGTTCGCCACACGCCTACCGTCGTCGGAGAAGCTGGTGCCGTTGGTACTTCCTGCAAGGAAGCAAAAATTGTCGCAGCGACGATCCAAAGAACACCAGCTAACAGCAGACCGCTCACCACCAGCGTGTAGCGATCAATCAGACCGGTCATTAATAAAAATCCAAATAAGAAAACTCCAGCTGCCGCCACCGACGCCGCGGTACCAGCACTTTGACCACGCAGTGGTTTTGCTACTGTCTTGCCCAGAACGTCTTTATAACTCACCGAGCCAATACTGCGTGCAGTTGCTAATAGGGCTACCAAAGCAACGATGACTATTCCAGCATTTGCTCCTTCAAGCGTTAACGCGGCGATAGCTATCCCGGCTGCAGTAAACCCTTGCACGATACTACCAGCTACCCACGCCCACTTACGTACCGGCAACCGTCGAATCGGCTCTGCAGTAAAGAGCTGCGGTAGTAACGCCCCAGCTTCACGGACTGGCACCAGCATACCGACCCACAAAGCCCCGGCACCCACTGTCGTCAAGAGCCAAGCTAAAACTAACTTTGGGTCAATCAGTCCATCACATAGTTTGGTGAGCGAGAGTGAAGCAATGTGCGTATAAAAATTACGATCTTTCTGTGCAGTTTGTTCCATATTGGCCTACTTTAGCATGTTTTTACACCCTCTGACCGACCGTGCTAGAGAAACCTGCTACACTAGGGTGACCTATGGAGTACGATTGGAAACTAGTGCTGGGTGCAGCCTCGGCGGTTGTCGCTTTTATAAATTACCTCCCCTACCTCATCGGTGTCGTGCAAAAAACACTTCATCCACACGCCTTCTCCTGGATTATCTTCACTGCCATCACTGCCACCATTGCTGTCGCTCAGCTCACCGCTGGTGCAGGAGCTGGTGCCTGGGCTACCGCTGCCACTTCCCTTACCACATGTCTCATCGCTGGCTTTGCTCTCAGAAACGGTGGCTACCGTATCACTCGCTCGGACAAGCTCAGTCTCTTTGGTGCCCTGGCAGCGATTCCAGCCTGGGTTATCACTGCCAACCCACTAATCGCAGTCATTATTCTGACCGGTATCGAAACCCTTGGTTTTCTTCCAACTTACCGAAAAGCTTGGCACCAACCGCACGACGAATCAGTGCTTGCCTTCTCGCTCACTTTATTAAAGTATGGCTTGGCGCTTGGAGCCATGGGTAACTACACCCTCACCACGACCCTCTTCCCCATTGCGCTCATTCTACTCAGTTCAGTATTAATTACCGAGCTATTGATTCGCAAACAAGTCGTTAAGGCACATCCTCGGTAATGAACATACCATGATATGTTCATTGGCTCGTCTTGCTGGGAATGATTCCGCTGTCAGTAATTCGCTAAGCTCACAACTGCAGCTGGACGCAGCTCGCTCGTTTCGGCATAAAGAATAGTCGAAACATTGCTCCGCTGGTTCGATTCCCACGCACAGTGGGCAGGCACAGGAATCGTCCCGCTTTTTCTAACTCGCTTCGCTCCTAAGAACGCTGGACGCGGCTCGCCGACAAGCCCTCGCTCCGCTCGTCTTGTGTACCGGCTCCGCCGTTCGATTCCCCGCGGGATCTACAAACGGCAACAGCGCCAACACTTTCGTGTTAGCGCTGGCCGATTTGTGACCCCACGGGGAACTCTTTCATTACATGAACGGTACAGGTTGTCGATATTTCTAAAGAAATATCAGGCAACCTCTTCGATTCCCACGTAAACAGTGTCTATACACTGTTTACTCGTGGGATCACGAACAGAAAAGGCGCTGCCGAAGCAGCGCTCTTTCCTGTACTCGTGATCAAATCCTTACCTTCGCTCGAAACTACTTTGAAAAAGAATGATCGCAACGCGCGGGGCGCGTGGTGGCTTTGTACTTCTGCGTACGCATTGGGGCGTGTGATAATGCCGTACCGCGCCTCGGGGCGCACTCGTGACCTCGCGCGCAGCAACCCTAAAAATTTCCTTTCATTTTTGTGCGGCTCCTCCCCAGACCCCTCCGCCGCTAGGCGAAAGAAGTTGCAAGGAAATTTTTGG
>JAASSY010000020.1 GCA_021767645.1 Candidatus Parcubacteria bacterium | reverse complement strand
CCAGTGTTGCTTGGAGACGTTCGAGTTCGGCAATGCGAGCAGAGATATTAATTTTTACCGTTTCGAGCGAGTCAAACTCCTCCCAGAAGGCTGAGATGTTTTCGTTTCGCAGCATCATTTCAATCAACGTCTCATCGTCGTTGGTGGCCATTTTGCGTAAAATTCCGCCGACGGCTTCGCGGTTGCTTGCGATCGTGGCTTCGGTATTATCTATCTCAAACGCTAATTTGTTGATTTCAAGATCAGTAGAATCGATTTGGTTTTCTGTGTATCTAATATCGGCCTGTACTTTGTCGCGCTCTAACTCAAGTCGGTTGATGGCTTTTTGTAAGGTGTCTTTCTCGGCACCCACTTCCATCAAAGCCGCTTCAAACGCCTGGATTTCTTCTTCGATAGATGATAGCCGGTCATTTTTCTGCTCAATTTCGGCTTGTAACCGCTTCACTTCCTCTGTGTTGGCGGTGGCGAGATTGCTGCCAAGAAAAAAGCCTGGCAACAGACAAAGGCCGCAAATAAAAGCCGCTACGCGTTTGGTTCGCATATCATCAGTATTTTAGCACAACTACTGGTGTAGTTTGGTGATAGCTGCATCTATTCGGGTGAGTGTTTCACTTTGACCTAGTACATAGGCGCACGTGAAAGGGTCAGGAGAGCGCTCGCGTCCAGTGAGTGCGGTACGTAGTGGCCACAACACTTCCCCTCTCCCTTCTGCGTCTGCGTAGTCCCAGACGGCAGCTTTTATATCATCAGGTGATGCAAAATAAGCTTCTTGAAGTAGGCTTTTGAGTGTCGAAAGTCGTGGTGCAGCAGCTGTCACTGTCGAATCATTTTTCCACTGTAGAAGTTCAGTTTTGTAGTTCGGCACTGTAAAAGCCCAGTCGTACTCCCCTGCCTCTGCAGCGCTAGTTATCTCAACTTGGTTATGTATTCGCTCAAGGACTGTCGGCACAAGTTTATTGAGACGTTCAGTGCTGTATTGTGGTAGCTGCTTTACGGTCTCTGGCAGTGCGTTGGCGACATACGTTTGCTTGAAGTCTGTACTGGTCTGTTTGAGATAGTGTGCGTTCATCCATTTCAACTTCTCTTCATTGAACGCTCCACCAGACTTCTGGATACGGTCGAGTGAAAACGCTGCCGTGAGTTGTGCATCGGGATAAATTTCCTCATCTCCGCCAGGGTTCCAGCCGATGAGGGCTAAGAAGTTACGCATCGCTTCTGGTAAGTAGCCGTCAGTACGATAGTCTAGTAAGTCTTTTGCGCCATCTCGTTTGCTAAGTTTCTTTTTTCCGTCGGGTCCCATAATTGGCGGCAAGGTAACAAATACTGGATGTTCGATGCCAAGTGCTTCGTACAAACTCAAATACTTGGGTGTACTCGCAATAAACTCTTCGCCGCGCATGACGTGTGTGACACCCATTTCATAATCATCAATAATGTGGGCGAAGTTGTAGGTAGGATACCCATCAGCTTTGATGAGAATGAAGTCATCGAGCATTTCTGCCCCACCGGAGAGTTTGCCGCGGACAGCGTCTTCCCACTCATAGCGCTTTACCTCAGGCACCTTAAAGCGTAGTGGTGTTGTGCCGTCCCAGGTTGCAAACTCGTTAGGGCGGTGCTCACGAAATAAAAATGGTCGTTTTTCCGCTTGTGCTCGCTCACGAAACGTAGTGACCTCTGCGGTACTGTACGGATCGGGATATGCAAGTCCAGCGTCGATTAGTTTTTGGGCGTACGACCGATACGTTTCTAAACGATCCGACTGTAGACAGGAACCAAATGGTCCAGCCACATCTGGGCCGTAAGTCCACTCCAAACCTAACCAACGTAATGACTCCATTATGTGTTCAATTGATCCTGCCACTTCTCGATTTTTGTCAGTGTCTTCAATCCTGAGAATGAAACTTCCACCATTCTGCCTAGCCCAGAGGTATGCGAACAGGGCTGTGCGTACCCCACCAATGTGTAAAAAGCCCGTCGGTGACGGAGCAAAGCGTGTGACAACTGGTTTGCTGTGATTAGACATGTTCATTCGCGATCTCTAGTAATGTTTTGGCAATAACTTCTGCAGCATTCGGTCGAGCAAAGGCTTGTGCGGCACGACTCATTTCAGCATAAACGTCTTGGTTTTGCATAATACGGGTAATCTCAGCAGTAAGCAAGCCGTCGGTTAGGTTTCCTTCTTCGATAACTGAAGCACCTCCCGCTCTGGCATAGGCATACGCATTCGTACGTTGGTCGTGACTGATTTTTTCAGGAATCGGAATAATAATCGAAGGTTTAGCTTTGCTGGCAATCTCAAAGATACTCGTCGAGCCCGCCCGTGAGACCACAAAACTGGCGGCAGAATACGCTAGGTGCATTTCTATACCTGTCAACGTACCTTTGACAAAGTATGATTCAAGGAGTTGGCTTTGGCCAAACAGTTCGACAGCTGTCTTTTTAACACGGGCCTCATTGGCGGGGCCAGTTTGGTGCAAAATGGTGAATTGTGGCAGTAGCTCGTCCAGTGATTCAAGTACTAGGTTGTTTATCCGTTCTGCTCCCAGTGAACCTCCGGTGATAAACAGTAGTGGTTTATCAACCGGTAAACCGAGCGACTCCAATGGTTCCGTTGGTGTTGTGAGAAGGTTTTTACGAATAGGTATACCAACCAGAGCTGTCTTGTCTACGGGAAACGATGAAGCTACTTCGTCGTAGGCAATGCCAATATAGCGAGCAAAACGGGCGGCTAGCTTGTTGGCTGCACCTGGTCGACTGTCGGACTCGTGGATAACTATTGGGATTCGCAAAAACCATGCCGCTAATACAACTGGCACACTCGTAAAGCCTCCTTTGCTAAAGACGACATCTGGATAGATGACGTACAGTTTGTAAACAGCGATAAAGATACCAAAGAGAGTTTTAAATGGATCGATCAGATTGAGGGGTGAAAAGTAACGACGTCGCTTCCCAGCTGGAACTTTAACAAACTGTATTCCCTGCTCGGTCAGAGCTGTTTCATTATATACTTCAGGTCCTAGGTAATAGAGGCCGAGGTCATAACCTTGTGCTGCAAAGTCTCGTAGCCGCTCTGCCACTGCAATCAAAGGATAAAAATGTCCGCCAGTTCCACCACCGACAAATGCAACGCGTTGTTGACCAATCTGTTCCATAGTAGCCTAAGTGTAGCACGGACTATATGACGTTCTTTTGGTATTTCGACACATTGAGGACGATACCAACTGCAGTCAAGGTAACCAAAAGTGCAGTGCCTCCGTGGCTAATAAATGGTAAAGGTAGGCCCATTAGCGGCGCCACTGAGAGCATAGCTGCGATGTTGAGAAAAGCTTGAATGACGATTAATGTCATAATCCCTACCACCAGTAACATGCCAAACATGTCTTTGGCGTGGGTAGCTATTTTAAAACCACGAAAGGTAAAAAATGCAAATAAGACGATGAGTAGTGTACCACCGATAAAACCAAACTCTTCTGAGAAAACAGCAAAAATCGAGTCGCCAATTGGTTCTGGCAAATATTCAAATTTTTGTACACTTTGACCAAAACCGCGACCAGAGACACCACCCGTACTGACCGCGATCAGTGACTGTTGGATTTGGTACCCACTTCCCTGCGGGTCAGCCTCTGGGTCGAGGAAGGTGGTAAAACGGTCCATAATGTATGGTCGAGTAAAAGCCAGTACCAACAGAAGGATAATCGCTAGACCGACCATTACACCGACATCACGCCAGCGACCGCCGGCGGCAATGAACATCGCTAGGCCAGCTGTGGCCATTAAGAGGAACGTATCAGTATCTGGTTGTAGCAGCAATATACCACCGACGAGGCCAACAATCCCCATAAATGGTAAAGCTCCTTGCTTGAAGTTCTGTAAGTGTTTATGGATACCAGAGAGCCAGGTTGCGATATAGATAATAAATGCAATTTTCAGTAGTTCGGCGGGCTGTAAACTAAAACCAAAAATATCAAGCCAACGCCGTGCTCCGCCGTGCTCATATCCCAAACCGGGTATGAATACTGCTAACGTAAGCAGGCAACAAAAGAGAAAGATGTAGAAAGCGTACTTACGCCAGTTACGGTAGTAGATCTGTGACGTTAAGAATAATCCGATGCTACCACCAATTAAACCAAAGAATAACTGACTCAGTGCGACTGACGACAAGCTTGCTCCATCACGTGCTAAAAGTCCAAGTGAGGCAGAGAGGAAGATAAAAAAACCAGTTCCGACCAATGTCGCTACGATTGTTAGTAACGTCCGATCTATGTGTCGGGTGCGCATAGCCTACAGGGCGATAACTACTAAGAGACCGACAATTGCGGCGACGAAACCAAGCACCCAGTAGCGCATAGTTACTTTATAGGCTGGCCACCCGAGAGCTTCAAAGTGATGGTGAATTGGTGCCACCAAAAAAATTTTTCTACCGAAGAACTTTTTGGAGACAATTTGCAGTGTGTTCGAGGCTACAGTAGCGAGCAGTAAAAAACCAACAATCGGCAGTACGGAAACGCCTTCCCCACCAGCAATCGTGTCGGTCATAAACGCAATCACAGTGAGACACATTGTCAGTGCCATGATGCCGGTCTCGGTCATGTAAAAGCGGGCTGGTGGTATGTTAAACCACAAAAAAGCTAGGATACCACCAACCAAAGTAGCTGACAGTGCTGCAATGTCGTACTGTTCTTGGAAGAAGGCAATACCGGTATAGGCGGCAAAAATAAACATAAAAACACCACCAGATAAGCCGTCGATGCCATCAATGACACTGCTCATATAGACACAAGTCGCTACGAACACAAAAAATGGAATAAACCACCACGTTAGATCTAGTGTACCAAAGCTAAGCAGACTAACACTGCTAACTTCCAGTTTTTCGTAAAACCACCAGCCAATAAACAGGGCTGTAACCATTACCACGAGGAGTCGCTGTGATAGTGGTAAACCACCGGCAAAATGCTTTCCAGTGTCAGTAACAACGAGTAGGTCATCGACGAAGCCAACTCCAGCTCCTATGACCAGCGCCAAAAGCGGTAGCCAAGTCTGTTCGCGGCTGAAGAAGTTGAGTGATCCTAGTGCTGTGTCTGGTAGCAGCCACTCGAGTAGTGCTACTCCCAGCGTGGTTAAGAGTACTGCTAACCAAATAACAATTCCACCCATACGAGGAGTGTTTGTGTCCTTTTCTTTATGTAGTTGATCGAAAATCGGTGTACCGCCACCGCCGTAGCCAGCCCCCTTCCCAGCCTGCTTTTTCCAAACTCGACGTCGGTACAGCTGGTGTGTAATGGCTGGTGTGACGAGCATGCCAAGAATGAAAGCTAGCAAGGCTGGAGTAAACGTTTTGATGATCAGTAGTTCCATAACAGTTATTGTTGACTGGCAATGTGTAGCGTAGCGGCATCAACCAATTTAACGACGTCGGTAAAGCGGTCATGGCGGGTTGAGCCGAGTACTGTGATGATTACAGGGCGGTTTAGACCGGCGTTGAATGCGACCACAAGATTCCCACCGGCTAGATCGGTGTAGCCGGTTTTTGAACCAATAAGCCCTGGAATTTCGTCGAGGTAGTAGTTGGTATTAGTACCATCGTGACTGTAGCCGTCTTCGCTGGTTACAGAGATGGAGCGTTCAGCTGTAGCAGTTAACAGTTCCGGGTATTCGGTCAGTATGTGACGCATGAGCATTGTAACCTCGCGAGCAGTACCATACCCACCTGATTGAGTGGTGGAGATATCAAGGCCTGACGGGTTAGTAAAGAACATTTCCGTAAAGCCCAGTTCTTCACTACGAGCGTTCATGGCACGGACAAAAGCGTTAGCGGGAGCTTCGTCATTTAGTGTAGATCCGGCAGCCGTAGCAAGCGCATATGCTCCGTCATTGGTTGAGGAAATAAGTACCAAGTCAGTGAGCGGTTTGCGGGCAAATTGTTCATCACGTAAGAGAGAGCTAAAACCATCTTGCCTAATAGCCGCCTCATCAATGATAACGGAACTATCTTCTTGTAAAAGCTCGTGTGCCACCATGGCAGTCATTAGTTTCGTAATCGAAGCTAATGGCAGCTGTGTGTTGGGCTCACGACTAAAGAGAGTTTCTTCACGTACGACATCATACACAAAAACTGCTTCCGCAGTTAAATCAAGTTCAGAAAAATAGTCTGCGGTGGCTGTGGTATGGTTCGTGTCCGTTGTGTTTGGTGTTGTAGAAGTGGTGTGCGCGGTGGCAGTTGTGTCGGGTTCTGACCCCTGTACCCAGGCGAGTAACTTTGGTGTAATTGCTCCACCTAACAACAACAGCAACAACGCACCTAACAAAGCAAGTTGTTGTGGTACTGGTACCGCTGAGGTGCGGTTGGCCTGCTGTGCCATGTCTTGTGGTGAAAGCGAAGTCATGATGTTTGTTCAGTTTCAGCTGCTTCTTGTTCAGCCTCAAAGGCCTCTAGTTGGTTGAGTACTTGCTCGTAATCAGGCAAATCAGTGACCTGGGTGACCCCCAAGTGCGCTAACAAAGCGGGCGTGGTCTGAAAGGTGTACGAGCGACCAGCTTGATCACGCTCAATTAAGCCGCGTACGAGGAGGTTTCGTAAAATAAAAGCGGAATTAACACCACGAATTCGATCGATTTCAGCCCGACCAATTGGACCCCGATAGAGTATGATAGCCAGTGTCTCTGCTCCAGCTTTGCCGATGTCACGCTTCAGTTCATCTTTGCGCATTCCGTCGATCAGTTCGTCGAGCTCCTGAGCGGTTACCAGCTGCACTTCGTTGGTGGTTTCAAGTAGCCGGGTACCACCCTGCTTGAGATGTTCGGCTAAACGCTGAAGAGCGGCTGTCAGCGATTCATCCGACACATCTAACAGGCGCATGAGTTCCGGTTTTTTTACTGGCGCAGCTTTATAAAACAGCACCCCTTCGAGTTGTTGCTCTAACGTCATATTACCACTGCAGTATAGCAAATAATTGACAGAGCCGAGAATGCTTTGTCTACTGTTGACAATACAATAATATATGCTATATTACTGCAACATCACGCAGAAAAGACCATGTGATGTGGCAACGTAACGTTGTGTGGTCGTATGTCAACAGGAGGTCAGCATGACCAACGCCAACATTCGCGGTTCGCCGCATTCGTTCTTGTTTGGTAGAAACCTCACACACTGGTCGATTGCCGGCGGCGCCTGACAGGCTCCGGCCCTGAACCCGTTTTGTGGCGGCCATAATTCCACAAAGCTTTCATTTTTTACTGAAAGCGGCGCGCAGCTTTGTCTGCGCGCCATTTTGATTACATATATCGCGGCACTGAGCTGTCGGAGCTGCCTTCGCGTTCTATTTCAATATCATCAAAGCGAGTGGCCTGTGCCACCAACACACTTCCCTGCTTAACCGATTCTAAGATGGCTAAAAAGCCAACAATCACGACCCCTTTTTCTTGTTCGTTCTCGAGGAGGTCACTAAAACGAACCTTGAACTCGCGTTGAATCCGGTTGTGGAGTCGGTCGATCATCTGTTCCAGTGAGATAACTTGCTTAACGCGGACTTTTGGCTTCTCTTGTTTGCGTGGGAGGTTCACCAGAACGTCACCAATCGCATTGTGCAGTCCTTCCAGTGTAGTGAAGTTGTCAGTCACAAATAGCGGTTTTTTATCCCGGACAAACTGACGTTCATGAAGCACAGTCGCTCCAAACTGTTTGCCGATCTGTTCTCCTAGGTCACGGTAGAGCGCGTAACGCTTGAGACGCTGCTCGAGGTCATCAACACTCTCCTCTTCTTCGCGGGTAAGTTCGAGAACCGGCAGGAGCGATTTTGACTTGATGAGGAGCAGTGTGGCTGCTAGCTGGACAAACTGAGCCGTATTCGGTAGCGACCGTTCTTGCATATCAGCCACTGTAGCCATGTACTCGTCCGTTACTTCTGCAAGCGAGATGTCGTTAATGAGTAGCTTGCGCTTCTCCACCAGCTCCAGCAAAAGCTCCAGCGGTCCTTCAAAGACCTCGGTTTTAATCTCGAAGCTGTCAGCTGGAGCAACTACACTCATGCGGAAATTGTAGCACGCTAATCAACGTAATAGCCTTCTGTTTTCATAGTGCCGCTTACGACTGCCACAAAGCGCTCCATGAGTGGCCAATCTTTGACATAGGGATATTTCAAATTATCACTCTGTTCCTGCGTTGCATTGATTCGGTGCAATGTCTGTTTGCCGTGTTTTGTGTATAGTTGAAAAAGAGGCTCAATACGATCTAACGCTTTCACGAACGTAGCCGCCTTGGTTTGCAGTGCTTCGTACTCCGTGAGTACTGCTTGAGCGCTGTCTTTCATGTGACTTGGTGTGCGTGCAATCACCCTAGCTGCTGCGTCTGCTTCAGCTGCTCGCATCGCTGGGGTTTTGAGATAGCCAATAGTATCACCCGTTTCTACTTCGTCGATGTCGTGCCACGTGATCATGGTTTGAATTTTGTTGAAGTCTACATTTGCTGCCTTTTGCTCTAGTGGGTAGAAATAGTGAGCTAAAATATGCATGCCGTACACATGTTCAGCCACTGACTCGCTGGCAATAGCTTCTTGGCGTGGCAGGTCGTACCGAGTTTCGTGCTTTAGGCCATATAAATATTGAATTTTAGCCGTTTCTTCCAATACAAACGCGTCGTCGGTAAGGATTTTTTTGCGGATTGCTTCGATGGTCATGGTGAGTTCAGGTTGATTACTGAATTGCTTTCTGGTGATTCGGGGTTAGATAGTAAATTGTCCGTCTTGATAAATCACTTTTTTGCTACCGTCGTGGAGTGTAGCCGTAACGGTTCGGTCGGTAGTGGAAACAAAGTCCGAGTGCACAACCGAGTCATTGAAGCCGAGCTGCTCCCACTTCGCGTCTGTAAAACGCTTCCCATTGCCTGTGTAACAGTCGTGGAAGCTAGAGCCGATAGCCATGTGCGTATTGCCGAACCGACCACCCATGTTTTCATCATACATTATATCGCCAGTAGGTTTCGTGATACGTGAGGTGCGTTTATCAGTTAGCGACACTTCTCCTAGTCGGTCGCCACCAGCTGTTTTGAGCATGCTCTGTAAGAGATCATGGTTCTTGGTTGCTTTCGACCTTGTGACTTTGCCGTCCTTAAACCACAACTCGATTCCCTCAATTTGCTTCCCGTATCGGAAGTGTGGTTGGTTGAAACGTATCCAGCCGTCGGCTTGGTGCATGTCTGGTGAGGTGAAGACCTCATACGAAGGGATGTTGTTGCCACCACCGGTTTGCCAGCAGCGGTCCTTCCCTATTCCCACAGTGATGTCCATGTCAGGACCCTCCCAGTGCAACTGCTTGATTTGTAGGTCAGTCAGTTTCTGTGCCACTCGCTTGCTTGTCCGATCAATTTGTCGCCATGCTTTGACTGGGTTGTCAGTGTCGAGATAGCACGCTTTCACAATTTGATTCCAAAAGGCTTTTGGAGTCATGCCAGCCTCCTTGGCCATGTGGTCGGTCCCGTACACGGCGATCGTCCACGATAGCTTGCCAGCATCCATTTTTTTGAATTTCAAGTCTTTGATTGGTTTAAATGCGGCGTTACGATCCATGACGTGCTTACCGCTAATCGACTCAAGTTCATAAGTATCTGTTTCTGCCACCACCAAAATGGTCGCATCGATTTCGGTAATGTGTGTACTGAGTAGTGTTTCAGGAATATATTCACGTTGGTGTTTCTTCGCGGTTGTGTAGAAACTTTTCTCAAATTGGTAGTTTTTATCAGAGCTCGGGAGATACTCGCCAAGGGGATGGTGCCCGGCTTGTAAAATAGCTATTTGCAGATGGTAGTAGAGCGGCTTAGCTACTTCGGGTACTTTAAAGTGCACCAGGCTGCCTTTGGGTAAGGGTGAACCATCGGGACGTTGTAAGCCAAACCTAACAATCAATTCGGCGTACTTGGCAAGCAGTTTCTCATTTGGTGTGTAGCT
>JAASSY010000019.1 GCA_021767645.1 Candidatus Parcubacteria bacterium | reverse complement strand
CACCTCCCCATCAACATCGGTCTCATCACTGGCTCGGGTTGTCAAAAGTTTCCGAGCAAAGTCGATCCGACCAAACCCACTTCCATCGGTAAAGCTCAGCTCTTAAAGTGGGTGAAAAATGGCGAAATCCCAATCCTCATCGGTACGCACTCGCTCATCTACAAAAGTGTGGAGTTTAAGCACCTGGCCTACGTTATTATTGACGAACAGCACCGCTTTGGTACGAACCAGCGCAAGAAACTCGCCAAGAAAGACGCGCGTATCCCTCACCTTTTGTCGATGACTGCCACACCAATCCCGCGCACCTTGGCCCTCACCATCTATGGCGACCTCGACATCACACTACTCGATGAAATGCCTTCCGGACGTAAGCCCGTGAAGACGGAAGTCATCGGACCCGGCCAACACGAGCCGATGTACGAGCACGTCCGTGGTGAGCTCGCAGCTGGCCGACAAGCGTACGTCATCTGTCCCCGCATTGATGAACCAGACGAAAGCAAAGCCAATGCCCTGCGCCTCAAGAGCGTGACCGCTGAAGCGGCTCGGCTGCAAAAAGACATCTTTCCCGAGTACAAAATTGGGATTCTTCACGGCAAAATGACAGCAGCAGAAAAAGACCAGGTGATGAAACAGTTTGCCGAACATGACCTCGACATACTTGTCGCGACGAGCGTGGTTGAAGTTGGTGTGAACGTCCCCAATGCCACCAATATTATCATTGAAGGCGCTGAACGGTTCGGTCTCAGCCAACTCCACCAGCTACGCGGTCGCGTAATCCGTGGTACACACCAGCCATACTGTTTTGCGGTAACAGACAGCAAGAGCGACAAAACCAAAGAGCGGCTCAAAGCCCTAGCGACCGCTAAAAATGGCTTCGAGTTGGCCGAACACGACCTCCAGTTTCGTGGCAGTGGTGAACTCTACGGCGCCAAGCAAAGTGGTCTCTCTGACCTCGGTATGGAAGCCATTAAAAATCTCAAGTTAGTTGAGGCGGCTCGCAACGAAGCTCGCGACCTGGTCGAGAGCTGCCAATCACCACACGACCTCATCCGTGACTATCCGCTCATTGCTGAGAAAGTGGCCGCCCTGGGTGCAGAGCTCCATATGGAGTAACGAAGAGAACCCCGGCACCATGGTGCCGGGGTTATTATTTCAGTGTACGGTGTGTACATGCAGTCGATGAAAGCGTGCGAACATTTCTACTGTCTCTTTCTTGCGTCGCGTGGTAAGCACATCTCCGTTCATGTCACACAGAGCGTAGTAGTGCTCGTGGACTGGCGCCTCACCCGTCACTTCGTAGTACGCGTCTGCAGGTAATTTGGTGATATACACCGACCGGGCTGGGAAATAATCGATTGCTTCTTGTGTCATCATGGTTCTCGCTGCACATTGCTGCTGGTAGTACGTGAGCGCCAGGTACGAAACTGACGTCTGCAGCCACCTTCGTAATGTCATCGCTTTGCTCCTTGCTACCTCTGTCTTTGTCTTACCATAAAAGTATAGGACACACCAGTCACTTAGTTGACAATTCTACTCCCTAATAACATAGTATATAAAAGCGTTCTTAACCTCAGGAGGCAATCATGCAACTACAAGGGTGCATCCCCAAAAGCTGTGTGGCTGGATTGGAAATCGATCTCTGTAAAGAACTACGACCGATTACCTTAGACACTAAATATGAAACGCTGGTCGTTGACTACACTTTCTTGATCCGGGTATTTTTCATCACACCTAAATACCCCATAGCCCATCTCTATATCAGTCAATATATCGACCTGGTTCATGCTGAGCCGCCTTGTCGCCAACCAGCGCATATCCTACAACCACACGAAAACTTGTCAGCAATCCGTCTTACTTCCAACAAGGAACATAGGGCACTGCTTGAGGTGCATATCACACTCAATAATAACGTGAGTTTTAACCACGTGCATAGCCTACACAAACTCACCGCTGGCAGGTTCGGCATCTCATAACCTAGGCACCCTGTGCCTAGGTTTTATATGTAATATTTCATATACTCATGACTGATACGAGATAGCACATGTCGTTGAGCCGCTTGTGTTTTCACGTTATAGTATAGCCTCAGTTTTATAAAAACTCCTGTCCGCCTTTAGCTCAGATGGTTAGAGCGCAGAGCTTATACCTCTGTGGTCCCTGGTTCGAGTCCAGGAAGGCGGACAGGGGTTTTTATAAGCGCAGAGCTTCCGTCTTACAGTCGCCGTACACCTTATCACTATTTCTCGTCACCTCGAAATAGTAGGCAAGGTCTTGCGAAAGCCTCCCAGGCTTTCTCATCTCTGTGGTCCCTGGTTCGAGTCCAGGAAGGCGGACAGGGGTTTTTACCTGCCACTGCTCGTTGTATAAGTCAGAAATAATGTATCGTGACTTGCTATACTAAAGCCTATATGCAACGAGTCTCCTGGTGGATGATTATAGTTGGAGGAGCGGTGATCAGCGGCAGTATTTTGTGGTACTTGACTGTTACCAACCAAGGTGCCGAGCAGCCGACGCATACCGTCACTACCGGACCGGTCACCGAGACAGTTTCTGTCTCTGGTTTTGTCGAAGCAGACAACGAAGTTGAGCTGGCTTTCCCGCAAAGTGGTCGCGTGACAGACATGTATGTAGAACAAGGTGACTTGGTACAGGCCGGTGAACTGCTCGGCACCATTGCCAACAGTGGCCTGGCCGCCGCGCGCCAAGCGGCAGCGGCTAACGTCACGCAGGCAGAAGCCGCGCGTGATGAACTGCAAAACGGCCAAACCAGTGAGGAGGCTGCTGTCACTGAAGCCACGGTGGCTAAAGCGCGGGCCGCCTGGGAACAGACTAACGCCACCGAACTGCAAAAAGTGGAGCAAGCTCGGATTGCTCTCTTTTCCACTGGATTAACCGCTCGTTCAGACGATAACGAAGACGAAGCGACTCCACCAACCATCACTGGCTCATACACCTGCACGGAAGAGGGTAATTACACTCTCGAAGCCTATCGTTCTAGCACTGACTCAGGTTACTCTGTGCGGTACAGCGGCCTGGAGACGGGGACGATACCGCTTACCACCAGTCAGCCGACCACACTAGGAGACTGTGGACTCAGTCTCGAATTCACCGCTGGTGACCAGTACAACAACAGCAAATGGACTATCACCATCCCTAACCCAGACAATTCCTCATACGCCGCTCTCTTAAGCGCCTACGAACTTGCCCAAGACCAAGCCGAGCAAAACATCCAAGCTGCTAAAGACGCTTTAACACTCGCCGAAGCCACTGCCTCACGCGAGACCGCTGCGCCGAGAGTAGAAGCACTCCTGGCCGCTAACGCAGCTGTCAGTGCCGCCCAGGCTGAACTATCCCGCCTCGATGCCCAGCTGCAAAACTACGCCATCTACGCTCCGTTCACCGGCACAGTGACCGACGTCCTATTGTCTCCTGGTGAAGTTGCTCGTACGACACCAGCTGTGACACTCCTGGCTAACGACACCTTTACTCTGGTAGCTCGAGTGCCAGAAATCGATATCACCCGCATTGCCACCGGACAGACTGTTACCGCCCACTTTGACGCCAATCCAGAAGAACCACAAACCGGCACGATCACCTTCATCGCTCCCCGAGCCACCGAAATCGATGGCGTCGGCTATTTTGAAACCAACATTGAGCTGGCGACCACCACCAACTGGCTTCGAGCTGGCCTCAATGCCGACGTCGAGATCACGATTTCTGAACTTACCGATAGTCTTCGTGTACCAAAACGCTTTGTCTACACCGCCGCTGACGGTACCCCGTACGTATACCAGGCAGGGCCAGAACCTACCCAGACACCAATCACTATTACCGCCGAGGGTAACAATGGCTATGTTGCAATTACTGGTTTAGCCGACGGTGACGTACTGACGTTGCCAAACGACAATTAACTATGCGCAATCTCCGCATCGGCCTGCTGCTCGGGTTTCGACAAATCCAACGCGCCAGCATATGGACGACGGTCTTGATTATTTTTGTCATGACCCTTACCTTCCTGAACTTGATTGCTGTCTCTGGAGTGCTGGTCGGCCTAGTCGAAGGAGCTGAGCAAGCGGTGCGAGAAAACGCACTCGGCGATATCATTATTTCCGCCCAGGATGATGAGGACCGCATTCTCGAAACCAACACAGTCGTGCAAGCCATCACTACCTACCCTGAAGTCGTCGACTACTCAGTTCGCTACAGTGGCAACGCCATCGCTGAAGCTAACTACAAAGAACGCCGTGACCTCAGCGGTGAACGCGACACCGCATCGCTGATTGTGCAGGGTATCGACCCAGCCCGTGAAGACAGTATGTCAAACCTCTCTCATCTGCTGCGAGACGGCAGCTACTTGGAAGCAGACGAAGAAGGATACATTCTCCTCGGAGCGTACTACCTCAAAGAGTACGCTGACGACTTTGGTGATATCTTCGATACGATTGACGCTGAGACTGGTGACACCATTCGCCTGACCGTCGGTGACGTCTCCAAGGAGTTTGTGATTAAAGGGATTATTGAGTCAAAAGTAGATGAGGTCAACCTCTCCGCCTACATCCCGGAACGCGAGTTTCGTCGCGTCTTCGGTCGGCTCGACCGAAACGCCGACCAGATAGTCATGCGGCTCGCTGACCCAGCGCAGAACCAAGCAGTCGCCGAACACATGCGTGAAAGTAGTATTGGCAACTACGCAAAGATTCAAACCTACGAAGAGAGCCTACCGAAGTTTCTTATCGACATTAAAAACACTATGAACGTTCTCGGGACGTTCATTGGCTCGATTGGTATTGTGGTGGCTTCGATTACCATTTTTATCATCATCTTTATTAACGCTGTCTCGCGGCGGCAGCAAATTGGTATCCTCAAAGGTATCGGTATTGAACGGAAAGTCATCGAAATTGCCTACGTCGCGCAAGCTGCTTTCTATGCCCTGACCGGATCGCTCTTTGGCGCGCTGCTTACCTATGCGGTACTCATCCCCTACTTTGCAGAAAACCCGATTCAATTTCCGTTTAGTGATGGTATCTTAGTCGCTGACCCCGAAGGCACGTTTTGGCGTTTTCTTACCTTGTTTATTGTGACGCTTATTGCTGGCCTTATCCCCGCGTGGCTCATCGCCCGACAAAACACCCTTAACTCGATTCTTGGTCGTAAATAACGTTCTATGTCTATTATTACCGCCCACAACATTCACCGCCGCTTTGGTAAAGGCGCGCTGGAGGTGCACATCTTAAAAGGTATCGATATCGACATCCAAGCGGGTGAGTTTGTCGCTATTATGGGTAAATCGGGAGCTGGTAAATCGACCCTCATGTACCAACTCTCAGTACTTGATGAACCAAGCGAAGGCACTGTTGTCATTGATGGCACTGATGTGAGCGAACTACGCGAACAAGACCGCACGGCGTTCCGGCTGAACACCCTGGGTTACATTTTTCAAAACTACGCCCTGGTACCCGACCTCTCGGCTGAAGAGAACGTCATGCTTCCCCTCTTAATGCGCGGTCGCGGCTGGCTTGAGGCGCGCGCAGCCGCCGAGAACGCTCTCGCCAGCGTTGGTCTAGGTAACAAATACAAAAACCTGCCGGCCGAACTCTCGGGTGGCGAACAGCAACGAGTCGCGGTGGCCCGCGCGATTGCTGGTAAACCAAGAATTATTTTTGCTGACGAACCAACTGCCAACCTCGACTCCGTGTCAGGCCAACAGATTATTGACCTCCTCAGTGATCTTCACCAACAGTCAAAACAGACCATCGTCATGGTCACCCACGAACCAGAGTACGCTGCACCGTGTGACCGCGTACTGTATATGGAAGACGGCCTCATCACCAAAGAGCTATCGCCAAGTGAACTCCAGCAATTATAAAAGCGGCCGTATCGGCCGCTTTTATAGTCTATCGCACACGTTTATTCTACAAGGCAGGAATCCGCTCTGCGATATCTTTGACAGTTGATTCGAGTACATCTTTTGTAACATCTTCCGCTGCTTCGACTGCTTTTTGCGCAGTGTCTTCAGCTGCCTCCACTGCCTCATCTACAGCCTTCTTTGTAGCTTCAGTTGTTTCTTTTTTAGTGTCGTCGTTAGTTTTTTTCGTTTGAGTAGTATCGTCTTTTGCATCCTTAGTTTGACGATCTTTCATCCGATCACGTAACTGCTTAACTCGCTCCATGAGTTCTGCGCGCCGTTTGCTGATCTCGTCCTTCTTATCTTCATAGGACTGACTCACTTCTTCAGAAGCATTGCCTGGTACAGCCTGCATGCGTTCTTTTTGGAACTCGAGTAACTGTTGCTTTCGCTCTTCAACCACTTGTCGCAGTTGCTCAACGCGCTCCATCAGGGCAGCTCGTCGCTCTTCTGGGGTTGCAGCATTGTCTACTGCTTCACGAGCTGTTTCATTAATATTAGCTCGGGCTTCTCGCATAGCCTCCACTTGCGCGCGTCGGTCTTCGAGCACTGCTCGCAGCGACTGAATGCGAGCAAGCATTTCCGTCCGTTTGCTGCTGTCAGCCTCAGCTGATTCTTGGCCCTCCCCCTCTTCTTCTTCAGCTTCATCATCTGCTGAATCCTCTGCATCTTCGATGGATACTTCTTCGTCTACCCTCTCTTCAGTGGTGGTCTCAGCCTCAATCTCAGCAGTTTGTTCCTGCGCTTGAACTGGCTGAGCCAAACCAACGACAAGTGCTGCACACATCACAACTCCCATCAACAAGGCTGTGAAGTGAGCAAAACTTATTTGCTTAACTTCAATTTTCATAAGAAATTATATGTACGTTAACGTTAAGTGTTTAAACACGGAAAAGGCCGTTCCCTGGCGGGAACGACCTCCAACATACTTACTCTAGCCGAACCTATCTTTTACACAAGTCAGTTGTGTGCACAACTTAAGCAGTCTCTGTTTTTGCCACAGCTGCAGCCTTACTCGGATCTCCAAACGCTAGCTCTTGCTGAATCTCTTCTCGGTACGCGTCTTGCACTTCTACCCCATACTGCTTCAGGAGTGCTTCGTACTCATCTCGTTCAAGGGTTTCAACATCAACCAGTTTTTCAGAGATTTTATCTAGCGCTTCGCGATGTTCCGTGAGGATTTCCCGCGCTTTCTCTTTCCCTTCTTCAACGATCTTCATTACCTCGTCGTCAATCTGCTTAGCCACTTGAGGTGAGTACCCCCGGTCTTCACTCATACCGCCGCCGATCATAGTACCACCAGTGCCTTCTAGTGCGACTGGACCAAGCGCACTCATGCCGTACTTCGTCACCATGTCTCGCGCTAGGTTTGCCACTACTTGCAGGTCGTTGCTTGGTCCGGTCGTGAGGTCGCCGAAGATCATCTCTTCTGTCACGTAGCCACCAAGTGTCATCGCGATGTCGTCAGTAAACTCTTTGCGGGTCTGCATTTTCCGGTCTTGGTCTGGCAACTTCAGGGTGTACCCAGCCGCACGACCGCGAGAGATGATCGATATTTTCTGCACCGGGTCAGCGTACGGCAAGACCGAGGCGACCAGGGCGTGGCCGGTCTCGTGGTAGGCCGTGATAAGTTTCTCTTTCTTGGTTAGTACGTGACTCTTTCGCTCTGGCCCCAGCATGACCTTCTCAATTGAACGAATGAGGTCAAACTGACTGAGCGTCTTGCGGTTTTCTCGCGCCGCAAGAATCGCTGCTTCATTCACCAATGAATAGAGCTCAGCGCCAGAGAAGCCTGGTGTTCGCTGGGCGATCACGTCCATATCGACGTCCTCCGCGAGCTGCTTCTTCTTCGCGTGCACATCAAGAATAGCTTTCCGGTCACTGCGGTCAGGTAGATCAATCGTGACACGCCGGTCAAACCGGCCGGGTCGTAAGAGTGCTGGATCAAGCACGTCTGGTCGGTTGGTAGCCGCCATCACAATTACCTTGGCGTTGGGTTCAAAGCCATCCATCTCAACCAGGATTTGGTTCAGCGTCTGTTCGCGCTCGTCGTTACCACCACCGATACCGGTTCCACGCACTCGTCCCACCGCATCAATCTCATCGACAAACACAATTGCTGGCGCGTTTTTCTTGGCCATTTGGAACAGGTCACGGACACGCGACGCACCAACTCCGACAAACATCTCCACAAACTCCGAGCCAGAGATAGAGAAAAACGGTACACCAGCCTCTCCCGCTACGGCCCGAGCCAAAAGCGTCTTACCAGTACCTGGTGACCCCATCATCATTACCCCTTTTGGTATCTCGGCACCAATATCGAGGAACTTCTTCGGATGCTTCAAGAAATCAACAATCTCCTCCAGTTCCTGCTTCGCCTCCTTCGCACCCGCTACGTCCTTGAAGGTCACCTTTTGCGTGGTGTCATCCGGGTCAATCATGCGGGCCTTGCTATTACCAAAGCTCATCGCTTGCATACCCGCTCCTTTTACCGAACGACTGAAAAACCAAATAATGATACCAAGGAACAGCAGCGGGAAGAGGAACGGAGCGAGTGTCCCTGCCCAGTAGCCAAAGCCGGTCGGGTTCTGGACGTCGATCGAAATGTCTGCCAACTGTTCAGCGGTTACACCGAGGTTAGTGAGTGTTTCCGAGATAGCGGCGTCGGTTTCTCGCTTCGCTTCACCGTCAGTGCGGGTTTCATCGGTGTAGCTTACCTCTAGGGTGGAACCACGGACCACGATCTCTTCCACTTCCCCATTTTGTACCTGTTCGACCACTTGCGAGAGGGTCAGTTCTTCTGGTTCATCCTGGTTTTCCGCCACGTAGCTGTACGCTGCCATGATAAAAATCAGCAGCAGTACGGTAGTGAGAATATTGTTCCAGAAATTACCGGGACCAGGACCAACCGGCACCCGCTTCCCCGCACCTCGCAACTGCTGCATACCAACACCGCGCTTGTCTTTTTTCTTGGTATCTTTCGGCTCGTTAGCTGGCTCTGTATCAGTCGTTTCTGGCTCCTTTGACGCGTCCTCTTTACTGGTCGCTACCGCTTGCTCTTCGGGTGTCATCGGGTTCGTTATCTCGTTCGATGACTCGTTGTTCTGCTCTTTGTGTGTATCGCTCATAGTGCTGGCCATTATACAGAAATTGCCTTGCATTGCGAGCTTTTAAGGAGGTTTTTTCGATAGTTTCTGCTATAGTAGCCAGACGTATGACGACGTATATCCAAAACAAAAAAGCCACCTTTAATTACGAGATTCTCGAGCGCTTTGAAGCGGGTGTGTCGCTCTATGGCCACGAAGTCAAAGCTGTTCGCAGTGGTATGGGAAACCTGGCTGGGGCGTACGTCATTATCCGGGGTGGTGAAGTCTTCCTGGTTGGTGCTCACCTCACGCCGTACCAAGCCAAAAACGTCCCCGAGAGCTACGACCCAGAACGTGCGCGCAAACTCCTCCTCTCACGCGCTGAGATAACCAAGCTTGAAAAACAGCTCAACACCGCCGGCTTGACAATAGTGCCAATTAAGTGGTATAGTAATAAGGGTAAAATCAAGTTGGAAATCGCTCTCGTTCGTGGTAAAAAGAAAGCGGACAAGCGTGAAGCTATCAAGGAACGCGACGCCAAACGCGACCTCGATCGCCTGCGCAAGAGTTTCTAGTTCATTACAATACTTCGATACAGAAAGATGTGTTACAGAGGGGTAATACATCGAACCAAACGAGGGAAACATGGGAAATACAGTTCGGGTCATATCCAAACACTGGGATATACCCAAAAATCTCCAAGACAAACCAGAAGAAAGAATTTCTGAAGAAGAACTTTCCAATCGTCTGAGATTCGTGATCGACAAAATCTACGATGGTAGAGTGCACGACTTCATGCTCGACTATGAAGACATGCTACAAGCAACACCACTCTATGGTGCCAAAAGTCGTCTCACAACCTTATGGGAGTGGACAGAATCCCTGATGGACGAATACTGTCCGCACGAGCAATTTGCTTGAACTATAGGCAGCGGCCTTACCGGCCAGCTGCCTCCCCTGCCAAGTCTTGCACTTGGCACCATCTTTCTGTATCGAAGAAGTAATATAAGGAGGAGAATATGAGCGGTACTGGAGGTTACTGGACAAACGATGAACTGGGGCTGCCAGACAACGCAACGCAAGTAATGCGAGACAAAGCGATTACTGATGAATACGATCGACTGTTCCCCAAAGACAACAGTCGAGGTCTCCGCACAGACTTTCGAGACTGTGCCGTCAGACAGCGCGTTCTGCGTGCTACGGATGGACTGCCTCGCAAACTTCGGGGTGAGCGCTAAGCTCACCCCATACTTCTTTAGCTTTCTTCTTTCTCTTTTCCCTGCACATTATTCCCGAACAGTACTGAAGGTTTTCAATACTGTTCGGGGATGCTAGGCATCGACGGTTAGCATGTCCAATGTGTGCAGTGTCGCAGCTGATCACTGACTGCGTTACAACAGTGATCACGTTTACGTGCAAAGAATAGCGTAACTAGTCCTTACTTTTCAGCTAAGGATTTCGCCTTCGCGACTGCCTAACTCTCTGAGTTAGTACGGCTTGAGCTCACGCTCGCCCAGCGCCTCGGCGACATCACTCAACATGAGTTCTCATAGTGTTGAGTTGGTGTAATACCATGAGAATATATCCTCTACCGCCGTGTGAGGTAGGAGACGAAATTCTTCACACTCGAAACTAAAGTGTTTTGTGCCACTTTCCAGCTTTAGTTTTTAAACCAAAAGTAGTACTACGCACTGTAGAATCACACTGGTCTGTTAATTCGGACTGGGGTTCGAGTCCCCACATCTCCACAAAAGCTGCCGCCCGTACGGGCGGTTTTGCTTTTGTG
>JAASSY010000004.1 GCA_021767645.1 Candidatus Parcubacteria bacterium | reverse complement strand
GTCAATCCAGCAGGAGTCACGGACGTACGCGCAGATTACCTACCAGAACTACTTTAAAATGTACGATAAGTTGGCGGGTATGACCGGTACCGCGCTGACCTCACAGGAAGAGTTTTATTCTGTCTACGAACTGGACGTGATTCCGGTACCGACCCACGTACCACCACAACGGATCGACCACAACGACCTGATTTACCAAACAACGCAAGGAAAATTCGACGCGATTATCGCCAAAGTGAAAGCGGTGCACGAGACCGGGCAGCCTATCCTCATTGGTACGGCGTCGATCGAGGCTAACGAAGCACTGTCGCAGGCACTCACGAAAGCTGGGGTCAAGCACGAGATGCTGAACGCCAAGAACCACGAGCACGAAGGCGAGATTATTGCCAACGCTGGTCGCAAAGGAGCGGTCACACTGGCCACCAACATGGCGGGGCGCGGAGTCGACATTAAGCTCGGTGGCGCGGAAGCAACCGAAGAAGAAGCCAAAGTAATCCGGGAGCTCGGGGGACTGTTCGTGCTCGGTACCGAGCGACACGAAGCGCGCCGGATCGACAACCAGCTGCGGGGCCGTTCGGGTCGACAGGGCGACCCGGGTGAGACCCTGTTTATGGTGTCACTGGAAGACCAGCTGATGCGGGTCTTTGGTGGTGACCGAATCAAGTCGCTGATGGGTACCTTTAAAATCCCGGAAGATCAGCCGATTGAGAACAAGATGATTACGCGGCAGCTCGAGAGTGCCCAGGCACGAATTGAAGGCTTCCACTTTGACTCCCGGAAGCAGGTGCTGGCCTACGACAACGTACAGAACACACAGCGCCAGGCAGTGTACGAACGTCGGATTAAGCTGCTCTACGGTGAGCGGGAGGAAATCGACCGAGTACTGGCAGAAATGGAGGCGATTGAGCCGAGTGTGCGAGACGTCCACGAAGCAAAGCTGAATGAGTTTGGTGAGGAGGTCTGGTACGAGCTACTGCGGAAGCTTACCCTCCAGATGATCGATATCTTATGGGTGGAACATCTCGAAGTGATGCAGTACACCCGCGCCAGTGTGAGCTTGCGAGCGTACGGACAAAAAGACCCACTACAAGAATACAAACGAGAAGGGAAGCGCTTGTTTAGCGAAATGCAGGAGGCGGTACTGCATCGGATTATCGACGTGCTGCCAAACGTACAACCACAAGCACTGGAAAAAGAAGAGGAGCAGCTTCGCCAGGAGCGGGCAGCAGCGCAGCGCTCCGGTGGTACGAGCGCTCGCTCTACTCAGAGCAAGAACCAGCAGCCTCGGGTAGCCGAGAAAACGCCGGGACGGAACGACCTGGTGACTATCGAGAAAGACGGTGAGACGAAGGAGGTGAAGTTTAAAAAAGCCGAACCGCTTTTAGCGGATGGGTGGCAACTGGTAACAAAATAAGTGTATGCACGTACTTGTGATGTTAGGGACTGCGCGTGAAGACCGTGCGTCAGTGGCAGTTTATGAGGCGGTGGTGACGGCGCTGGAAGCTGCCGCGGTCGAGGTAACCGCGGTCGATGTGCGCGATGTGCTGACTGTGCCGCAGACAATCCGGACGGTCGATGAGACAGACACCAACAGTGATCGACACGTCTGGCAGCGCCAGGTGGCTGCGGCAGATGCGGTGGTGATGGTGGTGCCCGAGTACAACCACTCGTTTCCAGGTGAGTGGAAACTAGCGATGGACGCTCTGGAGGCTGACGTCGTGGCTGGTACGAAGGTGTTTTTGGCAACGGTGTCTGGTGGTAGCTTCGGTGGGGTGCGAGTAGCTGAGCACGTACAGCCGGTACTGCATACGCTCGGTCTGACGTTGGCGCGACCAAAGCTCCACGTCACTCAAGTAGAGACAAACTATCCTCGGGGCCAAGCGGTGGCTACGCCCGCCCAGGAACGCCTCGACGACTTTGTAGCGACCGTCGTTGGGAGCTAGTCGTGTACCTGACAGAGGCCGGACCTATGGGCAACATAGGTCCGGCCTCTGTAGTGCTGGTAGCGTAGATGTTGATCTCGGCTTTTATCATCGTATTCCCTAGGTCTGCCCTAGGGAAGTTGAGTGGTGGTTTGACAGAGGGGATAAAACAGCGTACCGTTTAGCAACTATGCAACAAATATTGATCCGAATTCTCGTAGGTTCTCTGGCGCTTCTGCTCGTCGCTGAGCTTCTACCCGGCGTCCAAGTCGATGGCCTCTATCCAGCGATTATTGCCGCTATCGTGCTGGGGCTCCTGAATGCTATCGTGAAGCCGGTGTTGATCGTGCTGACGTTACCGATTACGGTAGTCACACTCGGACTCTTTCTATTTGTGATTAACGCTGGCTTGTTTATGTTTGCGGCGTCGTTTATCGACGGTTTTGCCGTGGCTGGTTTCTGGTACGCCCTCTTAGCGTCACTGTGTGTGTCGGTGATTACGACACTAGCTTATCGCTTTGTACTCAATAACGACGAAATGCAGCGCTAGCTACTACAACTGCTTGATTTATGTTTGTTGATGAACTCACTTTGTACGCAAAAGCGGGCGACGGCGGTGACGGCGTCGTGCGTTGGCGTTCGATGAAGTTTCGTCCTAAGGCAGGCCCGGCCGGTGGCAATGGCGGTAACGGCGGTGATGTGTACTTCAAAGCGGTGCGCGATATGAACCAGTTGGCGAAGTACACTGGTGCCAAAGAATTCAAAGCGGTGGACGGTGAAGACGGGCGGAAGAGCAGTGAGTTTGGTAAGGGCGCTGATGATTTGTATATCGACGTACCGGTTGGCTCGACGATTACTGATCTCGACCGTGATCGGACATTTACTTTACTTGAGGAGGGTGAGACGATACGGGTACTCAAGGGCGGACAGGGTGGTTTGGGTAATGAACACTTTAAGTCTTCAACCAACCGCACTCCTACAGAGGCTACGCCAGGTAAGCCCGGTGAGGAAGGGCAATTTAAAGTGGAAGTAGCGTTGATGGCTGATGTGGGCTTGGTTGGTTTACCAAATGCCGGCAAGTCATCGCTCCTCAATAGTTTCACTAATGCCACCTCGGCCATCGGTGCTTACCCATTTACCACTAAAGAACCCCACTTAGGCTCACTTTATGAGTTTATCCTAGCTGATATCCCGGGTTTGATTGCCGGGGCAGCGAGCGGGAAAGGTCTGGGTCATAAATTCTTGCGCCACGTCGCCCGGACGCAAATGTTGCTGCACTTAGTATCACTCGAGCATGAGGAGCCGCTCGTGGTGTACGAGCAGATTCGTAGTGAACTACAAGCCTTTGACGAAACGTTGACGAAGAAAGAAGAGTGGGTGGTACTGACGAAAGTTGACCTATCAATACCAGAAATCTACGAGCCGCTCGTGACGGAACTAGAAGCACAGAATAAGCGCGTATTTGTCATTTCGACTGTTACCAACGAAGGGGTGAAGGAATTGCGCGACGAACTTGTCGCACACCTACGAGCGCGGTAGTATAGGGCGCATGAGCGAATACACAACGACGGTCGGCATCGAGGTACACGCCGAGCTGAAGACAAAAAGCAAAATGTTTTGTGGGTGCCCCAATAATCCCCACGCCGCAGCGGAAAATAGCAACGTCTGTCCCGTTTGTATGGCTCACCCCGGAACCTTACCGACGGTGAACCAGGAGGCAGTAGCCCTACTACTCGAGATTGGTACTGCGATTGGCGGTGAGTTGGCCGACTACAGTGAGTTTGATCGGAAAAACTACTTCTACCCCGACATCCCGAAGGCGTACCAAATTAGTCAGTACGCTTACCCATTTGTCTCCGGCGGGGAACTAGGTGGCGTGGCGATTACCCGTATTCACCTCGAGGAAGACACTGCGCGATCACAGCACGCTGATGACCATAGCCTGGTTGATTTCAACCGCGCCGGGGTGCCGCTCATGGAGCTGGTGACCGAGCCAGTGATTCATAGTGCTGAAGCAGCGGGGAAGTTTGCCCGTGAGCTGCAGTTGTTGCTGCGAACCCTGGGCGCGTCCGATGCGAATATGGAGCGGGGCGAAATGCGTGTCGAGGCAAACATCTCGGTAAGTGCCACCGATACGTTTGGTACCAAAGTCGAGGTTAAGAATCTTAACTCCTTTAAATCAGTGGAGCAGGCGATTGCGTTTGAGACTAAGCGCCAAATCGAACTTTTAGAGTCGGGTGGCACAGTGGTGCAAGAGACACGTGGCTGGGACGAAAACCGCGGCAAGACATTTAGTCAGCGGGTGAAGGAAAGCGCCGATGATTACCGCTACTTCCCAGACCCCGACATCCCGAAGTTTCAACGTTCCAGCTTGCCAGACTTCAGCGATGAAGCGCTGCGCGAGCGGATGCCGGAAACTCCGACCGAGAAGCGTGAGCGCTACGCCGCGCTCGGGTTAGCGGCCGATCAGGTTGAGACGATTATTGCCGTACCGGAGCGTGAGCGTTTCTTTGCCGCAGCGGTGCAAGCATCCAAAGAAGACAAGGCAGCGGTAAAGACGCTGAGTAATTACCTGACTAGTGATGTCTTGGGTCTCATGGAGACCGAAGAACTCACCTTCGATGATGCGGCGAGTGAACCGTTTGCGGCGTTGGCGAAGATGGTCGGAGCGGGTGATATCACGTCACGAGTAGCCAAAGACTTACTTCGTGAAGTGGTGTTTGCTGGTCGCGATCCACACGCTTTAGCTGACGAACGAGGCCTCTTGCAACAGTCGTCTGAGGCGGATTTGTTGCCGATCGTGCAAACGATTATCGCCGAACAGGAAACCGCGGTTGCGGAGTATAAAGCGGGTAAAGAAGCATCGCTGCAGTTCCTGATTGGGCAGGGGATGAAAGCGACGAAAGGGTCAGCTAACCCTGGTGTACTCGCCAAACTCCTCAAGGAGCAGCTCGATGCTGCGTAAGGAGTAGTGTGGCAGCGTGGAGACCAGCCGATAAGCGGGCTGGTTTTTTGTTGGGGAGGTAGGTTATACTTAGGAGAACACTATGACAAAAGTGCGTAAATTAGCAGTGGGTGAGACAACGGGAAAAGCACCGAAGGCCAAGGTCCGCCGGGTGAACCACTATGAGCGTCGCGCACTGATGCAACACTCTTACGAACCAGATGAGCATGAGTTGGTGCCACAACCGACGAAAGCTAAACAAGAGGCGCACGAACTCGAGGTTGAGTTGGCGGAAGCGAAGAAAGCACACATTGATTCTAAGGAGACACTGACACACTACCAAGCTGGTGAGCGGCCACCGGTGAAATTTAAAGGGACGGTAGTGGTGAGTGACGTGTCGGAAGAGGAATGGGAAGCTGCCGAAGCAAACCAAGACGACACACCGGAAGCTGAGGAGGGTGTGGCTGACGCGTCGGATGCCGCTACCGAAGACACGACAACAGATGATGATACTGCAACAGACGAGACAACTGAGGGCACCGGACGACTATCGTTTACGGAGAAGTTGGAGCAAGTGTTCGCTGCCGACGACGATGCAGCGACGGCTCACACTGCATCAGCTACAGCAGCGCGCGACGCGGATGCCGCTGATACAGCCGAAGCTGAAAACCAGCCGTCTCACGCAACAGCGTCTCGTCCAAAAGCTGGTACGAAACTGACTGTTACGAGTGAAGAAGCTGATGGTCACGACACCGCAGTTATTTCGTCACGGCATCGTCAAGCTAGCTCGGAGCGAACTGCTACACGTCGTCCACAGAGCCAGCAGTCCCAGCATGGGGTGATCGGGATGACTCGCACACCCGCACCAGATGAAGTGGCTCCAGAACCAGTGCGTCGACCGGTAGCGGTGGCACCCGATACGACTCCAGCAAACCACGTGCCAATTGTGGTGCACGTTGGTCTGGTGGCGGTAGCGCTGGTGTGTATGGTGGGTGTGCTTGGGTTAGAGCAAGTGGTGGTCGTAGAAGATGGCGCGATGATTACCAAGACCAATTTTTCTTTCGCTCAGTTGTGGCAGCAGCTGGAACGGCTGCAGTCCGCACTTTTTGCACATGTGGGTGGTTCGTAGCGTAGTGATGCCGCTACAATAGAGGTATCTATGGGTGACGCGCTTATGATAAATGGCCGGGAGTACCTCCCGGTGAGCATTGCTGCTGATATTGTCGGCTATAGTGAAGCCTACGTAACCCAACTTGCTTCGGGTAAATGGGTTGATGCTTCGTGTATTCAGGGTGCGTACTACGTTGATATTGATTCGTTGGTACGATTCATCTCACTCTCTGAAGAGCAGCAACGTGAGACACTGGAAGCGCAAACGTTACGCGAACGAACCACCGCGGCTTTACAACAACAGAAAGCACGACAGTCAGCCGAAGTGGATACAGCGTGGGTGATACTGAGCAAAACCGGGATCGTGACGATCAGTGGTCTGTTGGTCGGGTTGCTCACCTCCGTGGCAATCGAAGAGGGGTTGGGCGGACAAGAGATACTCTATGGTGCAGCTGAAATGGTAGACCTGATGGCGGCGACGTTTGCACCGGTGCGCGAGTTGCTCGTGGCTAACGTATACGAGACAGTGCGTGATCTTTTTAATACTTTGGGACGTTAGTATGGTTCGCTTCGCACAACACACTATCGCGCTCATGTGTACCAGTATATTGGCTGGGGTTGGTGGTGCGCCATGGTTTGCTGTAGCGCAGAGTACTGGCCCTGACTTGCCGGTAGCGGTAACCGTTCCGCTGAGTACTGCAGCGAAACCAGGAACAGTGATCCGGTACGACGAAGCAATACAGCGCTACGAACCAACGACGCAAGCCTACGATGCTGCGGTCTATGGTGTAGTGGCGGAGCGACCGGCGATTTTACTACAGACCAGTAGCACCTCAGTCCCGGTGGTAACCCGAGGTAGTACGTTGGTTAGGGTGAGTAACCAGGCTGGGTCAGTAACACAAGGTGATTTGTTGGTAGCGAGTGCAGGGAAGGGAGTGGCTATGCTGGCGCACGCGACTGCAACGGGAGTATTTGCGATTGCTCAAGAAGATTTGGTGGGAACACAAGGGTTGGTGTTAGCCGAGGTAGGGGTAGAACGGGCGCAGGCTGTTCAGGCTGCTCGGTTAGAGGCGGAGCAAGTGGCAGCTCAACCACCGTTGGTGAGTGAGTCAGTAGTACGGACAGTAGTGGCGGTGGTGCTGGCGTTGGGTGGACTAGGTTATTTGCTCTACAGCTTTCGCGGCATTTTGCAAAGTAGTGTGTTATCAATCGGACGCAACCCCCGGGCGCGGCAGGCGCTACTGGTGAGCTCTGTCAGTAGTATGGTACTCGTCTTGGTAGTGGTAGGGGTTGTGTTGTTTGTCGCGCTCGGCGTGTTGGTTTTGCCAGTGTAACGACCACCTGTGGCTATGTGCGCTTGTGAGCGTAGGTGCCGGTGCGGTAGTATGGAAGAAATATGATCCCTGGCGATACGGTGTTGTTTGGTGCGGTTATCGGTGCGTTTATTATCGCATTGGTGGTGGTATTTATGACCCAGCTACGAATGAGCCAGCGGGTTGACCGGATGACGGGTCCAGTTTTTGCGTATATTGAGCACCAGGCACAGCAGCGGGCAGACGCCATTGTCGCAAAAGCTGAAGAAGAAGCACAGGCACTGATTGCGACTGCAAAAGCGGAGCAACAAACGATGCTTCAGGAGCACAGTGGTGAGATAGCGGACTACCTCAACGAACTCAAGCAAGCGTTTACTGAACACAACGAAACACAAACGCAACGCCTTGATCAGGTAGTACACGAGCAAATTCAAGCGCTTGAAGGGGTAGGGAGCGCAGCCTTGAAGCAGCTCGAGGCAGCCCAGACTGATTTGGGTGATGAGTTACGCCAAGCAGCGGATTCAGTCACGAAACTCATGACAGAGACACAGACTGCTACGACCCACATGCAACAACAACTCGAGAGCGAACTCCAGCAGGCTGTGCAAGCCCTGCAAGAGAAGCTGGGAAGCTACGACGAGGCCGTGGCCAGCACTTTGCAAGCCGAAACGAAGAAGCTGGTTGCTCAGGCAGATCATGCTGTCGATGAATACGCTGCCGCTCGCAAGCATGTCGTTGACCGCCATGTCGCGCAGATAGTCGAAGATGTCGCGAAGCAAGTGCTGCACAAACAGTTGACGGTTACCGAGCACGCAACAGTAGCTACGGAGGCACTGGCGGAAGCTAAGGCAAAGGGTGTCTTCTAGGTTTGTATGTCTACCTTACGAAAACGAGTTCTCAACAACACCTTCACGACCGAGACGGCGTGGCACCGTTTCCATGCGTGTCGCCACGCCCTGGAGGCAGCTGTCTATGCCGATGGTAGTAGTGGCAGGAGTGTGGTGGAGCGGTACACTACAGCACTGAGCGAACTCGATGACGTGACAGCGGCAGCGCTCCGGGAGTGGGGTACTGATTGGGTAGCAGAGTTAACACCGGATAGCTTGCGTACAGAAGTGCAAGCTTTTTCAGCATGGCTCGAACACATGCCAACCTTTACCTTATATGTGCCGGTGGCTATGGATGACGCCGGGGAAGCAATTATCGGAGCGTGGTGTCGCGACCATATCGCGGAAGAACTGTTAGTAGAGCTGGTGGTAGAGCCAGCGACGGTGGGTGGGTGTGCCTTCGTGCATAGTGGCACCTACCACGACTGGTCACTCGCCCGTAGAGGTGAGGTCGATCTGCCTCAGGTTATCAGTCAGGTGGTACAGGAGTATGGAGCGTGAGACAGGGCGTGAAATTGGTTTGGTCGTGAAGTCGAAGCGCTACCTGCTGACGATTGAGGGCTTGCCGTCAGCTCGGGTAAACGATGTGATTGTCGATCAGCACGGTAACCGCGCTATCGTACGCTCCTTAAGCGGCGAGTACGTACAGGCCTTAGCGCTCAGTAACGAAGCCCAGCCCGGGGATCGCTACCAGTTTCTGGCTGACGATAACGTGTATTCGTGCGGTGATCACTTATTTGGTCGGGTGGTTGATGCGTTTGGTAGTCCGATCGATGAGAAAGGTTCTTTCCCGCCACCAAACGTGCCGTTTCAGTTGGAAGTGGAAGCGCCAGGGATTGAGGTACGTGAACCTATTACCAAACAGTTAGTTACCGGTGTGTCAGTAGTCGACACTCTTATTCCGATAGCGAAGGGACAGCGGCAGATGTTGTTCGGCCCAATGCGGAGTGGAAAGACCACCTTTTTGACCCAGAGTGTCTTAGCTCAAGCGGCTGCTGGTACGGTATGTATCTACGCGGTCATCGGGAAGCCGATTAATGGCCTGCGAAAAGTCACGGACAGTATTATCGAAAACGCACCGGAGGGGAGCAAGATTGTGGTGGTGGGGGCAGTGTCTGACGAGCCAGCTTCTGTCATTGCCCTGGCGCCATCGGCGGCCTTTTTGCTAGCAGAGTATTTTCAACGCCAGGGTGAAGATGTGTTAGTTGTCCTTGACGACCTTGACGCGCACGCGAAGTACCTCCGGGAGATAGCCTTGCTCGAGGGGCGGTTGCCGAGCATGGACTCCTATCCGGGTGATATCTTTTACCAGCACGCACACTTGATGGAACGCTCAGGTGACTTTACCGCAGTGGTTGGTGGTGGATCAATCACGGCACTACCCGTGGTGCAAACCGACCTCAAGAATTTTTCCGATCTGATTCCGACCAATGTGATGGCGTGTACTGATGGACATTTAGCGTTCGTACCAGAACTACGAGCGGAGGGATACTTTCCGTCAATCAGTATCGAGCAGTCGGTAACTCGTGTCGGTCGGCAATCACAACGGACGCTACAGAAGCAGCTGACACTGCGGGCGCAGATGTTGCTCGGCCAGTATCGCACCCAACAAGAGTACGCTAAGTTTAGTGCTGACGTGAGCGAACAGGCACAAAAAGTGTTGCGGGAAGGAGCCGTGCTTGAGCACCTGTTAGAGCAGCCAGCGTACCAGTACCGCTCGCCGGCAGCACAGGTGATTTTACTTGCGTTAGCGTTTACGGAGTTTTTTAGTGCGATTCCCGACGGACGGGTGCCAGCTATTCGAGACGCATTGGTGACACCGCTCGCGACTGACGAGACGTTCGCTGATTTGCGAGCCATGGTTGAGGACGATAGTGCGACCTGGGAACAATTTTTGACCACGGTTACCGCCAGTCATAGTAAGCTACAGACATATGTCGATCATCACTGAGTTACAAGAACAGTTGCAAACAACCCAAACAGCTGCGTTTGTGACCACGATGTTGCGTGATATCAGTGCCAACCGCTTGCAGTCGATTCGGTCGATTTTTGATGCCAACAAAGCGTACTACGAGGAACTACACGAACTGACTGCGCTCGTGGCTCACTACGCTGAACGTGAGGGGGTGGCACTACCACAACACACCAAGACCGGTACGTTGTATATCGCCGTGACGGCCAATAATCGTTTCTATGGCAATCTTAATAACTACGTGATGGATCGTTTCGCTCGTTTGGTAGAAGACAATAACGCAGACGGTTACGTGATTGGTGCAACTGGTGCACAGTATCTCGACCAGCACGATGTACCACAGGTGGTCGGTACGACACAGTTTGCAGGGAGCACACCCAGCAACAGTGAGCTGCAGACAGTTGTTGACGCTATGGTCCCGTACGCCTCAGTGGTGGTAGTGCATCCGACGTTTATTAATTCATTCGAGCAAAAGCCGGCGGCAACCGACGTGACCCATCGACCGACGTCCGTTGAGCCAGACGGGCCAGCAGTGGAGTATATTTGTGAACCAGAGCTCGGAGAGATTATGACGTTTTTTCAAACCCAGATTCGTATTGTTTTACTCTCACGGACGCTGCTTGAGACACGTTTAGCGCTCACTGCTGCTCGTTTGATGAAAATGCAGCGAGCTCGCGAGCGAGCAACTGAACGGGTGAAGAAAGAAGAGCGTCACATTCACCGAGAGATCAGCACCATTAAAAACCTACGCCTCCTGGAAACCTTTGCCGGCTTTACATCCGACCGAGCTATATGAGTACCTCAGAGAAAACAACATACACAGTTGGTTACGTCCGTGGTGTCGCCGGCCAGGTGGTCCGGGTGAGTTGCGAAGGTGAGTATCGACCAGTGTTGCGAGAACTTTTGACCGCAGCTGATGACGCCACGGTACGGCTTGAAGTCTATGCCTACGAGGACACGCATACCCTCTACTGCTTGTTACTGTCTGACGCCGACAGTATTGAGCGCGACATGGTTGTCGTGGGGACAGGCAGTCAGATTACGATTCCGGTGGGTGCTGACGTATTGGGGCGGGTGATGAACCTCTATGGTGAAGCAATTGATGGCGGAGCTGACTTGACGAACGTAGCGCGCAAGCAGATTTATCCACCACACACCATGTCGCAAGGAATGACGGTAGAGCGGCCGAGTGAGGTGCTCGAGACAGGCATTAAGGCGATTGATTTCTTCACCCCGTTGATGCGGGGTGGCAAGATGGCGCTGGTAGGCGGTGCTGGTGTCGGCAAAACGACGTTGCAGGAAGAAATTTTACGGAACGTCGTATACCGCGGGCGGGGTGTGTCAGTATTTGCTGGTATCGGCGAGCGTATCCGGGAAGGTCACGCTTTGTGGTCGTCACTAAAGGAGCATGATGTACTGGATCGGACTGCTTTAGTGTTCGGACATATTAATAAAAACGCTGCCGTGCGAGCCTTGACTGCAGCTGCCGCTGCAACCGTGGTGGAGCACTTCCGTGACGAAGAAAAGCAAGACGTATTGTTTTTTGTCGATAACGTATTTCGTTTCCTGCAAGCGGGTAGTGAGTTGTCGACTTTACTCTCGGAGCTGCCGTCGGAGTTCGGTTACCAACCGACCTTGCAGTCTGATATTGCTGCTTTTGAAAACCGGCTCTACTCCACGCCCGACGCGTCGGTCACAGCAGTGCAAACAGTGTACGTACCAGCTGACGAGTTTGGTAACCCAGCGGTATCAGCGACCATGCCACATATGGACGCTGTGGTAATCCTCTCGCGCGATATGACGTATGAAGGACACTATCCGGCCGTCAATGCGTTTGACTCGACATCGAAGGCGTTGAAACCAAACGTCGTTGGGGAAGAGCACTACACCACTGCTACGCAGGCCGTAGAAACGCTGAACCAATACAAACAATTGAAGCGCATTGTATCGATTGTTGGTGAAGAAGAACTGTCCGCTGAGAACCAAAAGCGCTATAGTCGGGCACAGAAAGTGATTAATTATATGACGCAAGGCTTTGAGGCGACAGCGGTGGAGACTGGTCGGACGGCGGCGCGCGTAGAGCGGGCGATGGTTGTGCAGGATGTAGCTACGATTCTCTCAGGAGCGGTCGATAACGTGCCAGCCGAGCAATTTTTATACATCGGTGACCTAGCGTCAGCTGGTATCAGTGGGAACCATGGCTAAAGCAGCGACATTTACCGTACAAATTTTGTCGCCGCTGGCAGTGGAGTGGGAAGGTGATGTTACGTCACTCCATAGTGAAAATAGTGAAGGTCCGTTTTCGATTATGCCGGATCATGCGCGCTTTATGACTTTGCTTAAGGCGGTACCAGTGACACTCGAACCAGTGACGGGTGAGGCGGTGGAGTTTACTATCGAAACAGGTGTATTATTTTTCGCTGACAATCTCGCTAAAGTGTACAAACAAGAACTACAAGAAGTCACATTTCCTCAGTAACAGAACCGTTGTAAGCGCATCTACGTGCTACCATTGATATAATGAGCGACAGCTCGGGTGTATGCAGTATGCGGTAGGAAAACAAGTACACAACATAACCAACCAGAGCGCGCGCAGGTACGTCGGTCGGGGATTTTGTGGTTGCTTGTTGTTGGCAAGTTTGCTCGTAAGTACACCATTACCGACGCAGGCGGCTGTGGGAGTAGAGGAGTCGTGGTGGGGGAAAGTAGCGGCGCAGCTAGACGCAGTCTGGCAGGTGGCAAGCGAGACAGTGGCGCGGGTGTTTGACGGTCAGTCGCTACAGGCTGCTCAGATCGGCGGTGCGGTTGTCGATAGCAATACGCTCGCCTCACTCGAGCGAGCCACCGGCGGAACCGGGATTTTTCCGTCTGACCCGGTAGAGCGGATCGTATTTAACACTGACCTGCTTGTTGGTGATGATTTAGTAGTACGAGGGGGAAGCCAACTAGCGACAACAACGGTGACTGGTGCAGCAGCTATCTCCGGGCAAGTGTCGGCAACAGCGCTGACAGTGGATACCGAGGCACTTATTGCTGCGCTGACGGTCGATACGAGTGCTGTTTTTAATGGCCAGGTGTTGGCGGTTGGCGGTATAGACACTGGTGGCGCCAATGTTGATCTGGGTACCGGTGAAATATACGCTAGTAATATCGTCAACGCCCTGGTAGCGGGAGAAAATATTTCCATTACCGGCAGTCCCGCTCGGCCGGTGATCTCAGCTGCGTTCGCTGGCGTGACCAGTCTGGGTGGTGAAACGGGTGAACTGGAACTTGAAGCTGGAGACGACATCGATATTGATGACTTGGAGATTAGTAACGAGTCCACTCTTGATTCGGTACGTGACCGAGGTGGTTGTGATGAGTGTATTGAAGACGACGACGTGGCAGAGGACCTCACCATCCGTAATGGCAATATCAATGCCACACCAATCGGGTTTAGTTCTCGAGCGGCAGCTTACTTTACGCAAGTGAGTATCGGTACCAGCTCCACACAGAGCGGTGGTCTGCGGGTAGCTAACGATGTCTTAGCTGGGGGCCTGATCACTGCCACGGGAGCGGGCACGTCGACGTTTGCTTCCACCATTAACGTGACCGACGGATGTTTTGCGATTGATGGGACATGTATCACGGCACCTGAGATCGGTACGTACCTTGGCTTAAGTGATACGCCGAGTGCGTACGAGTCTAATGCAATCGCGTTTGTTAATGCTAGTGGTACCGCGATGACACAAGATCGGGCGTTGACGTTCGATGCTACCGACCTTTCACTTGGTAGTGGTATTGGTCTAGCTCTTGATGGTACTCGAGTACTGTACGCTGATAATAGCGGTGACACTGTGGCGCTTGGTGAGTTGGCGTGGCAAAGTGGCGTTGGCACTGAGGGGACGTACATTGGTTCGTTTGCAGGGACGGGCAACAGTGGGGATCGGCTCGTAGCATTAGGGTACGCTAGCGGCGCAGGAAATCAAGGTGATGACAACCTCTTGCTCGGCTATGTTACCGGTGGTGCGATGACGGGTGATAACAATATCGCACTAGGGGTGCAGGCAGGATATAACCAAGCAAGTTCCTTTGCAGAATTGATCGGCTACGAAGCTGGTGGTCGTATGAACGCAACGAACTCAGTTGTGGTGGGTAGCTTGGCGTTGCGTGGAGGTAGCGGATCAGTTTTTTCAGGTGCGACTGCTGGTACGCGTAACAACGTAGTACTGGGTTACCGGGCTGGATATAATGCTCAAAGTGGTGCCGATAATAACCTTCTACTTGGTTACCAAGCAGCTGACAGCCTCACTACCGGTTCGAACAATATTATTATTGGTTACGATGTAGAGGCGCCGAGTAGTACCGGTTCCCATCAGCTCAACATTGGCAACTTGCTGTTTGGGACCGGTCTTGATGGTACTGGAACGACTATGAGTACCGGAAACGTAGGTATTGGTACCAGTACACCTGCCAGTCGACTGTCAGTTGTGGGAGATGTGTCAGTTACCGGTGGTTGTGTGCGTGTCGATGGAACGTGTCTTGGTGGGGCGGCAGAATTGACAGCTCTTAACGATGTAACCTTAGCGACCACGTCGGCTGGTGATCTGCTGCAGTACGATGGTGCGGAGTGGGTAAACGTGGCGTCGAGTACGCTCGGGTTTGGCGACGGTACGTACACTGGCTTGAGTGACACCCCAAGCTCTCTAGTGGCGGGAGCGGTGCAGTTCGCTAACGCTACTACTTCAGGGTTGACGCAGTCAAGCAATTTCGTATTTGATGGTACGAATTTGTCGATTGGTGGTGGTGCAGCGCTATCGTCACTGACGGTAGCTGGTGATATCAGTCTAGCTGATGAGAACCGCCTACGTTTCTACAGCGCCGGGAATAGCAACTACGTTGGCTTTCGAGCGTCTAGTTCGTTGGCCAGCAATGTAACCTGGACCCTCCCAGTTACAGACGGAGCGGAGGACACGATTTTGGTGACTGATGGCAGTGGCAACTTACGCTTTGCCCCAGTGGGAACGGTGGGTGGTGGTTCAGAGACGTACGTTGGTTTGACGGATACACCAAACTCACTGGCGGCTAACACGATCCCGTATGTCAACGCCAGTAGTTCGGCGCTCCTCCAGAGCAGCAACCTGGCGTTTGATGGTACCAACTTAGCGCTGGGTGGAGCCACACCGTCTTCTGAATTGTCGGTGAAGGGGGATGTAACATTTTTTAATAATGACGACTCAGCTGGTATTTTCTTCGGTAATGGTTCGGGTCGGGTTGGTGTGGGTACGGCAGTCCCAGCAGAGCAGTTAGAAGTACTAGGAGGATCACTCTTGCAACGCGGTGGTACCGCGGCAGCACCGTACACACCGAATCAAGCAGGTTCAGTAGATCTCGATGACGGTAGTAACGACGTAGCACTGCAGGGTAAATATGCTTACGTTGTATCTCGAACAAGCGGTGATGATTTTACGGTTGTAGATATCAGTGATCGAACAAACCCAATGTTTGTAGCCGGTATCAATCTACCAACTGAAGCTACTTCAGTGAACGTAGTGGGAGATTACGCTTATGTCACAACTTTGTTCACAGGCGATGACTTCCACATTATTGATATCAGTGACCCGAGTAATCCGGTACAAGTCGGTTCGCTCGATTTACCAACTGATGCGCTTGGTGTAGCAATAGAAGGTAACTTTGCCTACGTAGTGACCGACAACCTTACAGATGAATTCCATGTCGTTGATATTACAAACAAGACCAGTCCCTTTATAACTGACTCACTCTCGTTAGCTGACCAAGCAAACGCAGTAGTGGTAAACCGTGGTTATGCATATGTTGCCACGAATGAGAGTGGTGATGACATTCACGTGATTGACGTTGCTAGTTCAACTGCGGTTAGTGAAGTGGGCTCGCTGAATATGGCTGATTCGGTAAGTGACTTGGCTGTAAGTCGTGACACATTGTACGCCGTTACCAATTCCGATGGAGATGATTTTCACATCATTGACATCAGCGATCCATTAACACTAAATGAAGTTGGTTCTCTGAATCTTGATTCATCTGGTCTTGGTCTTAGTGTTGTGGGTGACTACGCGTACGTAACTACGTTGAGCGCTGGAGATGATTTACACATCGTTGACATCAGCGATCCAGCTAGTCCTGTTCGTACTGGCTCTGCCAATATTATTGCCGGCAACGCCAATGCAGTTGCAGTTCGTGGTAGTTACATCGTTGTGGCGACCAGCGGTGCTGGTGATGACATGGTGGTGTTTGATATACCAACTGTGAGTGGTCAGTCGGCACAGTTTGCTTCAGCAGCAGTTGGTCAGGTTGATATCGATACTAGGTTGGTAAACGCCGGTCGTACTGCGCTTGAAGGTCAGGTATACATTGGTAGTAATGGATTGCGGGTTGATAGTGCTCTAGAAATTAACAGTAGTGCACATTCACACTTTCTTGGCGCTGTCAGTATTGGTACCACATCAAATAACGGTACATTGACGGTGGCTGGGGCAGTGCAGAGCTCTGATTTGCTGGGTGGTGCGACTAACCTGACAACTGACAGCAACGGCAACATCATTCGCGATCCATCAGATGTACGCTTGAAGGAAGACATCAGTACTATTGACGAAGCACTCAGTACGCTACTACAGTTGCGCGGTGTGCGTTATAAGTGGCGTGATACAGAACGGTTTGGTGAGCAGGTGGAAATTGGGTTCATTGCCCAAGAAGTGGAAGCTGTGTTGCCAGAGGTGGTGCGCACCGGTGGTGACTACTGGTCACTTAATACCCGCAACATTGTGGCTGTCGTGGTCGAGGCAGTGAAAGAGCTTTGGGGTACTATACAAACAACGCAAGCTGATGTGGCTGATCTTAAAGCACAAGTAGATACTCTCCAGGCAGAAGTCGCCCGTCTCGCTAGTAGTAGCGACGAGTCTGCAGCGGTAGAAAGCACCACTGTACCATCAGACGAACAAGATGACAGTAACTTCGGTTTATCAACGAGTGGGTCAGCGACAGCGACAGTGCCCAATGACGTCGCTGCTACAAATGCCAGCACCGCTGCCACAACTACAGTTACATTAGATACAGCAGAAGACCAACGTACGACTGATACAGCTACCAGCACAATTAGTAGCCAACGTGTAGAACGTAGTAGTGGTGACGCTGAGACAGAGACCACCGCGGCTAACATACAGACATCTAGTAGCTCAAGTACAGCGCCAGCAGAGATGAGACTGCAATCGAGCCAGGCCGAAACAGATAATACCGAAACACCAGCCGCTGTTGTCGAAACCACTACTGCAGCTGAGAGCAGTCAGGCGGCAGCCAGCTCAACTGGTAGTGCAGAGTAGTTACTGTTATCCACAAAAGAGCGCTGTATGCTTAAAATCCAGCCAATGTATTAGTACAATAAATAGTATTACAGTATTAGTTAACAATTATATGCAAACATTTTTACGCGGCAATCCAATCATGACAGCAGTTAGCTGTACGCTCACAGTAGCCCTGCTGCTCATAACGGGGTACATGCTATCTGAACCGAGTGTTGTCAATGGGCAGACCACCCGAGACTTTACTGTTCGACAGGAGATCACTGGCGAACTTGCTGTTACGCAGCCAAATGATGTCATTATGGATAATACTATCCAAGGTATTTCTGGCGGTACATCTTTCGGCACCACGTCAGTGAATGTCACCACTAACAACCCGGCAGGATATACCATGACCATTGAATTCGCTGATAGTGTAGCGATGCAACAAGAAACTGGAACCAGTTCTATCCCAAATTACGATACCGGTGATACAAATGGAGACTACACTATGACCGTAGGAGCTGGTGAGGCAGCTTTTGCTTACACTGCTTCGGGTGTTGCTGCAGATATGGACCCTACATTTTTGAGTGATGGTGCTAGCGACTGTTCAACTGGTTCAGTGTCGCAAGCAGGAACGTGTTGGTACAACACTGGTTCTGGAGCAGCGACAAACCCAGAGACGCTCGTTAACCGTAGTTCTGCCACCCCTGGTGAAGGCGCTACAACAACCCTTAACTTCCAAGTACAAGTCAGTTCTGGAGCTAGTGTAGAGACTGGTTTTTACACCGCGACATCTACTTTGACGGTAACTGAGAACTAGCCTATACTTACCAAGTATGAATACAACCACGCCCGCATATAGCGTCGTTGCCTTCCTCCTTGGCGTTGCATGCACGTTCATGGCCTGGCCACTGAACGTGCTTTCTCAATCTGAGTTAGTAGATGGTAGTTCTCTACCATCAGCTACGAGTACGGTAGTCACTCCTGCAACCACGACGGTGTCTGAACAGGCTGTGCCAGCCAGCAATGTGAATCGCTACGGTGATACTTATAAACGTGAACCGCTCGTGGGTGGCGACACGGTGTACGGGGACTTTGTGGTTGGTCCAGGTAAGGTAGAGCTTGAGTTAGCTCCTGGTGAGTCCCAAACGATTGAAATGACGGTCTCCAACCGAACCGGTGAAGCCAAGCGCTTTTCCTTTACTACCGAGGACACAACTGCTGGACTTGAGTCAACCGTAGAACTTTTGGGAGATGAGGTGGGGCCGTACACACTCAAAGACTACATATCGGTGCCATACCCTGAATTCACCTTGGCTCATGGCGAACGAGCGCGCATTCCAGTGACGGTCAGCTTACCAGCTGATGCTGAGCCAGGTGGACGATACGGGAGTATTCTCGTGTCCTTAACTACCAAAGGACGGCCGGCCGAACAGGATGGTGTGACCATTCCCGGTTCTGCGGTAGTGAGTCGAGTAGCGACCCTGTTTTTTATAACCACACCAGGTGACCTTAATCGTGAGGCCAATTTAGCAAATTTTGGGACGGTTAACGATCAAACTTTTTTTACCAGTGGTCCGATACCGTTTGTGATTGATTATGAGAATACCGGTACTGTACACGTTTCACCGTACGGTACGATGCGTATTGAGAATATGTTGGGTGAGCCGGTTGGTTCGGTGGAGTTGAGTCCGTGGTTTGTTATGCCGGAGTCGGTGCGTTCGCGCGAAGTAGAGTGGAATCGTGAGTTCTTACTCGGTCGTTATACCGCTACGGTGGAAATTAATAAAGGTTATGTTGATGAGGTACAGATACAAAACTTCAGTTTCTGGGTCATACCATGGCAGTTAGTTGCCAGTGTATTGGCTGGGCTGTTTGTCTTCTTCCTACTTATCAGACTCATCCTCTCCCGCTTTGAGATAAAACGTAAATAGGCACAGTGTATGGCTCGTAATGTTCTTTTCGCCAGCGCCCAAACACTGATCGTGGCACCACTCATGCTAGCTCTCCTGACGAACGTAGGGGCGCAAGTTATGACGAGTTCTAACTACCAGATTGAGAGTGATAGCATCAATACTGGTGGTGGTTTATCTTCCTCTACGAACTACCAGCTCGAGTCAACGGTCGGGGAGCAGGCGACTGGTGAATCTGACAGTACCTCATACTCGCTGCGTTCCGGTTACCAGCAGATGCAAGAGACGTACTTAGCTATATCAGCTATTCCATCGGTGGTAATGGCACCATCGATTCCGGGTGTCGCTGGTGGTATTGCTAATGGTTCGACGACGGTAACGGTCACTACCGATAATTTAGCCGGCTACGAGCTGTCGATTCGAGCCGAAAACGACCCAGCTATGCAGACTGGCGGAGGGGCAACCATTGCGGATTATGTCCCCGCGGGAGTTGCACCTGACTACAGCTTTACCACTGGTGCGGCCGATGCCCACTTTGGGTTCTCGCCCGAAGGGGTAGATATTGCACAACGATACCTCGATAATGGTGCGAGTTGTGATCAGAGTGGAGGATCTGATACAGCGGATACCTGCTGGGATGGTTTAACGACGAGTGATGTGGTGATTGCAGCAGCAGACACAACTAATCATCCAGCTGGAACGGAAACAACTGTGCAGTTTCGCGTGGGCGTCGGTGGCTCGGTAGCACAGCAACCAGGTAGTTATGTTGCTACCACTACTATAACTGCCGTTGCTTTATGATGCGTTTTTGGGTTTGGCTAGGAGTATTTGTGCTGGTTGTACTGCCGGGGTCGGTCGCAGCGACAACCACAGCGGATTTTACGATTAGGCAGCAGATTGGAGTTGATATAACGCCACCGACTGTGCCAGCAAACTTGACCGCAGCGGCTATTTCTACCTCACAAATCAATGTTGCGTGGGATGTTGCTACCGATGACTATCAGGTCGACGGGTACCAGTTGTTTCGAGACGGCGTGCAAATTGCGACAACCACACTGCTTACATATAACGACACTAGTTTGTCACCGAGCACGACGTATGCATACACCGTTCGAGCATTCGATGTGGCTGGTAACGTGTCCTCCTCAACCGCTCCCGTTAGCACGACGACACTAGCGTTACCGGAGCCGCCACCAGAAGAGGATTCAACTACACAACCATCATACGCAACACCGCGTTTGCGTTCGATTGACATAGAGCCGACCGAGTACACGGCTGAACTTACCTGGCGCACGCTGACGCAAGCTCGCTACATCCTAGAGTGGGGTAAAACAGAGGAGTATGAATTAGGTGCTGTGCAAAATGAAGTCGCACGGTTACAGCATCAGACATTGATTGCTGGTCTCGAACCTGGTACTCAGTACTCCTTCTCGATTATTGCGATTGATGGTTTTGGTCGTCAGCACGAAATACTGACTGATACATTTACGACTATTGCGTTGCCCGATAATGAGGCGCCGCCCAACCCGACAGATTTCACCGCTGCAGTCGCTGATCGTGCAGTCAATCTAACGTGGCGTAATCCAAGTGTCGATGATTTTGCTCGGGTACGAGTTGTCCGTAGTCCATTTTTCTACCCACAGCGCCCTGACGACGGTTACCTGCTGTATGAAGGTGTGGCCAGTCAATTCAGTGACCAAGCAGCATTTCGTTATGACGAGGTGCAGTATTACACGATTTTTGCTTACGACGAGAACGGCAATCGTTCCTCTGGCGCAGGTGTGCGGGCGGTGTATCAAGCAGCAACCCAGCAGTCCGCCGATAACAGTCAAGCGGTATTGTTGCCGCCTGAGCCGAGTGAGGTTTCTACCACTACAATCGACCAGTCACAGGTCATTGACCTGCGTTTTTCCGATTTGATTTTCATGCAAGGTGGGGTCGATGTGCCAGTTCGACAGGGTGTAGTTGAGGTCTCATCGAATGCTCCGCTGACGGTGCGGCTTAACAACGAGCTTGTCACTTCATCACTGGGCAGCGCGCTTTTGGTACTTGATGAGCAGGCCGGTGTACGGAGCTCAACTTACTTACTCCAAGTGAATCGACAGCAGACCGCGTACGAAGCAGTGTTGTCAGCAATTGCACCCGGCACCTATGCTGTCACCCTCGTACTCTACGGACTTGACGACCGTGTGCTTGGGCTCGTGAGTGGGGAGCTGGTGTCGGCTAGTGATGTTCCGTATGTAGTGAATCAGCCGGTACCAGGTTGGCTGGCCCAGCTGCAAGAGTCAGGCGTGGTGCTCATCGGTCTATTGATCATAGTGTTGTCGCTGTTTCTCCTGTGGTGGCGACGTAGCTCAGAGGAGCAGGAGAGTATCGGTGGATAAGCAGCACTGTGCCCAGCTGGACTGCGCGTTATAGTAGGGCTACTTAGTAAATAGTTTGTATTCATGTTATGGCGCGAGTAGCGATAAATGGTTTTGGTCGGATTGGACGTACGTTTTTTAAGATGGCTTACGACCATCCTGATTTCGATATAGTAGCTATCAATGATTTAGGCGACCCAGAGAACTTAGCGTATCTACTGCGCTATGATACAGCGTATGGCCAAAGTCAGTTTCAGGTAGAAACGGGCGACGGGAATCTGGTAGTCGACGGGAAAGACATTGCGTTTTCGCAAGAACGTAATCCTGAAGCGTTACCTTGGGGTGAACACGAGGTAGATATCGTGATTGAAGCGACTGGAGTATTTGCCAGTTACGAAAAAGCCAAGGCGCACTTAACCGCTGGCGCAAAGCGGGTCATCATTTCCGGGCCGGTGAAAGATGATCCAGCAGCAGCTGGTATTGAAGGGGCAACTGTATTGATGGGAGTTAATGACGGACAGCTGGAGCAGTGTGACATCTCCTCTAATGCCTCGTGCACGACCAATGCCACAAGCCCACTAGTCGCTATTCTCAAGGAGTCAATTGGGGTGGAAAAGGCAATTCTCAACACGGTACACGCTTATACATCTACCCAGTCATTGGTTGACGGGCCAAAGAAAGACTTCCGTAAAGGTCGAGCGGCGGCGCAGAATATCATCCCAACGTCAACTGGAGCTGCGGTTGCGACCACGAAAGCGCACACTGATCTTGAACAAAAATTTGATGGTATTGCTATCCGGGTACCAGTACCAGTCGGCTCTATCGTCGACGTTACGTTTGTGGCCAAAGAAGACACAACCGTCGAAGCGGTGAACGAAGCCCTTAGTACTGCAGCAGCCTCACCACAATGGAATAAGCTTTTTGCGGTCACTGATGAACCTCTGGTGTCCTCTGATATTATCGGTGCTCGTTTTGCGTCGATTGCCGATCTTGGCATGACACGCGTCGTGGGTGGGAATTTAGTTAAAGTACTCGCCTGGTACGATAACGAAACCAGTTATACGCACACACTACTCGAGCATACTGCAGCGGTGGCGCGTTTCTTCAATAATCAATAAGACTATGAAGGTATTTCTTGCCACTGATCACGCTGGTTTTGCTCACAAAGAAGCACTTAAGCAGTATTTGGTTGACGGTTTGGGTTACGAAGTGGAGGATTGTGGTGCGCTGAGCTACGAAGAAACAGACGACTACCCTGTATACATTGCCAAGGCAGCTGCCGCGGTGGCACGTGAGCCAGAGGCACGAGCGATTATTTTTGGTGGTTCGGGACAAGGTGAAGCGATGGTGGCGAATCGCTTTGCTGGTGTGCGGGCGACGGTGTACTACGGCAATCCTGGATCAGCGGCTGATGCTGATGGTGCAGAGCTCGATATCATCGCTGCATCACGCTTACATAACGACGCTAACGTACTCTCGATTGGTGCGCGGTTTGTTGGTGCTGAGGAAGTGCCGGCTGTCGTACAGCGTTGGCTAACAACAGACTTCTCTGGTGAAGAACGGCATCAGCGGCGGATCGAGCAAATAGATGACATCACGTAACAGTATGTTGCCAGTTGCTGTTATTCCCTCATACCCAGCTCCGTCGTACGCAGCTTTAGCGTCTGTCCTGGAGCAGTTGAGCGGCGTGGCACCCCGATTTCAGGTTGATGTCGTTGCGGCTACATTTGCCGGAGTAGCATCATGGCCAGAGACGGAGTCAGACCCAGTACATGCGCTTGCTGCACTACACGACTGGTCGAAACTGTTTCAACTAGAAGTTGATCTCATGGTGAACGACCCGCTGCCGTACTTGGCAGTACTGCCAGCGCTTGGTGTTACGAGTGCTGTGGTGCACCTCCATGATGACTTGCCGGTAGCTACGGTCTGCGACTACGCCAAGACCTCCGATATCGACTTGGCCGTCGCTTGTACAGCCGCCACCGCGCTGACAGCCGTTGAAACGATTGTTAAAGAATTCGCACTCAATAAAGTGCAGCTAATGGGGATTGCGGAGGTTGGAAAGCAAGGCCAGCCGTTTGATGAGCGAGTGTTACCACGCGTTCGCTCCCTGCGCGCCCAGTTTCCAGATCTGACCATTGCGATAGATGGGGCGGTTAATGAGACCACTATTGCACAGCTCTACGCTGCTGGAGCCAATGAATTTGCGCCTGGTTCGGCAATTGTGGCTGCGCCCGACCCGGCGAGAGCCTATAAACAGCTCCACGCTCTAGTGACGTAGGTGGTGCGTTATACTGAGGCTATGCAATATCTAAGTAGTGAACAAGTACGCGACCTTGAGCGCAAGGCTAATGAAATTCGAGAAAGCATCATTGAAATGCTAGTAGCCGCCGGCAGTGGACACACGGCTGGCCCGCTCGATATGGCAGATATTTTTGCGTTGCTTTATTTTAATGTGTTAAAGCATGATCCGAATAACCCAGACTGGGAAGACCGTGATCGACTGGTGCTTTCAGCGGGGCACATCTGCCCAGTGCTTTACGCCACTATGGCACACGCTGGTTATTTTCCGGTGGAGGAGTTGGCAACGTTGCGTAAATTTGGGACACGTCTCCAAGGCCATCCGCACCGTACCGCTTTACCGGGTATTGAAACGAGCTCTGGCCCATTAGGAAGCGGCCTTTCGCAGGCAGTTGGGATGGCTATCGCTGACCGGATGGACAATCCGTACACGTCCAAGTTCGTCTACTGCGTGACTGGGGATGGTGAATGGCAAGAGGGGCAAATGTGGGAGGCGGCCATGCTGGCTGGAAAAGAGCAGCTCCATAACCTGATCGTTATTGTAGACCGTAACGGAATTCAGATCGATGGTTATACCAAAGACGTGATGCCGCTTGAGTCGCTGCGTAGTAAGTTTGAATCATTTAACTTTGATGTGCAGGAAGTTGATGGACACAACATACGGATGGTGAACGACGCCATTGGAAAAGCGCAAAGTGTTTATAGTCAACCGTCGATTATTATTGCGCATACCGTAGCTGCGAAGGGGGTTGATGTTTTTGAACGAGATTTTCGCTGGCATGGTAATCCACCAGGCAAAGGGCCAGAAGACCGAGTGCCGAAGAGCGAGCAGGCGAATATAGCACTGGAGAAGCTCCGTAGTTTAGGAGGAATGATTGAACCATCAGATACATAGTATGTTTGCTTCACACCTAGATAAACGAATACTCACGAACAATGTCGAAATGATTCCCTCACGCAACGGGTATGGTGCAGGGTTGCTCGAGGCTGGAGAGCAAGATCAGCGAGTTGTAGCACTGTGTGGTGACTTGACTGAGTCCACGAGGACACATCACTTCAAACAGGCGTTTCCAGAACGTTTTGTGCAGGTTGGGATTGCCGAACAAAACATGGCATCGGTCGCGTCTGGAATGGCGGCAGCCGGTAAAGTGCCCTTCATTGCGTCCTACGCCATGTTTTCTCCGGGTCGGAGCTGGGAACAAGTCCGTACAACTATCGCGTACAACGACAGTAATGTAAAGATTATTGGGGCACACGCGGGTGTATCGGTAGGGCCAGACGGAGCTACGCATCAAGCCATCGAAGACATGGCAATCATGCGGGCAGTACCGAATATGGTAGTCATAGCTCCTGCCGATAGTGTTGAAGCCAAAAAAGCAGTACTAGCAGCGGCTGCGTACGAGGGGCCGGTATACATTCGGGTCGCTCGCGAGAAAACACCGGTGGTCATGTCAGAAGATTCGCCATTCACTATTGGTAAAGCAGAGCAGCTAATGGACGCATACGCGGAGAGTGAGCGGTCAATCGGTATTATTGTTACCGGTACCCTGGTACACAATGCACTGTCAGCCGGGAAGCAACTAAACGAACAAGGGGTGGCGACATCGGTGCTACACATGCCTACCGTTAAACCGCTCGATGAAGTAGCGCTACAAGCCGCGGCTGCCGCGCACGACGTACTTGTGACCGTTGAAGAGCACCAGGTAACCGGCGGTTTAGGCGGGGCGGTAGCAGAGTGGACGAGTACCCATTTGCCGCGACGAGTGGTTCGAATCGGTATCAATGATACTTTTGGTGAGTCGGGCACACCCGAAGAACTGATTACTCACCACGGACTAGACGCCGACTCGATTGTGGCTCAAGCAACAGCAGCTTTGTCGTAGGTACTATGCAGCAAGCTACTGTAGTGAGAGAGCAAGGATTTACACTACTCGAACTATTAGTCGTGATTGCGATACTTGGTATCTTGGCTACAGTTGTGTTTGTGTCGACGGCTCCTAGCCGGCAAGAGGCACGTAACACCCAGACAGTGTCTCAGGTCGAAGAGTTTAAAAAAGCGATTGATTTATATTATATCGAAGAAGGTAGTGTACCAGCCCCATTTCAAGATCAGTTGAGCACCGTACCACGAAATTTTTGCTTAGTGACTTGTTTCGGCGACGGTCTCGACTCTAGTATTGATTGTTTAGGTGACATATCGCACGGCAGCGGGTACCAAAGCAGTCGAGGTGGTGTGGTGAATACTGCGCTGACACGTTATATGAGCAGCTTACCGCGCCATGATGCAGGGAGTTATTCTGGACCAGCTTACAGTGCGTGTATTGGTACTGCACCGTATGGGCCGAGTCACTTAGAGAACATTAGTCCCAACGAACCAAACTATAGAGCGTCTCACTACAGTCTCTGGTATGTACTGGAAGGAGCAAGTCAAGACTGTGGCGAGGCAGTGACCGTGACCCATCCAGATATCCCGAATGATGCTACTTTGTGTCGCTTAATGCAGGAATAAAAAACCACCGCCGCAGCGGTGGTTTTGTTGTAGGCTCGCTCGACTGTTACACCTTTTGTGGGACGTAGTCTTCTGGAGCATTCTTGAGGTGCTCAAGTAGTTGCTCACGTGAGAGTAGTCCAGCTTGTGCACCAATGTGTTGTACCACTGACATTGAGTTAATTGGTCCCCAGGACAGAGCTTCGGCCGGTGTCTTTCCCAGCGCAATTGCAGTTGTGAACGTGGATGAGAATGAGTCCCCAGCACCTGTACGATCTACCGGTGGAGCTGGGTCAGGGTACATGGGCATGTGCCAGGCTTGATCGTCTTCGTCGACCGCATAGGCACCGTGCGGGCCATCAGTGATGACTGGCATGTTTGGACCGAGTTTCTTAAATTCACGGATGAGTGTCGGTACGTCTTGGGTGTCAGAACCAAGGATTTCTTGCGCTTCTTCTTTGTTACAGAAAAAGATTTCGGTTACCTCGTAGAGTTCTTGTAGTTTTTCTGGTCCGAGTTTGATTTGGAAGGTTCCAGGTTGAAAGACCAGTTTTGTTTCTGGGTTGGCTTTGACGTACTCAGCTACTTCAAAGTGATGGTCAATACCGTGTTCGCCGATAGAAGAGAAGTAAATATAGCGTGGTGGTTCAGGGAAACTAGGTAGGCTGTATGGGTATGTCTCGTGGTTAATGAGGATCGTACGCTCTGGACCATAGCGTAGTACGAAGTGGTAGTTGGTTTTCTTTTCTTCATGAACTTTCACAAAGTCAGTATGTACCCCCTCGTCACGCAGAGCCTCAAGACAGTCAGTGCCGAGTTTGTCGTTACCCAGGTTGGTAATAAGGGCTGACTCAAGGCCAAGTCGGTGAGCTGAAACAGCGGCGTTGGGAGAATTGCCCACCGCGTTGACCACGGTCACATCGTCGTAAGGCAGTTTGCTGCCAAATGGCATGTGTAAGGTCTTGCGACCAGTGTCCATATCTTGTGATACATCCGCCTGATCTTTATTTAATTCTATAAAGGCATCTACCACAATATCGCCAAGGGCGACAAAATCATATTGGTTACTCATGCTGCTAAGTATAGCAAGGGTTTTTTGTCCGGTTTGCGCTGCTGTGGAGAGGTGGGCGAGTGTCTTGTGCAAAGTTATAAATGTGCTATGGTATGCGCCATATGACAACGACACTGACAGTTGCTCCACGGTCTGCTTCGGCGCAGGCAGTTCGGGCAGCCAAGAAAATCCCGGCCGTCGTATACGGCCCAAAACAAGAGCCGATTAGTATTGAGATCGACGCTTTAGCGTTTACAAAGACATTGCACGAAGCTGGTGAATCCACCATCATCACCTTAGAAGGACTCGATGAGCCAATCGAGGTGTTGGTGCATGACGTAGCATTTAACGCCGCTCGTGGTGGTGCGGAGCACGCTGACTTTTACGCGATTGAGCGTGGTAAAGAATTGACGACAAACGTTGCCCTTGAGTTTGTCGGTGAAGCACCAGTTGAGAAAAGTGGTGCAACTGTCAACAAGGCACTTTACGAAGTCGAGGTGACTTGTCGTCCAAGCAAGCTGCCGTCTCATATCGAGGTTGATGTGTCTGGTATGGAAGACGAAGAAGCGCAAATCCTCGTGTCTGACCTGGTGGTCGAAGAAGGTGTAACAATTGAGACTGATAGTGACACACCAGTAGCTACCGTGTCAGCTGCACGAGAAGAAGAGCCGGAAGAAACGGAACCAACTGAAGTTGATATGGATGCTGTTGAGGTGGAGCAGAAAGGTAAGGGTGAAGAAGAGGAGACTCCAGCTGAGTAGCTCATACAATAAGGGTAGTCTAGCAAGCCCGGCCGTACGGCCGGGCTTTGTGTCTTTTATGGAGATGGTATACTACAGCCACTATGCGCTGTTTTGTCATTGGACTTTTGTTTGTTTTGGTGTGTGTGCCGATGCGTCTCCAGGCTGAGACTGAGGCCGAGCGACGAGAACGCTTGGAATCCCAGCTTGATAAGGTGGAGCAGCAAATTATCGCGCAACAGAAGCTGGTCAGTGAAAAACGGGAAGAACGACAGACACTTGAGCGTGACTTAGAACTCATTGACTCCGAAGTGCGGCAAGCCCAGTTGGGTATCGAAGCCCGTTCGTTGGCAATCTCACAACTAACTGAGCAAATTGGTGACAAAGAGGCGGTGATTGACATCTTGACCGAACGGCTAGCGAAACAGCGGACTTCCATGGCGGAGCTCATCCGTGAGACCAATACGACCGATGACTTTTCCATGGTAGAGATTTTATTGGGCAACCGTAATTTTTCTGAATTCTTTACCGACGCTGATCGTTTTATGGCCATTAAAGAATCACTCAATGAGTCGCTCGCCGCACTGGAGCAGATACGTCGTGACACTGAGGAGCAGAAGATGTCCTTAATTGAGAAGCAGGAAACAGAGGCTGAGTTGAAGCGAGTGCAAGAGCTGGAGAAGCGTTCGATAGAGGAGCAGGAAGCTCGCAAGGCAGCCATCTTAGCTGAGACACGTGGTGAAGAGGCAGCGTACCAGCAGCTCTTGGAGGCCCAGCAGAAAACAGCTGCTCAGCTCCGGGCACAGCTCTTTGCCTTACTTGGAGGTGGTGGTCCAATTCCGTTTCCTGAGGCAGTCGATTTAGCGCAGAACGCCTCGGCTCTTACTGGTGTACCTGCCTCGCTCATTTTGGCAATCTTAGAGCAAGAATCAGCCTACGGCAGCAATATTGGTAGTTGTGTAATGGGGGATGTGAGCGCCGGTCGGGATATCATGCACCCTGATCGAGATAAGCCTGTCTTCTTAGTGATTGCGGATACGCTTGGTTTTGACGCTGCGACACAACAAGTGTCGTGTCCACTCCGCCGTTCAGACGGCACACGCATTGGCTGGGGAGGTGCTATGGGGCCGTCACAGTTTATCCCGAGTACCTGGGCTATCTTTGGTGGGTACGTCGAGTCCGGTAACAGCTACACGTATGTGCAATCTCGCGATACGATTCGTCGACTTCTCAAAAAGTCTGGCCCAAGTAACCCGTTCTCCAACCAAGACGCGTTTCTAGCTACCGCGCTTCTCTTGCGGGACAATGGAGCTGACGGTTCCTACTACAGTGACCGCACAGCAGCTTTGCGGTATTACGCTGGCTGGGGAGGTGCTAATAATCCAGAAAATGCTTTCTATGGTGATGGAGTTATGAAGCGTAAGGCGCGCTTGGAGGGTGAGATTAGAACGTTGCAAGGTGGCTAGTCGTTGCAATTTTAGGTACGTCTGTTATAGTGGTGCCGCTCTAAGCACGTCGCTGACTAAATGTGACGTTTACATACTATGAAAAAAGATATTCATCCAGACAACTACCGACTCGTTATCTTCCAGGATAACTCGTCAAACGAACGTTTCCTCATTGGTTCAACCGTGGAGACCGACGCGACTGACACATGGGAAGACGGGCAAGAGTACCCGATTGCATATGTAGATGTATCTAGTGCGTCACACCCGTTCTACACTGGTCAAGAGAAGGTGATGGATACGGCTGGTCGTGTTGATCGCTTCAAGCAGCGAGCAGCCAAAGCGGCTGAAGCACGAAAGAAGAAAGTGTAACCAATCCGTACGCACAACCCCATCGCTATTTTGATGGGGTTTTGTTATGGTAGATAGATATTTATGGAGTTTGATCAGGCAAAACTGGCTGAATTTAAGGAAAATCATAAGACGCAATTTCTCGCGTCAGTTTTTGTGGGTGATTTGGAAAAATTGCACGAAGCCGAGGCTTTGGCCAAAAGTGATCCCGAGATGGCTGAGTTGGCGGAAGATGAAATAGCCATGTTGCAATCATCGCTCAGCGAGCAGTTTGCAGAGATGGAACGAATCATTGAAGCATCACGAGAAGAAGAAGCCAAACCGTACGGTGTGGTGCTTGAGGTGCGGGCAGGTGCTGGTGGTGATGAGGCAGCTCTGTTTGCTGCTGAATTAGCTAATATGTATCTAACGTACGCCCAGAACCAGGGTTGGCGAGTGAGTGAGAACTCTGTCTCGAGCGCTCCACAAGGTGGTTATAAAGAGGGTGTGTTTGAAATCCTCTCGCCTAATGCCTACGAAGCGCTACGGTTTGAAACTGGTGTACACCGGGTTCAGCGAGTGCCGGTGACGGAAAAACAAGGGAGGATTCATACCTCAACTGCTTCGGTGGCTATCTTGCCAATGCGTAAAAAACCCTCTATTGAGATTAATCCTGGTGATATCGATATGGAGTTTTCTCGCTCGGGTGGAGCTGGGGGGCAGAATGTCAATAAAGTGGAAACAGCTGTACGTCTTGTGCACCGACCAACTGGTGTAGATGTGCGTTGTGAGAGCGAACGCTCACAGTTGAAGAACCGTGAAAAAGCTATGGCTATGCTAACGGCTAAGCTAGAATCGCTTCATGAAGAGGAAGAAGCTAAAAAGCACGCTGAAGTTCGGAGTAAACAAATTGGAACTGGGGATCGGTCGGAAAAGATCCGGACGTATAATTTTCCACAAAACCGTATCACCGACCATCGGATTAAAGAAAGTTGGCACACCGTTGAAGCTACGCTTGGTGGTGACCTGCAGCCAATTGTTGATGCTATGCACGAAGCTGAAGCTGCGCTCAGCGAAGGGTAGGCGGTTGTTTTCAGTATCGCTGTGTGCTAGTATTGCCCCGCTTGTGAGGGCATTTTTATTATCCGCTCTCGCACACTCCAGACACCGTGACTGCACAAGGCTCGTGCGCTACCGTGGTAGCACCTCGATGTATCCTTGTACCGTCTTACTAGTTAACTGGCAGTCTGGGTAACAATGATTATGGCAACAGATACAAACAACCTTATCGAACGGATGTTCGAGGCGGGGGCACACTTTGGTTTTTCCAAAAGTCGTCGTCACCCTACAACAGCACCGTTTATTTACGCTACGAAAGATGGTAACGACATCTTTGACTTAGAAGCTACTAGTCAGCAAGTAGAAGCTGCCAAGGCAGTGCTTGAAGAAGCTGGTAAGCAAGGCAAAAACGTTCTTTTCGTTGGTACAAAAGATGAAGTAACTCGAATGGTACGAGAAGCAGCGGAGCTCGCTGATGCTCCATACGTCGTCAACCGCTGGATCGGTGGTATGCTGACTAACTTTGCACAGATGCGAAAGCGTTTTGAACGTCTGACAACACTCCGCAATGAAAAAGAGTCAGGTGAACTAGAGCGAAAGTACACCAAGAAAGAACGAGTCGTTCTTGGTCGTGAAATGGATAAGCTAACCTTCAACTTTGGTGGTATGGTAGACCTCGACAAAACTCCAGATATGCTAGTGATTGTCGATCCGCGTCATGATTCGATCGCCAACACAGAAGCTCGTGACCTGAATATACCTGTCATTGGCGTGATGAGTTCTGACTCAGATATTTCCAAGGTAACATATCCGGTACTCGTCAACGACGCTCTGACAACTAGTGTCAAGCTTGTGCTCGATGAATTGATCACCAGCTACAAGGCAGGTAAGGCGGCGTATGTCCCACCAGCTCGAACCGAGCGCGGACGCCGCGGACGAACTGCTGATCGCACAACCACTAGTCGATAATAATCTTAAGCTACGAACGTTCTATGGAAATCACATCAACACAAATTAAAGCCCTGCGTGACGAAACTGGTATCTCAGTGATGCAATGCAAGAAAGCTCTCGAGGAGGCAGCTGGTGATATGGACAAAGCGCGTATCATCCTGAAAAAGAAGCGTAGTGAGGCAGCCGAAAAGAAGTCTGACCGTGAAATCGGTGCCGGTGCGGTTGGCGTGTATGTACACAACACTAATGAGGTAGCTGCTACCGTGCTGCTAGGCTGCGAGACAGACTTTGTGTCAAAAAATGAAGAGTTTGTTGCTTTAGCCAGAGAGATCGCTATGCATGTAGCGGCGATGAATCCAAAATACATCTCTCGTGATGACCTGGATGAAGCAGCTGTTGAAAAAGCAAAAGAAGTATTTGCTGAAGAAATCAAAGACAAGCCAGCTGATATGCAGGAACAAATCATGCAAGGTAAGCTCGACAGCTACTTTAAAGAGCAAATTTTACTTGAACAGCCATTTGTGAAAAACCCTGAGCAAACTATTGCCGAGATGGTTAATGGTGGGGTACAAAAGTTTGGTGAAAAAATCACTATTGCACAAATCTCCCGAGTATCGGTAAAATAGTCCCATGCCGGATGCAGTACTCTATCTCATCATCAGCACCACAGTTTTTGTGGTGCTGATGTTTGTCTTTCGGATTGAGGAAGCACGTGAACAAAGATTTCTGTCTCCATTGCGGAGTTGGCTAGATGGGGTAAGCGATAAGGTGGCCACCGTGCTACTGAAGTTACGACTGTTCGTAGGAGCTGGGACCATGCGACTATTTTTACACTTTGTGGTTCATCGGTTGTTGCAGACGGTGTTGCGGTTGGTACGCACACTTGAGCGTTTTTTTGAGACGCGCCTGCGGCAAAACCGACGTCATGCCACTGCTATCTCGCATGATTTAGAGCGTCGTTCACACTTGGTGGAGATTGCTGAGCACAAGCAAGCTACGGCACTAACCGAACAAGAGAAGCGCCGTATGAAAGCACACCACTAATTACTACAAATGCGCCAATGGGCGCATTTGTAGTATGGTCAGCAACTGACGAAGTGGCCGTACGTATACAACCCGAGGAGGTACACCACGCTGGGAGCTTGGTGTACGGTCAGATTCGAACGCTAGTTAGTGGTAAGGTGGTACGTATAAAACCCTTGGAGCCACCTGTCAGATTCGAACTGACGACCTACGGGTTACAAATCCGTTGCTCTACCAACTGAGCTAAGGTGGCTCCAAGGGTTCTACTGCTTGGAAAACTATTCTACTACCCCTGTCAGTTGGTTACAAATCGTTCGACAGTCTCCCAGACTGTCTCACCTCTACCAACTGAGCTAAGGTGGCTCCAAGGGTTCTACTGCTTGGAAAACTATTCTACTACCCCTGTCAGTTGGTTACAAATCGTTCGATTGTTACCAACTAAATCGCGGCAGCGTAATGGCCTGTAGTATGCCAAATTCCAAAAGATTTGCAACTCTACCGGTGCGGATTAGGTTGGCGAGCTGAGACTAGCTTAATGAACATACCATGGTATGTTCATTAAGAACGCTGAGCGGTAGCAAAATAGCTTTATTTTTGGTCAAAATGGGGGTATACTCGCCGATACTGTTATGAACCAGTCAGCTGAGAAACCATCGTTGTTGCCGTACGCTCGTCGGGATGATTTTCATGTTGGTCGAGCCAGTGACTTGACCGGTCGTGACCGGCGTTTTTATCGCTTCTTGGAAATTGTACCCGGCGTAGTGTCGTGGCTCACGCTGATTGGTGTACTGGCAATGTCGAACTACGCCCCCTTTGCTGCTGCGTACTTTATCATTGGTTTTGCTATCTACTGGGTTCTCAAAACCGCTTTTTTATCGTTCCATCTTCGCTACAATTGGAAACGATTGCGCCACCACATGTCGTTGAATTGGTCAGAGTTGATTGAGCGTTTTGAATACGGACACCTGTACCACGTGGTCATCTTGCCCTTTTATAAAGAGCCAGCTAGTGTCGTCGATGCGACACTACAAGCTTTAGCGGATGTTAACTACGATCGTAAGAGTATTATTGTTGTGTTGGCAGCAGAGGAGCGCGCAGGAGCCGAGGCGGCAGCAGTGGCCCAAACCATGAAAGATAAATACCGAGATACATTTGGTAAGTTCTTGGTAACGACACACCCGCAAGATGTGCCAGGAGAGATGGCTGGTAAAGGCTCAAACGCTGCGTACGCAGCTGAAGCAGTTCGCACCGAGGTGCTTGACCCACACGGTATTCGTTATAACCACACCCTCGTCTCAATTTTTGATATTGATACCGTCATTTATCCAGACTACTTTAACTGTCTCGTGTGGCACTTTATGACGTGTAAAGAGCCCCTGAAGAGCTCGTTTCAGCCGGTACCTATTTTCAACAACAACATATGGGAGGCACCAGCGCTAGCCCGAGTGGTCGCCATGAGTAGTACGTTTTGGGAAATGGTCCAGCAAGAGCGACCGGAGCGTATGGCTACCTTTTCGTCTCACTCGGTTAGTTTTCAGGCACTCTACGAAGTAGGGTACTGGCAACCGAATATGGTCAACGAAGACTCACGTATTTTTTGGAACCTACTGATGGCCAACGATGGTGAGTATCATGTAGTCCCACTTTCGTATCCGGTGTCGATGGATGCCAATACCGCTCCGACATTCTGGGGGACAATTAAGAACATCTATAAGCAGCACCGACGCTGGACATATGGTGTTGAAAACTTTTGCTACATCATTTATCACTTTACGAAAAACAAACGCATCCCCCTACGTAAACGAATTGTTATTGGTCTGCAGCAAGCGGAAGGGTATTGGAGTCTCGTGACGAACCCAATTATGCTTTTTATTTTGGGGTGGGCACCGATTTTTCTCGGGACGGCTGAGTTCCATCAGACCGTACTATCGTACAACTTACCGATTATGGTGCGCGACCTTTTGATGATCGCTATGTTTGGTCTTGTTATCTCCTCAATTATCTCACTGACGATGCTACCACCGCGGCCGCAGGATAAAAGTCGTCTGAAG
>JAASSY010000018.1 GCA_021767645.1 Candidatus Parcubacteria bacterium | reverse complement strand
TTTGAGAAAGCGATCGATGAAGTACGAGATGAGCTTGATAAAGAATTACGACGAGACCGGAAGAAAAAAGGGACATTGATCAAACGTGGTGGACGAGCGATTAAAGACATGCTGCGCTTTGGTAAATAAGTCCATTACCCGTGTCAAATTAAAACACACCCGCACGGTGTGTTTTTATTTGACATATTGTAGATGTGTTATGCAATACAATTTTTGGCAACAGATATGCGATAATGACAAGTAACGAATCGGTACACCGCACAGACAGACCTATCGATCCGTTCTTACAAGTGCATAACGTTTACGCCTATGATTGGAGACAATATTTCCATCAAAGCAGTAAACGTAGAGCTGACAGAAGAACGACGGATGTATGTTATGCGTAACATACTCCCACTCTTGCGGTTACTTTCTTCACCCAAGCAACCACAAGCCGACGTTATACTCCGTTCAATCCGTCGTCCGTTATCAGGAACGACATACTGCCTCATGCTGCGAGTGCAAGTTGACGGGCAAACGTACTACGCGGTAGCCATGTCACACTACTTTGAACGTGCTGTACGTGAAGCTCGTGACGAGCTGCGTAAGTCGATGAGTCGGAGTTATACGCCTGATACCAAGACGCTTGAGCACCTGCGAACGAAAGCGCACGAAAAGTTTTTCGTTGAACTATTCGCGCACTAATTCTAGGTACGTAGCAAACTCCATGGCTGGTTTGCCTTCGGGAACGACACGTTCAATCACGAGCGTGTCGTTTGCTATGTGGGCTCCTTGTACTTTGACTCGCTTACCGTGGTGTATAAAAAAGGTTTCGGGCCATCCAGCGAATGCGCGAATGCGGCAGAGTGTTTGGTAGGCTGTCTGCCCGGTGGGGAGGTGGTGCGGATTGATGTCGATCTCGCCCATAGCTTTGGTGAGTTTGCCGCAGTAGGTGGCTTGTGGGTGGTCTTGTTCGGTCACTGTTAGTTCACCACGAACCCATTGTGGTAGTGTGTTGGCGAGGAGTTCACCACCGTGCTCAGCTAGTAGCGCATCGAGTTCGAGGCCGTTCATCGGCCAGTTTGCGTGGTCGATTAGTATTGGTTCTTGCGCGACAATGGGTCCGTGGTCCATTTGGTCATCGAGCTCAATGATACTAACTCCTACAGCGTTACGGTTGTCTTCTAAAATCGCGCTGCGTATTGGGCTCGCCCCACGATACTGTGGTAGGAGTGAGGGGTGTAGGTTGAGTGTATTGTGTGTCGGACGTGTGATCAGCCATTTGGGTAATATATGGTTGTACGCCACAACTACAAACACATCCCACGGTTGTTTTGTTAGTTCAGGTAGCGATAAAGGGTCTCTGTAATCGGTAGGCTGTAGCACCGGAATACCACGAGCGTTTGCCCACTCTTTTACCGGCGGGGGTGTGAGCACCTGCTTGCGGCCAACTGGTCGGTCTGGATTGCAGACGATCAGATTTGGTAGCAGATCGGTTGCTGCGAGCGCTTCAAGCGCCGGTACGCCGAGTGGCTCACCGCCAAAAAAAGCAAACGTTGGCTGGTTGGGTGCCATGGTTAGGTTTGGTTACGGGCGTCGAGTTCTGCTTTGGTAAAAACTTCTTCGGCGATATCGACAAACAATATGCCGTCGAGGTGGTCATTTTCGTGTTGGATAATTTGGGCTAACAGACCACCGGCGCCTCGTTCATACTCGGTGCCAGTTTCGTCGAGGGCACGTAGGGTGACATTTTTGTGCCGACGGACCTGGCCATAACGATCTGGTACTGAGAGACAGCCTTCACCGACCAGGTGGGTGCGGCGAGAGGTTTTGGTGATACGAGGGTTGATCGCCACAAACGACGGGAGGGAGTCCCGGTCGTTACTTTGGTCTTCGACGATAAACACCCGCTTACTCACACCAATTTGCGGTGCAGCAATGGCAACGGCGGTGTAGCCGTCGACGTCGTACGTCTTGAGGGCTGCTTTCATATCTTTTACCAACTTAGCAATCGTGCCGTTAGCGATTTCTTCTTCAGTAACTTCTTCAGCAATCGTGTGCAAAGCTGGATGATTTTCGGGGACGAGTTTTGCCATATGGCTGTACTATACGCAAGAGCGCGGTAAAAGTGAAGTCTTAGATAATCCGGTCGGGTGAAGTTTCAATCCGAATGGCTGGTGGAAGTGATCTGAGTCGGTTGACGAGATCTTCGTCTGGCCAGTCAGCGCGAGCGACTTTAATGAGGGCGTGTCGGACTGGCACCTTACTTGGTCTGCCTGAGTTATAGCACTGCATATCAATATGACCTAACGCTGCACTAATCTGTTCTTCAGTTTCTTTGAGTTGCTCTTTGTTACCTTGCCAGGTGAGATGGATCAACGTCGTGTATGGCGGATAGGAGAGCATCTGGCGCATATTGATTTCCTCTTGGTAGAAGTCATCAATTGAGCCACGTTTGCAGTGCTGGAGGAGCGGGTCGTCAGGGTCACGTGTCTGTACGACGAAGTGGTTCTGGCTCAATTCACGCAACATTAATAGATTGCGCAGCACTTGTTCTTCGACTCGCCAACTTGGGGTAGCACGCATGGCTTCCAGTGACAGGACGCCAGTAGTGTGGACTGGTTCCGTGAGGTACGGAACAGCCATGCTTGTACCGACCATAATCACGCCTTTTTGTCCGTAAAACTGTTTGGCCAGACGAAGCGCTTTGGGGTGAGTGGAGGCACTGGTGTGATCAAAGGTAATGATGGGTGTATCGGGGAAGTGGCGGCGCACATGGGCAACTGCTTTCTGGATACCAATCCCTTGTTCGCGCAGGCGCCAGGAGGTACAGACTGGGCAGGTGTCAAAAGCTTTTTGGCGGACACCTGAAGTACTGCAGTATAGCCATCGTTCCTCGTCGCCGTTCGGTAATTGTTTGGTGTAGAGGGTGAAAGGCGCACCAGATTCTTGGCAACGTAGAACATGGCCACAGTCATTGCAAATGATCAATGGACTAAAGCCACGCCGAGCTGCGAGTAGAAACGTGCGACCTTTCGCTTTAAGCGTGGTACTAATGGTGTCACGGAGTTCTTCAGTCAGGAGTGTAAACGGTTCACTCCGTACGGGCTTAGGTGGTGTGGCAATACGAAATGTGTTGTTGAAGTTCAGGCGATTGACGTGTTCATCGAAAGTGGCGTACACATCTTCACGACGTAGCACTTCCTCCTCAGTGCGGACGAGGGTATCGCCAAAGAGCACATTTCGCTTGGTGGCTGCAGCATAGCAAGTGAGAACATCGCGAGCGTCAAGGTACGGTCGTGTTTTGGCTTTGTAGTGCGGTGAAGCAGCCTCTTCAATTATGATGTTGGTAATATCGTGTCGATCAAGCAGAGCGAAGTTTGGTGTGGTAATAATCAGCTTGGCCGTACTAAAATCAGTAAAGGCGTCGTACGACTGAGCAATTTGTTTTTTTGTGTGGGTACTTGAGAAAGTGACAACCCGTTTCTCGATCCCTTTGCTTAACGCCTCGGTAGCGGTGTGGACAGCGGCAGAGTGCGGTACCACAAACAGTACCGAGCCACGGTGAGCGAAGGCTTGGCGGATATAGCTACGATAGGCGATGTGGCGATCGTGGGCGGTGGCCGTGAGAACGTGCGGCGCATCACACTCGGTATTGGTGTGGTTGGTGGTAAAGGGGTAGTCACGCACACCGCTGCGAATATCTGGTGGCAGTAAGGCAAATAAAATACTACCCAGATGAGCTGGGGTGGTTTTACTTAAAGCGGTAGCTGTCGCAATGATGCTGTCGGGTAAGCACGGTGCATCTGGTTGGGGAGTGAGTTTTCGTAAGCTAAAAGTAGCGCTTCTGAGAGCTGCCTTAGCTGCCGAAACAGGTTCGGCATTCACAACCATGCCGGTAACTTCTCTTTTTCGGACAGGTACGGTAAGGATGGTGCCGGTCGGGTAGTCAGTAGCTGAGTAGTACGAGAGTGACTCTAGGGTAGTGGCGCGGATAAACGGAATTACTTCAATCACGTACATAGGTGCACCTATTGTAGCAAAGCTCACACCAGGGAACAAAATAGCGTTTTATCACTTGCTTACTGCATACTACAGCTAAGTACACGGTTCTCCTGCTTTGCTATAGTATGACGCTGTAGCATCAGTCGGCTGCTGATTTATGTGATCTGTGTGGCTAAAATTCTTCCAGGTAGGAAATGGTAGCACCAAGCGAAGCTAGTCGGTTGACGAGATTTTCGTAGCCTCGGTTGATACTGTATATGTTACGTAAAGTAGAGGTACCTTCAGCCCCGAGCATGCCAATCAGTAAGATGGTGGCCGGCCGCAGCGCTGGCGGACAAATAAGCTCGTTTGCCTTAAGTGGTGTCGGTCCGTTGATGTAAATACGGTGTGGGTCGGCCAGTACCGTGTCGGCGCCAAGTTTATCAAGCTCGGTAAAGTAGATGGCTCGCTTTTCGTACACCCAATCGTGGATGAGTGTCTGACCGTCAGCCTGGGTAGCGATGACCGCAAAAAACGGTAAGTTGTCGATATTGAGACCAGGATAAGGACGGGCGTAGATTTTTTCGTGTAAGGAAATCAGCTTCGATGGCTTGGTGGTAATGTCGACCAGTCGTGTTCGTTCGTTGTGACTGAGGTAGGGCTCTGAGGCAGTGTACTGAAAGCCCATTTTAGCAAGTTTGAGAAGTTCAAGTTCCAGGAAATCAATCGGGCAACGGGTGATTGTGATAGCCGAGTTGGTAACAGCTGCGGTAGCCAGGAAGAACATACTGTCGGTCGGGTCTTCGGCTAAGGTGTAGGTGATATCAGCTGCAATTTCCTTGACTCCAGTGATGCTGAGGGTAGTGGTGCCGATCCCGTCAATCTGCACGCCGCACCGTTCTAGGAAGAAACAGAGCTCTTGGACCATGTAGTTAGCACTCGCGTACTTTAGTACCGTGGTGCCAGGCGTCAGGGCCGCAGCCATGATGGCATTTTCGGTTACGGTATCGCCTGACTCATACAAGATGATTTCTCCAGGTTGCTCGATGGAAGCGGCTACCTCAAACGCTTCGTCGGTGGTCGTAATGTCGACACCAAAATGCTCGAGGGCATAAAAGTGTGGTCGTACAGTACGACTGCCCAGTTTGCAACCGCCAGACTGGGGGAGGGAAAATTGCTTTAGGTGGTGGATGAGTGGTCCGATAAACATGACGATGCTGCGTGTACGCTTGGCAGCTGCTTCATCTATTCCGTCGAGGTTGTACTGAGCTGGTGGGGTGAGGGTGAGGGTTTTGTCGTCCCAATGAATTTTGACGCCAATGCTCTCCAGGACTTCAGTCAGGCGAAATACTTCTTCAATTTGCGGGACATTTACCAACGTCGTGCTCTTTTGGTTGAGAAGTGCAGCACATAGTAGTCCTACCGCACCGTTCTTTGAGGTGTTTGTTTCAATGGTGCCGGTAAGTTGATGGCCACCGGTGATGGTGAGGTTCATGGAGCCTGGTGTTTGCGTAACGATGTTTTTCTTTAAGGCTTTTGAAATCTTTTTCAGCATGTCGGTCGAGACGTTTTGTCGATCATTCTCGATGCGTGCGATAGCACTTTGGGTGGTGCCGATTAAGTCAGCCAGGGCGCTTTGGGTGAGGTGGCTACCTTCCCGGGCGCGGGCAATCTTGTTTCCTAGTGTATCCATGTCGTCAGTATAGCAGATATGCTATATCTCTGCCGAGAAGGATAGCGGGGAAAACCGGCTCGCTACTTTTCATTTCGGCTGAGACTGCTACTATAGCTAGCATTATGCTCGATCGCTTTTCTCCTAAGTTAGGTATCGACCTCGGAACTACTAACGTCCTGGTATACGTACCTGGTGCTGGCGTGGTGCTCAATGAGCCGTCGGTGGTGGCTGTGTCTGATGATAATCAAGTGTTGGCCGTCGGAGCTGAGGCAAAGTCGATGATTGGTCGTACGCCCGAGAACATCCGCGCGTACCGGCCGATGAAGGATGGGGTTATAGCGGACTACCGAGTTACCGAAGCGATGCTGCGCTATTTTATTAAGAAAGCTATGAGTCGGTACCAAATATTTCGGCCGGAGGTAATGATCTCGGTCCCGGCCGGAGTGACGTCTACGGAGAAACGAGCGGTGGTGGAAGCAGCCGCCAAAGCCGGCGCAAAAAATGCCTACGTCGTAAAGGAACCTATCTTGGCCGCGATTGGAGCCGGTGTCCCAATATATGAACCGGAGGGACACATGATTGTCGATGTGGGTGGTGGCACAATCGACACCGCTGTAATCGCACTTGGTGGTATTGTAGCTGCCAATTCGGTGAAGTGTGCGGGTAACCGGATCGATGCGGCGATTATAGATTATATTAAAAAGACACAAAACCTGGCCATTGGTGAGAAAACAGCTGAGGAAGTAAAGATTACGATTGGATCAGCACTGCCGTTATCGGAGGAGCTAACCATGAATATCAAAGGGCGTGATTTAGTGACTGGGCTACCGCGGACAACTGAAGTAAAGACAAACGAAATTGTGCGGGCGATTTCTCGTGAATTACGGACGATGGTGAAAGCGATTAAAGATGTGTTTCAAGATACACCACCTGAGCTGGCGTCAGATATTATCGACGGCGGTATTATTATGACTGGTGGCACTTCGCAACTGCGTAATTTCCCCGAACTGATACGCCGTCGTACCGGCGTAAAGGCACAGGTAGCTGATCAAGCACTCTTTTGTGTCGCCAAAGGAACTGGTGTAGCTTTGGAGCATTTGAATACTTACAAGCGAACCATTCTCACCAAGCGATAAGCGGGTGGCACCTCTTACTTCTAAGCTGGTACTACACAGGTCGCGCGCCCACAGGGCGCACGACGCGGTACTATAGTAGTACATGGAAGGAGGTCCAAAACAGTTTAAGACTCCGGAAGAGGAGATCGCATTTTTACGTGAACAGATAGCGCACAAAGAACGTGAGCTGTTGTCACGTTCGCCAGAAGCCGATGCGCGGGAACTGGAGACAGTGGGCAAGCATGAGCTCCATGAGTACGGCACGTTTACCCCTAATAGTGTCCTCAGCAAAGAACACCAGATGGACGAGCCAGAGTTGCAGGCTAGCGCCGCGCAGATTGAGGTGGCGCAGAGTCCCGTTGAAGAGATTGTGAGTATTGCGAAAGAGCGTGGTGTCCACAACGCGCTGACGGTTATGGAGCGTACCGCAACACCGTTTGCGACGGATGAGGTGCACGCACAGCTAATTGAGTTGATCAAGTCGGGTGTTCGGGTACAAGACCTAAAAGAAGGTGTACCACCGTGGCAGATTTTGCATATGACGCTGTTTGAAGTGGCGTTACCCGAATCGACAGAACACGGTGGAAAAGAGTATCAGCTATCTGAGCTGTTTGGGATGATGGAGCAGTTTTTGGCTGGTATGCAAAGCGTGGGGGCCGCGTCAAAACGTGAACACTACGTCATCGAAATTGCTAATCCAGAGGGGAGTGACAACATTGCCTTCTATATTGCGGTACCAAACCAATACATTGACTTGTTTCAAAAACAAATTCTTTCGCTCTATCCAAACGCGGTCTTGACGGAACAGCAGCACGACTACAACATTTTCGTCGAAGGTGGCACCTCTGATGTAGCCGTAGCTAAACTAAAACAGCACCCAATCTATCCACTGCGTGACCCGAGTACGTTTGATTCTGATCCACTTTCAGTCATACTCAATGCGTTTTCAAAAATTGAACGTGAGGGTGGTGGAGCAGCATTGCAGTTTGTGATTAAAGCCGCTCCAGAACACTACATGAGTGACTATAAAGGAGTGATAAAGCGAGTGCGTGAGGGTGTCAAACCACGAGAAGCAATTGCTCGCAGCACACTCTCAGGCGAGCTGTACGCTGGTCTGAAGGATATGTTTAAGACTACAGTATCGACTCGTTCAGAAGACGACAGGGTGGCTCCGACGCAAGAAGTCGACCACGAAGCATTGCAACAGTTTGAGCAAAAAATCACAGCGCCGATTGTCGAGGCTAATGTCCGCATTGCAGTGTCGGCTCATCAACCTGGCCGGGCTTCACAAATACGGTCTGAGATAGAAGCGGCCTTTAACCAGTTTGCCAGCACGCAGGGCAATCAACTGCAGTTTGTTACCTTAGCCGGTGCTAACGAGCGGGCAGCGGTCAAGGCGTTTTCGTTTCGTGAGTTCACCAAACGCACCGCCTTACCACTTTCAACCGATGAGTTGGCAGCACTGATACATTTTCCCGCTAACGGGATTGTGTCGTCACCTGAGTTTAAACAGTCACGGGCTAAGACAGCCGCTGCACCAAGCGAGCTACCTGACAGTGGCACTCTCTTGGGTGTGAATCAACATCGTAGTAGTGAGCGAGAAGTGAGGATTACCCAAGATGATCGGCTGCGGCACTTTTACATCATCGGACAAACGGGTACGGGTAAAACTACCCTGATGAAAAATATGATCGTGCAGGACATCGCGGCCGGGCACGGTGTGTGTATGATTGACCCACACGGTACTGATATTGAAGATGTGCTCGGATGTATTCCCGATGAGCGGGAAGACGACGTGATTTACTTTGACCCATCCTACATGGAGCGGGTGATTGGCTTTAACATGCTGGAGTACGACCCCGCTAAGCCCGAGCAAAAGACCTTCGTCGTCAATGAACTGTTCTCGATTTTTCAAAAGCTCTACGGCGCTAACCCGGAAAGTATGGGACCGATGTTTGAGCAGTACTTCCGCAACGCCACGTTACTCGTGATGGAGCACCCCGAGAGCGGCAGTACGCTGATGGATATAGCTCGGGTGATGAGTGACTCGTCGTATCGTCGAATGAAGTTGGAGCATGCGACCAACCCAGTGGTGGTTGAGTTTTGGCGTAAGATCGCTACCAAGGCTGGCGGCGAAGCATCGCTTGAGAATATTGTGCCGTACATCGTCTCGAAGTTCGACGTCTTTACTGCTAACGACTACATGCGGCCGATTATTGGTCAGCAGCACAGCTCGTTTGATTTCCGGCAGGTGATGGATGAGAAAAAGATATTGCTGGTTAACTTGAGTAAAGGGCGGTTAGGTGAGATTAATGCCAACCTGATCGGCATGATCATGGTCGGGAAAATACTGATGGCGGCACTATCGCGGGTCGATGATGCGAGCAAAGGCTTTCCTGATTTCTATCTGCATATGGACGAGTTCCAAAACGTATCGACTAACTCTATCTCGGCTATTCTTTCCGAAGCCCGCAAATACAAGCTTGGTCTCACGCTGGCGCACCAGTATATCGCGCAGCTAGATGAAGGTATCCGCGACTCCGTGTTTGGAAACGTCGGATCGATGGCTGCCTTCCGAACTGGTCCAGAAGACGCGCAGTTCCTTGAACATCAGTTTGCTCCTACGTTTGAAGCGTCTGACCTCATGAACATACCAAACCGCAATGCGTACGCCCGCATACTAGCAGATGGTCATCCGACTAAACCGTTTAGTTTAATGACGCAGGCTCCGCCAACACCAGATAGAGATAAGGCAGCCCGAATTGTTGAGAAGAGCTACGAAAAGTACGCCCGCCCGCGCGCACAGGTCGAGGAGGAAATCCGCAATCGCTACAACCAACCAGAGGATAACAGTGAGACGTTCACTAATCCGTTTGCTAGTATGAAATAGTTATGTCAGAGCAGGTGCCACAAGCAGAAAAAGTAATGTTTGGCGATAAAGAGCGATCGGTAGCTGTGTTGCGTCGGTATGCTGACGGCGTGTTACGGGAAGTAGAGCGGATAAGGATTGCGTTTGAGGCAACTCATACTGATTTATACCAAGACAACGAAACCTACAACACGTTTTATAAAAAACTTAACTCTTTACGCAACCGAATTCGCCGATTGGAGTCTGGTGAAGCAATCGACGCTGATAATTTCCAGGCATTGAAATCTACTTTCGATGAAGCTCTTGCTGATTTACGATCAGTTGTGCCAGAAAACACGTCACCTCACGAGAGTGAGTCACCACCTAGCGATTCTTCGGCAGATGCTGAAGCTAGTCCTCAAGAGGAACAGACGCCAGAAGTAACTAAGGCGTACCAAGAGCGTTTGGAGCTTCGTAACGAATGGAAAGCTGCGCGGGCTGAGCATGTAGCAAAACTCCGTGAAGCATTAGAAGACCCAGATAATACAGAGAAACAGTCAGCGGCACAGGCGGCCGAGCAGGCGTTTCGTCAAGCTCGTCAAGCGTACGTGGATCGGCTCCACACTGCTGTTTCGGAGCGTGGTGGAGTAGAGAAGTGGCAAGCGACGTTTTCAGATCGGTTCGTCATTGCTGCTGTGCAAGAAGAAACAGCGGTGCGTCAGGATACATTACCTGAGGCACAAAGTGCGCTCCTGGAAAAAACCCAGGATGTTTTGCATAAGTATCGAAAACAGATCAAAGGTATCGGTTGGTCGGTTGCAGCCGGCGCGATGGTGGTGGGCGGTGTGACGCAGCTCGCCAGCTACTTACTCGGCAAGAAAGTAAATGCATTAGCGGTAGGTACTGGAGCAGCTGCTGGGGCTGGAGCGGCGGAAGAGATCTACCAGTACATCGAACGGCGCAAGAGTCGTAAGGTGGACGAGAGTGAAGCAGCTGCTCGGGAGCAGTTTAGCCCCGCTGCTCTCCAGAAACTTGAGGCTTCACTACAGGCAGCGGCCGATGAGGTATTGGCTCACCAGAAGCGTCACAAACAGTACGTCGGAGCCGGTACGGCAGCCGGTGCAGTGGCTGGGCTCGGTGTGGGGATGGCGCTAAACGGCCAGTTTGATGCTGAAGAGACAATCGATACCTTGCAACAGAGTGATACAACAAACCTGGGTGTCGAGAGTGATGAAATAGTTAGTAATGGACCTGCTGTGAAAGACGACGTCTCGCCGTTAAGTGAACCGACGCCGGCATCTACTGAGCCGTCGTTGCCACAGCCGGAGTCTGAGCCACCAGTTCGGAGTGATACGCCCGAGCAGCCTCCAATGCCTGATGCCGATATGGCTCCGGAACATGCGACCGAAGCAGTTTCTGCGCCAGCGTCTGCTGCTTCGCCAGCGGCCACAGAAACAGCACCTTCGGTTGAGTGGTCTACGTCGTCTGTTGCCCATAGTGTAGAAGGTTTAGAAGCGTTGCCTGAGGACACTATTATCACGTTGCCTGAGGATGGTCGCTATAGCCTATGGAACCTAGCTGAAGGCGATGTGTCGGAGGAGCAGCCAGCTGCCTTTGCGGCAGCCGCTGAAAAAGGGCAGTTGCAGCAACTCATTCACCATGTTGTCAGTGAGCTTGAAGATAATCCAGCGGCCCGTGCGGCGGTTGGTGTACAGGGTGACAATCCGAACCTCTGGCTTTACGCTGGGGATACATTTAACCTTGATGCGTACAACCGTCTGGCTGAGGCAGTGGGAGTGGAGAAGGGGATATTTGACGCAGAGGCGGTTGCTGCTGTACCGCAACCAGAGTCGTTGGCTAGTACGGTAGAAGACCTGCCGACAGCGGAGGCGGTTCCGCAGACTGCCGCACCGACAGTCACACCGGCAGAGGAAACTACCTCAATGACTACTGA
>JAASSY010000017.1 GCA_021767645.1 Candidatus Parcubacteria bacterium | reverse complement strand
CCACCACCTTGTGATTGTTAGCTTCCAGTTCAGCCAGGACTGGTTTTTTAAATGAGAAATCGACGATGTAGATTTCCTTGTCGCGGAGACCAATCGGTGCCTCGTCATGATCTTTGACCGGTATGTAGGTGGCGGTATCACCAAATTTCTTCCACGCTGCATAGGCGGCACCAAAGCCGTCAGGGCAGTTCGCGTGGTAGATAACAACTATGTCTTTAGGGATTTTCATATGTCGAGCACTATAGCATGATTGCCCTCTGTAATAAATTTTGTATACTAGCTAGCACTGTCCGGTTAGCTCAGCTGGTAGAGCGCTACATTGACATTGTAGAGGTCACAAGTTCAAGTCTTGTACCGGACACAATACATAGAGAAAAAAATGAATACATGGAATTTTTGACGACATTGTTTTGCATCATTATGCACAAAGACGTTCTCCAAGTGCTTGAATAGTTTTTGTTGCGTTATTTTCTGGTATCGCTATATCTCGATATTCGTTCTCGAGTATTTGGTCAATAACTGTGGCAGTTGTTCGATAGCGTCGAGCGATGCGATGGTGTGTGCCGTGTACTTGACCAGCATATTTTGAAAAAGCTGTACTTTGAAATTTGATTTGCTGCAGTATGGAGCCGCCAAATTGCTTTTGCGCCAATTCTGGCTCGTGTAGCCATTGTGTAAGAAATCGATTTAAGTTTTCTATATCGAGTCCGACTACAGTCTTTGGCACATTCGATAATTTACCGGTGAAATCTAGTAAGTCAGAATGAAAGTATTTAACTTCTGCCATTCTTTCGCGATGAATATCATTAATTACCCGATTAAATTTCTCACTTGTACCATGCTGGCTGAAAGTCAGGTCTGACGCAAGTGTTAGGTGGTGGGCGGTATCAAAATCCGACAGGATGGTAGCTATCATGTCAACACCATTTTTAATGTCATCATATTTAGAAGCTTTTACCAGCTCACTATTTTCACCGAACCAGTGATGTCTTTCACCTGTATCGAGTAGTGCCGTTTCAAATATAAAACCTAGTTTCGATGCAGGTGATAATTTCTGCTCTAGGTATTGAGACATTTTTTCTGCAATTTCCGCATAATCTTGCCGGACACCATCCAGGGTGTACAGATCAATAAACGGTTCCATTTGGAGTGAATGACTCTTATTGAGCTTCACGGTCTTGTGGGTAAGAGCTTCGAGCATTTCGGGTGAAAATATCTTTGGTTGCTCAGGTGACGCTTTAAACTGCTCTTGCATAGGGTATAGTAAAGATAATGATATTGTATCCCACTGAGACACTTTATGCATTGGGTGTCAACGCACTTGAGGCTAAAGAGTTGGCCAAGCTCTACGAGCTGAAGGATCGCTCGAGCGACAAAGTGTCAAGCTGGTTGGTGCGTACGGTCGATGATATAGAGCGGTACGCAATGATGAGTGAGACAGCGGCTCGCTTGGCAGAACAGTTACTGCCAGGTCCGCTCACCTTGGTGTTGCCAGTACGTGAGGGCGTACCAGAAACAGTAGTAGCTGAGGATAGGACTATTGGTTTTCGCATTTCTCCAGACCTAATGGCACAGACGATTGTGGATGCGTTTATGACTGAATATCAGGCACCGCTCACCTGTACGAGTGCTAATGTCAGCGGTGCGTCCACGTTGCCAACGGTGGGGGAAATTCTGCAGCAGTTTGGCCCACGCGCCCACATGATTGACGAAGTGCACGATGACGGACCTCGAAAAGGTTTGGCTTCGACGGTGGTGCAGGTGATTGACGAATCAGTCGAGGTTTTGCGTGAAGGGGCGATTTCGGAGGAAGATATTACACTAGCACTCAGATAAAGATTATTTTCTAAGCAACGTCGCTATGCGAATCGGATGGTACTTCCTCGTATTTTTGCAATCTCTATGGTTTGTAGGGGCGTGAGCCCATCTTGTTCGGTGGCTAAACCAGTAAGAGGTTGGTGTTTTGTGCGTCTCCTTATATACTAGCCACTCCTAAGTCCTAAGTAGAGTTTTTTATGCATACACCACACAATACAACCGCTCCCGGAGCGGCCAAAGCAGGTAGTGTTCCTCGTACACCACTGCGGTTTTGGTTGGCTGCGAGTAAACCATATAATAAATGGGCATTTTCTGTCATTCTTATTATTTTGGTGGCGGCAACAGCTGATGCTTCCATTGTGCTTTTCGTAAACCAATTTATTGCTGCGGCTGAAGCAGAAAACCTTCAGCGTTTAATTATCATCGGCACACTTTTTCCTGTGGCACACTTCTTGGTTCACTCAACGTGGCGCCTGAGTGGGGTTGTCGGACAAAAGTGGTTAATCGGTATTAACCGAGAGTCATATAACTTAGTCTCAGAGCATACGCTGGGACATGGTCATACGTACTTCACCAATAATTTCGCTGGCTCGCTGAGTAATAAAGTAATTTCAGTTGCACGTTCCATGGAAGGTTTGACAGCTCATTTTATGTGGCAGTATTTAGAACGAGCAGTATATATTGTAGCGTCGGGTGTGATTGTGTTTGCTACCGATGTTACAGTCGGTTTTGTCTACGTTGGTTTGGTAATAACACTGATCGTAATCAATTTGCTCCTAATGCCTCGGAAGCGCAACTTTTCCTATGCATTGTCGAAGACGATGACGAAGCGAGCAGGTATGACAGTTGATATATTTTCAAATGTAGGAGCAGCGCGGCAATACGCACAATTAGGGCATGAACGAAATTCTATTCGAGGGGTGTCTAACGAGGTAGTAAAAAGAGGTACGAAAAGCTTTCTGTATTCAGAGTATATGATGTTTGTAAACGGGCTCATTTTACTTATGTTTTCCGTTGGTATGTTCCAGTTCCTCCTCACTGACCTGTTGTCTGGTGATTTAACTACCGCATCTTTCGTGACTATTATGGTGCTATGGTTTGGTGTCTCAGGTACACTCCTATTCCTCGGCCGTATCTTTAATGAGACAGCTAAGATGTATGCTGAAGCTGAAGAAGGTTTGGAGTTGCTCGTTCAGGACCACGAAATTACCGACGCACCAGGTGCCACAGCACTTACCGTGCAGCAAGGAGAGATTCGCTGGGAGGGAGTAACCTTTACCTACGGAGAGAACCAGGTGTTTCGAGACTTCTCGCTGGCGATTACGCCTGGTCAGCGCGTTGGCTTAGTTGGTCCGTCGGGAGCCGGTAAGACAACCTTTGTTTCACTGTTGTTACGCCAGCACGACCTTGACGGCGGCTCTATTACCATCGATGGACAGAACATTGCTGAGGTCACACAGGATTCGCTCCGGGAAGCAATTGCTGTGGTGCCGCAGGAACCGATGCTCTTCCATCGCTCCATCCGCGACAATATCGCCTACGGTAAACCAGGCGCCACCGACGAGGAGGTGGAAGCGGTGGCCAAGAAAGCGCAGGCGCATGAGTTTATCACCTCACTCGAGGAGGGGTACGATACACTCGTGGGTGAGCGGGGTGTCAAGCTATCAGGTGGTCAGAAGCAACGGATTGCTATCGCTCGAGCAATGCTCAAGGACGCACCAATCCTCGTGCTCGATGAGGCTACTTCAGCCCTCGATAGCGAAAGTGAGGTAGCTATTCAGGCAGCTCTCCACGAACTGATGGAAGGCAAGACCGTGATTGCGGTGGCGCACCGACTCTCAACCTTGCGCGAAATGGACCGGATCTTAGTACTTGAAAATGGACAAGTTGTGGAAGACGGCTCTCACGCAGAACTAACGAAGCAGGACGGCACCTACCAGCGACTGTGGGAACACCAGGCTGGGGGATTTTTGCAGGAATAGTGACTGGGTATTTGGCCAGAGTGCGTGGTATTATCACGCTATGTTGAGTAAAGACGTTATTGTTGCTCTGATTGTCGGACTGCTTGTAGTAGGTGCAGGTTCGTTTATCGGTCACACTTTATTTGCTACTGAGGTGTACGACACTGGTGCATCTTCGGTCACTAGTGCAACCGGAAGTGATCAGCAGCCGGGTACGAGTACGACAGCAGCTATACCTCAAGAACCGGTTTGGCCAGCGCCACTCGATACAAGTGAGTACAACGAACGTTTGTTGGCGCTCGTTGACTATGTCCCACCAGTCCAACCAACCAGCTCAACGAGCACAGCTTCAACTACTGACTTGGTGTACGCCAGCAGCAGCAATGTGACGGTAGTGGGCGAGGCTTGGCCGCCAGAGAATCCATACCCACACGGTGGAGCTATCCTGCCGTTCCAGCGAATAGTAGCGTATTACGGTAATTTCTATTCACGTCACATGGGTATCTTGGGTGAGTATGAGCCAGCTGAAGTGTTGCGTCGTCTGGCGAGCACTTCAGCTGCCTATGAGGCAGTCGATACAGAGACACCAGTTGTACCAGCTGTGCACTACATTGCGATGGTGGCGCAAGCAGATGCCGGGACTGATGGCATGTATCGCAATGTGATGCCCGAGGAACATATTGAACAAGCCTATAGTATGGTGAAAGAAATCGATGGGATACTGTTTCTGGACTTGCAGGTAGGGCTTAGTTCATTGCAGCGTGAACTACCGCAGTTTCGCAAATACTTCACGCGGCCAGAGGTGCACTTAGGGATTGACCCTGAGTTTGCGATGGCTCCTTCTGGAGCTGCGCCCGGAACGGTTATTGGTACCTTTGACGCTACTGATATCAACTTTGCTATTGATTGGTTATCAGAAATTGTGCGCGAGCATGAGCTGCCACCGAAGGTGCTCGTTGTCCACCGCTTTACGCAAAATATGGTCACCAACTACCAAGACATCAAACCAACTCCTGAGGTGCAAGTGGTCATGCACATGGACGGTTGGGGATCAAAGCAGCTCAAGCGCAACACCCACGCTCGGGTGATTGAGCCAGAACCAGTGCAATTTGCCGGGGTGAAAATTTTTTATAAAAATGACTTGAAGCCTCCAAGTACCGGTATTTTTACTCCAGCTGAGGCGGTTAATCTGAACCCAGAACCGGTGTATATCCAGTACCAATAGCAGAAAAGCACCTGCTGAGTTAGCGTCGTAGCCAGCTCTGTACACATAGCGTCCACCAGGCGGTGGTCACAAACGCTTGGCCAGCAGCACTCAACCACATATCAAGAGTATAAAACGCAAAGGTAAAGAGCGAGAGAATGAGCGCGGTAGTGAAACTAGTGGCGAAAGCAGGCTTTTCGTCTGAAAAAATAGAAGGTAAGAGGGCTACGAAAAAAGCAAAACCACCTATCGCGAACACAAGCTCTTGCCACGGCGTGTCAAATAACATAGCGCGAGTATAGCACGCTGTCAGACATTAGCTGTAACTTATTGGGTGAGGAATCAGTGTTATATAGCATAGACGCTATAATAAAGAGAACACTATGTGCGGTATTTTTGGCTACGTCGGAACACGAACAGCAGAACCATTGTTATTGGAGGGGTTGCGGACGCTTGAGTACCGGGGCTACGATTCAGCTGGTATCTACGTACCGGAGTACGGAGCAGTGAAAGCGGTTGGTCCGATCGATGCGCTAGCAGCCAAACTGACGGAGCCTGTTCCCGGAACGTCAGGTATAGCGCATACGCGATGGGCCACACACGGTGAACCGACCGAAGCGAACGCACACCCGCACCAAGACATGAGTGGGGGTGTCTGGCTTGTACACAACGGTATTGTTGAAAATTACCAAGAGTTGCGTGATGGATTGAAGATGCAAGGCGTTTCCTTTACGAGTGAGACTGACACAGAAGTTTTGGTGAAGCTGATTGGTACCTTATACAAAGGCGATATTGCCGACGCGGTTACCAACGCGTTAGCGCAGGTGAGGGGTGCGTACGGACTGGCCGTAATGAGCCCACGTGAGCCGGATCGGATCGTGGTTGCTCGGATGGGTAGTCCAATTGTTCTTGGATTAGGGACAGATGGCAATTTTGTGGCGTCTGACCCATCGGCCTTGCTAGCCCATACAAAAGATGTCATCTATCTCGACGATGGGGAGCTGGCCGTCATTACCGCAGATAGCCATGCTGTTCGCACTATAAGCACGGCAGAGCAGCGAGAGAAGCGACCCGAACGAATTGAGTGGGACGTTGAGGCCATGAAAAAAGATGGCTTCGCTCACTATATGGAGAAGGAAATTTTTGAGGCGCCGCAGGTAATAGAAAATACTCTTCGAGGAAGATTGATTACTGAGAAAGGGCGAGCCAAACTTGGTGGTATGGAGTCGGTGCTGGACGAGTTGTCACGGCTGAACCGATTACAGTTGGTCGGTTGTGGTTCGGCTTACTACGCTAGTGAGGTGGGTCGGTATTGGTTAGAGGAGTACGCTGGACTGCCGGTAGAAGTCGAACTAGCGAGTGAGTATCGATATAAGCGTAACTTGCCTGACACAAAGAGTGCGCTACTGGCTGTCTCACAGTCGGGCGAGACAGCTGATACGCGAGCGTGTATCCAGAAAGCGAAAGAACACGATCTCACCACGCTGGGTGTGGTGAACGCGGTTGGTTCAACCATAGCGCGAGAGACTGACGCCGGGGTCTATAACCACGCTGGTCCGGAGATTGCTGTCGCGTCTACCAAAGCGTTTATTTCCCAGCTGACTGTTTTTGCGCTTCTGACACTACTTATTGGACGCAGTCGTGACATGACACAAGCAGACGGCCAGGCCATCGCCCGAGCTCTGGAGGAGTTACCAGGTGTGCTGCAAAGTGTACTGAAACAAGCACCGAAGCTACAACAGGTAGCTGAACGCTACGCTGATTACCGCGACACAATATTTATCGGTCGCAAGTTCCACACACCGATTGCGCACGAGGGTGCGTTGAAACTGAAGGAGGTGGCGTACATCCATGCCGAAGGCTACGCCGGTGGCGAGCTGAAACACGGACCAATTGCTATGCTTGACGAGCAATTCCCAGTGATAGCGATGGCACCCCAAGACGATGTGTACGAAAAGATGGTTTCCAACATTGCTGAAGTGAAAGCACGCAAAGCACCAGTACTAGCTTTTGTGAGTGAAGGTGATACGGAAGTGGCTCAATTAGTTGATGATGTGATCGAACTGCCTCGAGTACACCCACTCGTACAGCCGATAGTGTCGACGGTGCCGCTGCATCTTCTGGCGTACTATGTCGGGATAGCCAAAGGCTATGACGTTGATAAGCCACGTAATCTTGCCAAGAGTGTGACGGTGGAGTAGGGTGTACGTAGACCATTACCAAAGGAGTAAGGAGATGTACGGAGACCCTGATACACAGTTGGTGGATTTGTGTGAACAAATCTTTCGATATGACAAACACGAAGTTGAGACGTTCATCTACAACAACTGGAAAAAATATTACCAGACACACGGCACCAAGGTGACCTCGCATTTCAAGCGCCTGAAAGGTGTCATGAAACGCTTGTTTTTGCCAGATATACCGGAGTCAAAGCTGCGGAGTCTCAGATTGCAAGCCAAGCACGATGTCTTGTGTGGTTGAACAGATCTTTCGTAACATAAAAAGCCCGCGTCAGCGCGCGGGCTTTTCTGTTTGTAAATTACTATGGTACGCTCAAGTAGGAGCGATTCATAATAGGGAGACAGCTATGACTAAATGCTCTCCTTGCGGAGATAAGGTATACCAGAAGTCCGTCACTTTGTTGCGAGGTCAGGTAGATCAGACGACAGCCAGATGTATGTATCGATATTTTTGGAAGTGGTACTGTCGTATTGATGACGAATACTCCGAACAGGGTGAAGAGTTGCTGGCGACTATTTTTGCACTCGAGCAGTCGTTTAACTTCAGCGCAACGGTACTACGCAAGCTTCGAAAACGGTAAACCGCGCGAATAACGTTCGCGCGGTTTAATGCTGTGAGCTACAGTCAGATAATTACCAACTACCAGTCTTTTCCATACTTGACCACGGTTCTTGTGGTGGTAGCGGATCACCGGCCTGGAGCAGCTCGATAGAAATACCGTCCGGACTTTTCACAAACGCCATATGACCGTCGTGTGGCGGTCGGTTGATAGTGACACCGGCGTCCATAAGGTTCTGACAGGTAGCGTAGATGTTGTCTACACGAAAGGCGAGGTGACCAAAGTTTCGTCCACCAGTGTACTCCTCTGGTGTACTGCCATCCTCGGGTGGCCAGTTATAGGTGAGTTCAAGCAGCGGCGCACTCTCTTCCTGTGCCCGGGCTTTATCAGCTGGGGCGTACAAGAAAATATTGGTAAAACGCCCCGCTTCACTGTCATAGCGCGATTTCTCAACTAAACCAAGTTGGTCGCAGTAGAACGTAAGTGATTCGTCGATGTCCGCAATCCGGACCATGGTGTGCAGGTATTGCATAGATAGTTGAGTGTGTCGTTACGATTCGTCTAAATCATGCTCGAAGTCAACGTGTTTCGTGTCGACTATATGTTCTGCAATAAACTGATTGATGTGTTCCAGGATGGTACCTAGTGATTCTTGTACATAGTTGCCATACTTCACGGTGTGTATAGTGGCGTCAACGTGATGATCGAGAAGTTTGGTAATTCGTCCCTTAAAGTGTTCCGGCTCGAAGACGTACAAGACGTGCGGTGATTCTTTGTGCATGATGGTGCTCAGCTCAGTAGCAATCATTTTATCGAGCTGTTGTTTATAGGCTTCGTCTGCATTGTCGTCGGGAGCTCCGCCTGAGATGCCACCTTTAAAGAAGAAGCCCTCGTTGTCACTGTACGTAGGTTCACTGTGTTCGAGGTGTTCAATGGGAGTAACTTCACCGTCTTTGAGGCGAAAGAGGAGACCGTGCTCCTTAGAAGTTACTGCGATGACGGCGTCTTGGTTGATAAGGTGAGTTAATTTGTCGGGTATGATCATAGACTGTCGCACTTAGTATTTATAATGCACTAACTGTATCACTCACAGCTTGGTAGTTCAAAATGCGGAAGGAGGGGGATTCGCTCCTTACAGGAGCAGTACAGGTTGTCGCTATTTTATACAAAATAGCTGGCAACCTTTTCGAATCGACTTCAACCGTACAAAGTAATTAACCCAAAGCTCAAACGCTTTGGGTCGCAACGTTGTATGCGGAAGGAGGGGGATTCGAACCCCCGGTACTGGGTTGCAGTACAACGCTTTTCGAGAGCGCCCCGTTCGACCACTCCGGCACCCTTCCATCGCAGATGGTACCATAGCTATATATTCGTCAAGTTGTATGCGTTACTTGTACCAGGACCACCCAAACTTCGGACTGAGTGTCTTTGCCACTATGACACTGTTTATTGGTGTAGTGGTGTTGTTCCAGCAGTATGAAGCCAATGTTCTGGATCTCGTTCGTGAGGAAGCTACGCTTAGTGTGTTGTTGTTTGTTGGTGTGTTTGCACTGTCGATTGTAGCGGTGCCGGTAAGTGCTGTTCCACTGATTGCTTTGGGTGTGCAGGTGTGGGGTGTGTGGGTGACAGTACTCCTCTCGGTTGTTGGGTGGACCTGGGGAGCAGTTATGGCCTTTTGGATTGCCCGGTACTTTGGTGAACCGTTAGTGCGGCACTTATTGTCAGAGGACATACGTTTTCAGATTGAGCATTACGTGACGCACCACCGCATTTTTTGGACAATCGCGGTGCTGCGGGCGATACTGCCGTTTGATGGTCTGAGCTATGTGCTTGGTCTTATCCCGCATGTCCGCTTCGGTACATTTTTGGCTGCTACCGTTATTGGTTTGGTGCCATTTTGTGTGACGATGGCGTATCTCGGCACACTACCTCTTAGCTACTTACTGACCGGCGCTGGGCTCCTCGTTGTCTTGGTTGGGCTGTATGTTTTCACACATAGAAACCATCGTCTGAAAAAGTACTAGCATTTTTTATGTTTTTTGGTAGTATATTGGCCACTTGGTCCCATCGTCTAACGGCCAGGACGCCAGGTTTTCATCCTGGAAATCGGGGTTCGATTCCCCGTGGGATCACATAATGAAACTTCCACCTCGCTAAGCTCGGAGGAGGTGCGCGGCGAAGCCGCGCACCATGAGAGTGACGGCGCTTTCAGCGCCACACTGCGGGCGAAAACCGAGGGTGGGCAAAATGAGATTGAGATAGCTTTGTCGCGTAGCGCGGGGTTCGTTCCGAACTTTCGTACAAACTCTCGAATTTCATCAAAATCATCAGAATCAGTTAAGAAACCCGCGCGTTTTGAATCCAAAATCCAATTCCGCAGGGGTTCGACCCAATTCTTTCTCCCGTTTCGGGCGGCGCTTTTCTTGGTGGTCAATTGGAGTTTTTGGCGCATTAAAACGTCTTTCTTTTTCAAATACACTGCGCGCTCAATATCACCATCAAGGTGTAAATCGACTAACGCATCTAATTTCTTCTCAATCGCCAATAACTCATCTTTCAAAAGCCCGAGACGGTTGTCCTCGGCAGTCTTATCTTCTTGCTCAATGCTCTCAATTGCATTGAGCAGATACTCAGCGGCTGCCGAGGACAGCGACACTGCTTGAAGCTGTTTCTTCACTTGCGAAGCGAGTGCGTCTTCTTGCAAATATCCTTGCGAACAATATCCCTGCTTTTTCGTGCACCGATAATAACGATACTTGTACCCATGTCTCCCTGTAGCCCATTGTGCCGTTATCATGCTCCCACACTCGCCACAACGAAAAAGCCCAGTGAACGGAAAATTATGTACGGTACGTTTGTATTGTGGACGCGCTCGTTTGGCAAGTTGTTTTTGGACAGCTTCAAACAGTGTCGGAGAAAGAATGGGCGCAAAGCTTCCGGGAAAATACTCGTCTCTATGTTTGGTGAAGCCGAGATATGCTCGATTAGTAAGGATTCTTTTCACGGAAGCTTTGCCAAGGGGCGTTCCGGCCTTCGTGGTTAAACCATGGTCAGCCAAAAATTGCGCCAGTGATATGAGTGTGTGGCTCCCACTGGCGTACTCCTCGAAAGCTTTCACGATCAGCTTTGATTTCACTGGATCAGGTTCAATGTTCCGAGTACGCGGGTTATTTATGTACCCAAACGGAGCTTTCGTGAGCCATTCGCCACGGCGCAATTTTTGGCGCATTCCACGCTCCACGTTTTGTTTCAGGTTATCAGAGTAGTATTTCGATTGGCCGAACGCCACTTGCAACATAAATAACCCCTGCGGGGTAGGTTCAAACCAAAACGTTGGAAAGCGCAAAGACGATACTTTCTCTGTATCAACCGCATAAATGACGCGCCCGCCATCAATGCTATTTCTCGCCAAACGGTCAGGATGCCACGCCAGAACCCCATTCGCTTCACCAGACTCAATGCGCGTCATCATAATATTAAATTGTTCTCTTCCTGGAGTCTTTGCGCTTTTCGACTCTTGAAACTCCGCTAGGATTTCAAGATTTTCTCTGCTCGCAAATTCACGAAGCTCAAACAGTTGTGCCTCAATAGACATAACCTGCTTATCGTCGTCTTCAGTGCTCTTGCGAGCGTAGAGAAAATATTTTGGCTTGGACATACTATTTAGGATTCAAAGCGACTTGCTATCTTTTAGCTCATTTCGCGTCAGCGCCCACCCTCGGTTTTCGCCCGCAGTGTGGCGCTGAAAGCGCCGTCACTCTCATGGTGCGCGGCTTCGCCGCGCACCTCCTCCGAGCTTAGCGAGGTGGAAGTTTCATTATGTGATCAAATCCTTACCTTCGCTCGAAACTACTTTGAAAAAGAATGATCGCAACGCGCGGGGCGCGTGGTGGCTTTGTACT
>JAASSY010000016.1 GCA_021767645.1 Candidatus Parcubacteria bacterium | reverse complement strand
GACGAGGTCGGTCGAGGGCCATTGGCTGGACCAGTGGGAGTTGGTGTTGTGCGGGTAGTTGAGCGTTTCGACTGGGCGCTCGAATTGCCTGACGTGAATGATTCGAAACAGTTGCGTGAAGCACAGCGAGAGACAATATATCGCCAAGCGTGGCGCTTAAGGCAGGCAGGAGACATCCGTTGGTCTGTGGCGCTCGTACCGGCTCGGCAGATAGACGAGCGCGGGATACAGTGGGCAATTGCAGCTGCTATGCGACGAGCGCTTAAGGCAGTGGGAGCGGCAGCGGCTGACCGCGTGCAACTTGATGGCGGTCTTCAGGCACCCGAGTGGTTTAGTGACCAGGAGACGATTGTAAAAGGTGACGCCACAGAGCCAACCATTGGACTAGCGTCGATTGTGGCGAAAGTGACGCGTGATCGGTATATGGTGCAAAAAGATCACGAGGCAGACTATGCTCCGTACGGTTTTGCCCAGCATAAAGGCTACGGCACTCAGGCGCACCGAGCAGCTATTGTAAAGCACGGTCTATCTCCAGAGCATCGTGCCAGCTTTTGCAAAAATGTTACATACGTAAATAAGCCATGATGGCTTGGGAAGTATTAATGTAACCCATCTCTTCCAGTACATTTGATGGTAGGGCAATTACGGCAATCAAGTCTTGCTATTTACAAAAAGTGAGGTACTATAGCCCTTCCGCCAGTACATGGAGTGCTGGATGGGACAGTACTAGGGAGAGACAATGAGCGAAGATCAACAAGATGGCATGTTTAGAGGCCCAGGGCTTATCCTGGCTCCGTGTGTGCCGCCGGCTGTGGTGGCTGGTGTGGAGCTGCAACAACAACTTGTGGCTGCTTCACAACATGCTGCTAAAGCATGGCTTAGCCTCAATCCGTTTTTACGGCCGTTTCTGATAAACTGATTGTTCGATCAGTGATCCAACAACTAAAGTCGCCTCTAAAGGGCGGCTTTTCATATTTTTCTATTCAAACAATATCTGGCCATACATTGCAAATACTCTCTCTTGTTGTACAATATGAAGGCAACTCATTTCAAGAAGAATGTAATATACGTTCTCTGAGTTGGGAAATGCACAGAAAAGAGGGACGAAATGCGTTCAAATGATGATGAACTGCCGTGCTATGGAAAATGCAATTACGTCGTAGACAATGGTCCGCACCTAAAGCATCCATCTGGAAAGCTGTTTCCAACCGATGTCAGGAGCTGTAAAGGTAAACCAGCCTGCGACGGATGTCCGTATCACGAACAACGACAACAACTTTTGGCAGAAGCCAGAATGATGCAAGTTGCACAGGAAGAGCGGCAAGTTGCATAACTGAAGAAGCTGGGGATCCATTCCTTGCAAGACAGCTTCGGGCCACCCAACAACGGTGGCCCTTTTTCTATTGCAATTTACCCTCGATTTGGTATAGTTGCGGCCACTAACGCAATAACTTTGTATTTATGGTAATTCGAATGCGACATAACCGTTCGCAAACTAAACAGCGACGGAGTCATCATGCCCTCAAAACACCAGTTATGGCTGTGTGTGCTAACTGTGGGGCTCACCACCGACCGCACCACATGTGCCTCGAGTGCGGCTTCTATAAAGGTCGCCAAGTAATGGACCTCAAGGCTAAGAAAGAAGCTCGCGAAGCGCGTATGCAAGCCAAGCGTGAGGCCATCCGGGGTGAGGAGCAAGCGATTGATCAGTCTGAGGCAGAAACCGTTTCAGCGGCGGAACCACAGGAAGAAAAAGACAGCAAATAAGGAGCAATCCCCAAACATCCGGCCATTGCCGGATGTTTTCAGCTAACACGGGTGCTATACTACATCTAGCACTAACAGTAGTCACGAAAGTACCAGTTCATTTATGGCGAATCGACATCTATCGCGTTCCATTGTTCTCCAAACCCTCTTTGAGGGCGACATCAACGGTGTTGAACGAAAAGATATTGGTGAGGTTATGGAGCGCAACGTCTCCGAGTTTGCGGCTAATAAAACCGATTCGCCGTTTATGGACAAACTCCTCAACGGCGTGCTAGCTAAGCAGTCGGAACTCGACTTAGTAATAGAGAAAGCTGCCCCTGATTGGCCAATTGACCGGATATCTCCAGTGGATCGTAATATTTTGCGCCTCGGTCTCTACGAGCTATTGTTCGCTGATCGGAAAGAAGTGCCAGCTAAGGTAGCGATTAACGAAGCGATTGAGCTAGCCAAGCAGTTTGGTGGTGATAACAGTAGTCGGTTTGTCAACGGTGTGTTGGGAGCGGTCTACAAAGAAATTGGTGAGCCAGGGAAAGAAGAGCAAGGGAAGCGACCGAAGAAAAACATTCGCTACGAAGATATGCCCATCCAGCGATTAGCTGGTGCAGTCGTCTACGCCGAGAGTGATGGACAACTCTACTTCGCGCTCGTTCATGACATTTTTGGTCACTGGACTTTGAGTAAAGGTAAAATCGAAGATGAAGAGACAGTAGAGGAAGGAGCCATTCGTGAGATTAAAGAAGAGATTGGTTTAACGATGGAAATTGAGTCAGAACTGGGGAAGAACGAGTACATTGCTTCACATCCCGAGCTGGGGAAGGTGCGTAAACAAGTCACATACTTTCTGGCTAAAGCACCGTACCAAGACCTGGAACTAGAGAATAAGGGAGGTCTCGATGACGCTAAGTGGTTTAAGGTAACTGACATTCTCGATCTGAACTTCTACGAAGACATCTTGCCAATTGTTACCAAAGCGGTCACCATCCTCGTGGCTAAAAAATAGCTGCAAAATTAGTAAAACGGTGTATAGTACACCTGACTCGTCAGCACATATCAGTAGACGTTGTTTACGCCCATTGCTATGTGAAGTGCGTGTCACTTACCAGCAACAAACAAATACTAATATGACTGATTATATAACTGAGCTTGATGTACCTAAGCTCGAGACACTTCTCGGTTACACATTTAACGACAAGCTCCATCTTTTAACAGCTATGACACACCGCTCGTACCTGAATGAGCATCGTGAAGCAGAGCAAGACCATAATGAACGACTCGAGTTTCTCGGCGACGCTGTGCTTGAGCTCGTGGTAACTGACTTCCTCTTTAAAAAATATCCGGAAAAACCTGAAGGAGAGTTGACCGCTGTTCGTGCTGCTCTCGTGAATACTGTTTCTTTGTCTGAGTCGGCTCAGCAATTGGGTGTCAACGACTTTCTCCTGATGTCAAAAGGGGAAGCAAAAGACACCGGGCGAGCTCGACAGTATATCCTCGCTAATACCTTTGAGGCCATCATCGGTGCTCTTTATCTAGACCAAGGGTACGAGACTGCGGCGGACTTCATTGCCCAACAGTTGTTTGCCAAAACTGAACTCATCGTCGAAAAGCGTCTGTGGCAGGATCCGAAGAGTCGTTTTCAAGAGCTGGCACAAGACAACGTTAGTGTGACACCAACGTATGAGACACTCTCGCAAGAAGGACCAGATCATGATCGAGTTTTTACTGTTGGTGTGTTCTTGGGGAAAGAATTGGTGGCAGAAGGACAAGGTCGAGCTAAGCAGGAAGCCGAGCAAAAAGCAGCCGAAGCAGCCATTGCTGCTAAAGGGTGGCTCTAGGGAGGCTCACTAATACACAAACGGCGGAAACACGGAGTGTTTCCGCCGTTTTGCGTGCTACCATATGGCTATGGAAGGCTATAGAAATAAACGGCGAGGTTTTACACTGGTTGAGCTCATGGTTGTTGTGGGGATTATTGGCGTGCTATCTTCGGTAATTTTTGTAGCAACAAATAGTGCTCGCGAACAAACTCGTGATAATGAACGTCAGTCTGATTTGGCGCAAATAAAACTCGCTTTACGTTTAGAGCTTGAAGCGGGAACAAATCTGTACAACAGCAACACAGTTTATGATATTTGTTCAAGCTGTAGCAATGCAGCAAATACCGCAGTCCAGACATATGTAGGTAATGTAGAAGATCCGCGACATGGCACTACGTATTACTATTATTATGACGATGGTGCAGACGAGATCTGTGCTAATCAGTTGGAGCGTACTGGTACTTCCTATTGTATAGACGCTCGGTAGCTTTAGTTAGTATGTACCTTAAGCATCTTAGTGTCAGTGGATTTAAATCGTTTGCCAAAAAGAGCGAACTTGAATTTAGTGCACCGATTACGGCTATTGTTGGCCCTAATGGATCAGGGAAAAGTAATGTGGCGGAAAGTTTCCGTTTCGTGCTCGGAGAACAGTCATTTAAATCGATGCGCGGGAAAAAAGGAGAGGACCTTATTTGGGGCGGCTCACACAGTACCTCACGGGGTAACAAAGCTTCGGTGTCCGTAACCCTCGATAACACGAAACGCGTCTTTCCGATGGATTTTGACGAAATTGCAGTTGAACGCACCGTTTACCGTGATGGTCAAAATGAGTACACCATCAACGGTTCGAAAGTCCGTCTCAAAGATGTGCAAGAACTGTTAGCGGCGGCGAATATTGGTCCTTCGGGACACCACATCATTTCCCAAGGCGAAGCTGACCGTATCTTATCAGCGACAGCCAAAGACCGGCGGGAGATGATTGAAGACGCGCTCGGCCTGAAGGTCTACCAGTTTAAGAAGCAGGAAGCAGAAAAGAAGCTCAAGAAGACGAACGAAAATATTGAACGAGTGCAGTCACTGCGTCGTGAAGTCGCACCACACTTGAAGTTTCTCGAGCGGCAAGTGAAGAAGATCGAGCGCTCTATAGCGCTTAAGACAGAGCTCACAACGTTCTATGCTGAGTACTTAAAGCGTGAAGATACGTATATTGCGCATCATAGTGACCGACTAAAAAGCGAGCGAGAAGTACCAGCTAAGCGGGTTGCAGAACTGCAAGCTGAGTTGACCGAAGCCAAAGAAACATTAGCAGCCGAAGCACACGATGAAAAAACCGACGAATTACTCTCACTCGAGACCAAGCTTACAACAGTTCGGCAAGAACGACAGCAAGTACTGCGTAAGAGTGGTCAACTTGAAGGGCAGCAAACGTACGTTGAGCGCCGCGTTAAAGAGCTCAAACAACAAGCACAGTCCGAGTCAGATGCACCGGTACCGATTGGTGATGTGCGTGACTTGGTTGCAGCGATTGAAAAAGAAGTGCGCTCAGCTGAAGCTAGCGACGAGCCAAGTAAACTGAAGCGAGCACTCCAAGGAGTGGTACATACCTGCGGGGCGTTCATGAAGCGTTTGTCAAAGAGTACGCTGGTTGATACTACAAAAGAAGAGAACGAGCTAGCTGATATTGAAAAGCAGCTGGTGGCTGCGGCAAAAGAAGTTGAAGCGTTGGCCAAGCAAGAGACCTCATTGACGGCGAAGTACAACGACTTGAAACAAGCCATCGAAGCCGAGCATGCCGAGAATCGCGAAGCCGAACGGCGAGTGTTTGAGCTATCTGGCGAATTGCGCGAGTGCGAGAACGAGCTGCAACGGATTGACGCTGAATTGCGAGGGCTTGAGCGAGACCGGGATGAATTTAAGCGAGAACTGCAAGAAGCAGTTTCACTACTGGGACGCGAGGCATCGCAGTACTTTAGTTTTGAGATTGTTGATGGTGGGGAGTCGGTGACCACAAAAGCGATTGTCACTGAAGACCGGGGTAAGCAACGAGAGCGTCGGCACGAGCTGGAGAAAATGAAAATACGTCTCGAAGAGCTCGGGGGTGTGAACGAAGATATTGAAAAAGAGTACAAAGAGGTAAAAGAGCGCGACGAGTTCTTGGTACAAGAAATTACCGACTTAGAGGCATCAGTGGAAAAACTGGAAGAACTAATCGCGGAACTCACTACACAACTCAACGAACGTTTTGTGGCGGGGATTGATAAAATCGGTGTCGAGTTTAACCGCTTTTTCACTCTGATGTTCGGTGGTGGTGAGGCCAAGTTAGTACGGGCCAAGCCAAAGGTAAAGCAAAAGAAGAAAGATATTAATGAGTTTGGAGAAGAGATCGAGGTGGACGAAGAAGTGGAAGACGAGGCGGCTCAAGAGGGGATTGAGCTTGATGTGAAGCTTCCTAACAAGAAAGTGAAAGGTCTCGATATGCTTTCCGGTGGGGAGCGAGCCCTGACGTCGATCGCACTGATTTTTGCCATGAGCCAAGTCAATCCACCGCTTTTTATTATTCTCGATGAAACCGACGCGGCACTCGACGAGGCTAACAGTCGTCGCTACGGTGATATGATTGAAGCGCTGGCCGAGAAGTCACAGCTTATTCTCATCACCCACAACCGTGAGACGATGAGTCGGGCTGGTATTCTCTACGGTGTAACGATGGGAGCCGATGGAGTCTCAAAATTGCTTTCGGTGAAGTTTGATGAAGCATTGGCGGTAGCGAAATGACCTGAACAAATGCCCGCAGGGCATATTGTGAAGGTCCTCAGGACAGTTTCGGTAGATGTGAGCCTTCCAAGCGAACATATGCCAAACTGGTATCGAGTAGGAACAAATGCCCGCAGGGCATAGTTGTGCGCCAGTAATTCAAGGAGCAGAGCGACTATGAAGTACCAGTGCCGGTGGTGAAGGTCCTCAGGACAGTTTCGGTAGATGTGAGCCTCCCGAGCGAACATATACTAAACTGGTGTCGATTAGGAGTAGTGTTCATAGCGTATTTTTGATGCGCTCTTTATTTACAAAGTCTTTATACTATAAAAAGAAAAAGCCTGCGCAAATTATGGTGTATTCGCGCAGACTGAGCTCAGGTACTAGTCCTGGCATGGTCTCTCCTCCCTCGTTATCGTTGCGTCATTTAGCAGTTCTGACCGCACGACGTTAAAAATTGATCGGTCTATACTTGCGCAGTCTATATGTCTCAACTTGTACTCGTGCACACCCTTCATGATTCGCTTCCTTAGCCATTGCCTGTTAGGCTCTAAGTAGCTATTGATGATATTACGAGCGTGTTTGAGTTGAGCTGGATTCCCATCTTCCTGTAGCCTGATGAGAAGATACCAATACTGCGGAGGAGGTTGGGCATTGTAAAGATCAGTCATCGCTGACTCCGTGGCTGCTGCTTACTTCTTTTATAATGACATACATTAACTAAATTACAAGTATAAATGGCAGTGCCTAGCACCGCCATTAAACTTAGCTTGTTTTGGTAAACGCTTCGCGTTTGAGTAACATTATCGTTTCATCGTACCAGCTGCCATCTTTGTATATGTACTCTGGTATGGTACCTATCGCGATGAAGCCGCATTTCGTGTAGCACGCGTGTCCCCGAGGGTTGTTGCTTAGTACCCGTAGGGTAATGTGCCGCAGGTTAAGGGCAGTAAAACCATACGAACATACCGTTTGAACTGCCTCACTGCCGTACCCGTTACTCCAGTAACTTGGGTCACCAATGAGAATCCCAAGCTCAGCTGTCTGGTTTATATGGTCGATACCATGAAGACCGACAGTGCCAATGAGGGTTTCGTCACTACGTTGGTATAAGCCAAATACTTGATGGTCGGAACGACTGTTGGTCGATTCAATCCATTGTTCTTCAGCATCGAGGTGGAGCGGGTACGCACCACGTTTCAAATACTGTGTAATACGGCTATCGTTGACCCACTGCAGGAGCTGCGGTGCGTCATCTTTCTGGAGCAGCACAAGATCAAGTCGAGTGCTACTCAAAAAACTAAATCGTGTCATAGGTCTCTCCTCATGAGTGATAAAGGTGCTAGCGACAAGGAAAATCCTCGGCACTAGCCGAGGGTGCACTTCACGAGGGGGGTTAGTGGTTTTGTACGTAGTACGAGTACGCACGGCGTGAACTGTAGCTTCGGCTAGGGCGGAAGGATATACGTCCCATGACGATATCCATCACTACTGCAAAATAGCCACGCTTGTAAGCGATTGGGGTTTCAATGTTCCGTAGGGCAAAACTACGTGCCTGTGCGCTTTTGTGTCGCATACTGTTTATGACGGGCGACGGGAGACATTCTTTCACGGTACAATAGTGTAATGGGTATTGAGTCACCACAAACTTTTCAGAATGAACAGCCTGAACGTCGTGAACCGGGAACTGGGTATACCGACAAAGAAAGGTATGATTTGGGTAGAACACTTCGGCGTCTCACTGCTGTTGGCAGCATTGGTCTCGTCGGTGCGGGGTTATACCAAACCTACAAAGAGAACCCAGACCACTTTACCTCCGCAGACGATTCTTTATCATCCGCAGAGAGTTCGCAACCAGCCTCCAAAAATGAGTTGCGCAGAGCTATCGAGGAGCTGGCGCCCGGGACAGTGGTGATCGACACGGAAGAAATGTATACCACTGAACCGATTTCAACACCGGAGGTCGAACCCACAGTAACAAACGACGTAGAAACTGACGTGCAGTCAGTGGCAGACCAACCAGTGTTAGACGTGGCTCCTGAGCGGAGCTTACGACCTCAAGTACGACCAGAGGTGTCGCACTCAACTGTGGAGACTGTAGATCAAGAACAGTTTGAACGTCTCCCAGAAAACTCTGTACAGTTTTTAACTCGGGTAATAGCGCGGAAGGAGTTTTTCACCATGCCAGACGGTGTCTTGGTAAAAGATAAGTCAGGGAGAACCCTGGGATCCATTCCGGTACAAATCATAGACGACATAAATCCAGGAGTGGGGTATAACGAACTTGGCCATGCCAACGAAGGTTATGATAGTAGGTGGCGTAAAGCCGCCCGTAAGCTAGCTGCCCAGTCGTTTTCAGTACCAGAGGAACAATTAGAACTAGCGTACAACTGGAAAGAGATGACGAGTGCGGCTACCAAGCTCGGCGGCTACCAAGAGTCTATGTTTGGCGGGGTATTGATGTTTGCCGAGCAACCAGTTTCAGAAAAGAATAGCAAATCACGCTTAGCCTATTTGCACGAGCACCTGTCTATTCCAAACGAACGTATGCCAGCCGTACTCAAACAAAACTTAGAGTGGGCGGTGCTCGGGATACCGGCAGAAGAGTCGCGGTTTGATGAGTCGGTGGTTAGTTATGCTGACGCTGTTTCGACGTTCCAAATTCTTCGGTCAGTGTGGGAGAGCGATAAAGGTTTAGGTTTAGCTGAGTATGACTCTTATGGATCAGACGGGCCACCGTATGAACTCCAGGTGGCAGGGTTCCTGCAGCACTTGAGCAACCTCTATAATGAAACTCATACGACAGAAATGGAGCCCGTGCTCAGTGACATACGAAGTGTATTTAGCAGTGATGAGGCGTTTTATAAATATTTTGTTGTACCATGGCTTATTGATGGTTATCACGCTGGTGGTGGGACGGCTCGGTCACTCGCGAAGGCGTTCGTCGCCAGTGATGAGTTTGCGGAACTGAAACACAATGGAGGTTTTGATGGCTACGATGTGTATGATGCAGCGTCGGCCGTAGCCGCAGCAACCGATAAGGGGGCTTTAAAATATTATGGCTCGCGTTCACTTCAGTACGCTCCTAGCGTCCTGGCGTTTGCAACACTATTACACCAAAAGCTTGATCAGAGAGAGGACCAAAAGGTGTATCAACTAGCGAGTAATGAGTAATAACTTGCCCACATGGACCAGCCGAAAGTGTAGTGTGGGGTGTAGAATAGATGATATGGAAAAATTTCCTCGGGCAAAATCTTCAGAGTCAGCGGAGCCTCGCGAACTCACTGATGAAGAACAGGCAGACTTAGGTGCTTACGTGCGTAAACTCCGTAACGAACAATAGGCAAAATATTTGACTATTTAAATTTTTGTAATATAATATTGCAAACAGAACCTTAACCAATAGAGAAAGGAAGTCCTGTGGCACTTAAAAAAGCTCTAACCGATGCTCAGTTGCGTCAGAAGCTGATTGACACCCGCTGTGCACTCTTGCATCAGGTGGAGGAAATCAGCACCAATCTGGCTGACCTGGCTGTTAAGTCAATCAGGTATAGCCGTGATAAGACGTTTACGGTCGGCGGTAAGGGCAACGCCCTCACTGCCATGACAACCGAACTACAGGTGCGTTACGCACTTATCGAATTTATTGATTCGCTGCACCTTGAAACCATTGGCCGCAACGAGAAGATCCGTGATAAGCTGGTGCGTCGACACGTTGGGACAACACGAAACCTTATGCGGTCCATGGCCGAAACTTCGACGCGGATGGGTCGAATGACTCAAACGTGTATGCAGGCGCGAGATGAAGGCAAGTTGCTTCCCTTTGGTGACGCGGCAACCAGAGGTGTCACCGGAGAACACGCACGGCTGCTGAAAGACTTGGCTGTGCTCCGCTTTCTGACGCAGCTTGGCATTAGCTCCAAGACAGCTAGTCGACACGATCTCTAATTGAAAACACCCGAGCGCTCATGTGCTCGGGTGTGTTTTATGTTACCAACGCAAAGTCCAGTTGGCGTTCATCGAGGTCGGCTCGGGTAAGTTTGACTTGTATCTCATCACCCAGCGAGTACGTGGTGCCGGTGCGGTCACCTTTAACACGGTATTTACTCGCTTCGTGTTCAAAGTAGTCGCCTTTAAGAGCGCTCATGCGGATGAGCCCTTCCGCCTTGCTCTCTTTCTCTTCGACAAAGATACCCCAGTCGGTGACGCCAGTTACAATGCCGGTGAATGTCTGACCGACTTTATCAAGCATGTACTCTACTTGCTTATACTTAATAGAGTCCCGCTCGGCCTTAACGGCGTACATCTCGCGTTCGGATGACTGTACCGCCAGCTTTTCGTAGACGGCTAGTTCCTTGCCACTGATTGTCGAGCCATCGAGGTGGCGGCGAAGCATCCGGTGGGCCATGAGGTCAGGGTAGCGGCGGATCGGTGAGGTGAAGTGCGTGTAGTACTTAAACGCTAGTCCGAAGTGGCCAATATTCTTGGTGGAGTAGACTGCTTTGGCCATGCTGCGGATGGTTGCTGTTTTGATAAGGTTTTCGGTCGGGGTACCTTCCACTTCCTTGAGGAGTTTATTGATGTCTTTGGCTTTGACGATTCCTTTGTGGGTGTCAAACTCGTAGCCAAGGGCGTGCACAAATATAGCCAGTTCTTCAATTTTTTCTGGGTCGGGGACGTCGTGGATCCGGTAGATAAAAGCAGCGTCTCTCCCTTTGTCTTTGGCGAGGTTGTAGATGTACTCGGAAACACTTTGGTTTGCTAAGAGCATGTAGTCCTCGATCATCATCATGGTCTCAGTGCGGTGTTTTTGCTCGATGGCAATTGGTTTGCCGTCCTCATCGAGCTTGAATCGTACCTCTGGTTGTTCAAAGGCAATGGCACCGGCTTTGTGACGTCGTTTACGGATAACTCGAGCGAGTTCCATTAGGTGGGTGAGTTCAGCTACGTAATCACCTGATTGCTGATCAATAACAGTCTGGGCATCTTCGTAGCTAAAGCGACGGTCAGAGTGGATAATAGTTTGGCCGTACCATTCATTAACAACGACAGCGTCGGGGCTGAGTTCAAAAACGGCTGAGAATGCTAGCCGATCTTCTTGTGGTCGTAAGGAACAAAGGTCATTACTCAACACCTCAGGAAGCATCGGGATCACCCGGTCAACTAGGTAGATGGAGGTGCCACGTTCGCGAGCCTCTTGGTCGATAGTGCCGCCTTCTTCGACGTAGTAGGAGACGTCAGCAATGTGGATGCCGATTTCCAGGTTGCCATTCTCCAACTGGTGGTAGGAGAGAGCATCGTCGAAGTCTTTGGCATCAGCTGGATCGATTGTGAAAGTGAGTCGGTCACGTATATCACGACGGATTGGGTTTTCGCCTTGGGTATCTGAAACTGCAGCGGCAAATAACTCATCTTGCCGCTCGTACAACTCTTTGGCTGCAGCAGTGACTGGTTCAGGAAATTGTTCAGAGAAGCCACCGCTGCGAATGATAGCTTGCATTTCCGTCTCGTGATCGCCCACTGGGCCAAGTACCTCAGTGATTTCAGCGATCGGCTCTGTGTGGGGTGTAGACCAGTTAGTTATTTCGACTACAGCCTTCATTCCCTCATCATTCCCGGTTGCGGTCGGGAGCTCTGGCCGGACATGAATGCGGAAATTATCTGGCTGGAGGTAGCGTTGCAGCTTTCCCGCTTCTGCTGGTTTGACGGTGCCAATCAGTTCTGTGTGGGCTGGTTCAAGTACGTCGACCACTTTTGCGGTCTGACGCTCGCCTGGTTGTTGTGGCAGCAGCTCAATTTTGACAATGTCACCATCTAGCGCAAAGCCGAGGTTGTCGCGCTCAATAACAAAGTCGTCTTTTTTATCGCCAG
>JAASSY010000043.1 GCA_021767645.1 Candidatus Parcubacteria bacterium | reverse complement strand
TATTTGGCCTAGGGAAGCGAAAAGGTTGCCTAGGATTTTATAAATCCTGACAACCTGTACTGAAGCTGTAAGCTTCGATTCCCGTTCTGGCCTCAGATAACGAGTGATAAAAACAAACAAAACGAGCCCTGCGGCTCGTTTTGACGCTACTCAGGTTCATCGAACGTACTTTCAGTGCCAGTTTCTCGTACGATTTCATCGATATTCTGCCGGTGCCGCTCACCGTAGTCAACGGAAAACGCTAAGTAGGGGATTTGCTTAATGCGCATCTGTTTCATGATGTGGCGTCGCATCTCCCTACCAGCTCGTTTGAGGAAAATAGCTGCGTCATTTTCTCGTTCGCTCGGAATAGTAGTAAAGAAAATGGTGGCATTTTTGTAGTCTTTAGCAACTTCAGCCCGCGTAATGGTGATAAGCGGGTCTGTATTGGCTTCTCGGCGCACAAATTCAGCTGCAAAGTGGGCGAGCTGTTCAGCTATTTTGTCGTGTCGATCGCTATGCATATCGTTAGGTAACCACTGTTTCGTAGCCTTCAAGATAGTCACCTGGTGCTACTGTATCGCGTGACTCGACCTGCATACCAAACTCACCCTCGGAAATCTCGGTGACGTTTGATTTCGCCTGCTGCAGGTTCTTGATAATACCAGAACCAACTTCGATATCGCGTCGTATGATTTTTACCGGCTGGTTAGCCTTCAAAGTACCTTCTTCAACCCGGCCACCGAGTACGTGAGTGTATTTTTGAGTGCTGAAGTGCTTGAGGATTTTTGCTTTACCGGTCACTACCTTCTCTTCTTTTTTCGGTGTGCGGTTTTTGAGTGCGGTCTCAAGCCATTCTGAGAGCTCGTAAATAATTGAGAAGGTGTCAATTTCTACACCCAGTCGTTCAGCTAGGTCTTGAGCGGCTCGTTCTACCTTAACGTTGAAGCCGACAATGATGGCGTTCTCAGTAGCGCTGACATTCTGTACATCTGTTTCAGAAATATCACCGACACTCGCATCAATCACCCGTACTGCGATACGGTCTGATTCAAAGCTGCTGAGCTCGTGCTTGATGGCGTCGATGGTGCCGAGTACGTCAGCCTTAATAAGAATTGGTACAATCGGCAGATCAGTTCGGCCAAAGCGTTCACCGCTGGCAGTGGTTTCGCTATTTTCAGCTACGAGTGCCTCGGCTTCTTTCTTACTCGCAACAGTAGAGAACTCGGTGCCAACGACTGGTACTTCTGAGAAGCCTACGATTTGTACCGGCTCGGACAGGGTGGCTTCTTTGATAGCTTTACCGGTAAAGTCTTCCATAATTCGCACTGGAGCATACGCGCTACCAGCTACGACAAAAGAGCCGCTCGCAAGTGTGCCGTTTTTGATGAGTAGAGTGGCGGTAGTGCCTCGTTTGGGGTCTTGGTTACCTTCTAGGACATGTCCAGTAGCAGAGGCGTTCGTATCACCAGTTAGTTCAGCCAGATCAGCTGCCAGAACAACAATGTCGAGTAGTTCATCGATACCTTCACCCGTCTTGGCGGAGATACCAGCCCACGAAATATCACCACCCATACCTTCGATGTAGATTTCGTTTTCAACCAGGCTGGCTTGTGTTCGTGCAACGTCTGCACCAGGTTTGTCTACCTTATTGATCGCGACAACGTAAGGAATGTCAGCAGCTTTGATGCTCTCCAGTGCTTCTAGTGTCTGTGGCTTTACGCCGTCTTCAGCGGAAACAATGAGGATGGCCACGTCAGCGACGTCTGCACCACGTAGGCGCATTTGTTGGAAGGCGGCGTGTCCTGGTGTGTCGAGGAAAGTGATTTTTTCGTTTGCCCCTTCCGTAGTGGTGTGGTCAACCACATACGCTGAGAGATGTTGGGTGATACCACCAGCTTCACAGTCGACGATATTAGATTTGCGGATGTAGTCTAGGAGGGTTGATTTACCGTGGTCAATATGACCCATAATCACCACGACTGGTGGTCGCTTGATGACGTTGGGTGCTGCTGCTTTCTTTTTCTTTGCCATAATTTTGCTGTACGTTGCTTAGGAGTAAGCCTGATAAAAAAGCGCTGACGCGCGTACATTAATGGTGCTACCATACCATAGAACACGTGTATTAGCCATTTATTTATTTGTGTGGCATGATACGTCAATAGACGTATGTTGGGTAAATTTATCTCACGCAAGCCTAGGCGAGTCTATCTCGACCACGCTGCCGCCACTTCGTTGCAGCCAGACGTGGTGCAGGCGATGCATAAGTGTGAACGGGAACATTTTGCGAATCCGAGTGCTATCCATCAAGAAGGGGTAGCTGCTAGAAACGTGATTGACAAAGCACGTGAACAGCTCGCCCGGTGTCTGAAAGTTCGTAGTGCACATATTACTTACACTGGTAGTGGTACCGAAAGTAATAATTTAGCTATTCTGGGCACATTGTATGCTCGACACCAGGCTGGTGTGCCGTACGAAGAGATGGAGATCATCACGACAGCGCTCGAGCATCCATCTATCAGCGCAACGTGCGCCTTTGCTGCCTCATTTGGTGTACAGGTGACAAAGACGCCTGTGACTGAAGGAGGTCAGATCGACGTGTCCGCTTTTCGTTCTCTGCTTTCAAATAAAACTGTTGTAGTGAGCACAGCTTACGTGAACAGTGAAGTGGGGGTGATCCAGCCGCTCGGAAAGTTGGCGCGGATTGTACGTCAGTATGAGCGAGACAATGATCAGCGTATCTACCTGCACGCCGATGCAGCGCAAGCACCGTACTGGCTACCGTGCCAGTTTGATACCGTGCCAGTTGACATTATGTCACTTGATGCGGGGAAGTGTGGTGGTCCCAAGGGGACTGGTGTCGTAGTCACACGGTACGATGTGACGTTAGAACCAGTTTTGTTTGGTGGGCCACAAGAGCGTGGTTTGCGACCTGCCACCGAGCACACAGTAAACATTGTCGGTGCGAGTGAGGCCATTGTGCGGGCACAGGCTCACTATGAGGTTACCAGTGAGCGAGTAGCACAGTTGCGTGATGAGTTATTGGCAACACTCGTGCAACGTCCGGACGTGATACTTAACGGCGCTCAGGACGAGCGGGTGGCGAACAATAT
>JAASSY010000015.1 GCA_021767645.1 Candidatus Parcubacteria bacterium | reverse complement strand
GAGCTATAGGCGGATATGGATGACCGGTACTATACCAGCCCTATAGGGGTAAATCAATAGCGAGGGCACCAGCACCGGTGATGGTGAGGGTGAGGCTAGCAGCGAGCAGTAAGAAGTAAAAAAGCTTACTAGGGATGGTGCGGTGGGTAACGTATTGCCGTAGTACGAGCATTTTAATACACATTGCTGCCACACACAGGGTGGCAATTTGTGTCCAGGCGCCAACTAAGATTAGCCCAGCTAGTAGTAGTTCCCCCAAGACAAATAAGTAGGTGGTAGTGCGACCAAACGGCCACCACGAAAGACGGAGGACATGTTGTAGTTCGTGTCGGTGCTGCCAGTGCTGAATACCTAAATAAGCTAACACTAACCCCACAGCCACCCGGAGGATGAGGTAGGCAAATAAGGATAGAAAGTGAGTGGGGAACACGCTCAACATATAGTTAGTGTAGCACGGTGCGATTTATCCTATATATAGTAGTATAGCGCCATGGCAATGAGATTACTGCTCGATAATATCCGCAGTCGGTACAACGTAGGTGCTATCTTCCGTACCGCTGATGCGGTGGGTGTGGAGCACATGTATTTAGCCGGTCGTACACCTACACCCGTCGATCGCTTTGGTCGACCCGATAGCAAAATTGCGAAGACGTCACTCGGGGCAGCTAATACTGTATCGTGGTCACACCTCGGTGACACAGACGACTGGTCGACGACGGCTGTTGTGACTCAAATCAATCGCTTGCAACAAGCTGGTTACACAACCGTGGTAGTCGAACAGGCTCCTGCGAGTACGTCTATCACTGACATGGAGTGGCCGCGCGATGTCGTCCTTGTCCTAGGAGCAGAAGATACCGGAGTACAAGTAGCGGTGTTGGAGCAAGCTCAGACTGTGCTTGAATTACCTATGTCAGGTACCAAAGAGTCACTGAACGTATCAGTGACTGCCGGTGTGGTGTTGTACCATTGGCTGCTGAGGCAGTAGTCGCTAAGTCGCTAGATTGGCTGACTCGTCCTGTTCAAGTGCAGCGAGCTCTTTCTGGACTACTTCAGCGTCACTCCAGGGCTGCCGTGTGTTGTGGGGCCCCATAATATAAGGATCGGTTCCCTTACCGCTCACGATCACATACATACCGTCTTCAGCTTGCTCGAGGGCGGTGCGAATGGCGAGCCGTCGATCCATGATAATAGCTGCTTTGCTCGGATCAGTAATTCCTTTCATCATATCCTCCACTATCTGGCGTGGATCTTCGTCGTACGGGTCTTCATTGGTCAAGATGACTCGTTCGCAGTGTTCGGCAGCGATAGCAGCCATTTCCGGTCGTTTCCAGGTGTCTCGGCCGCCCCCGGTGTTACCTAAGACAGCAATTTTGCGCTGTTCTTTAAAGGCTTCGTAGAGTTTTTCCAACGAGTCCGGAGTGTGAGCGTAGTCAACCACGGCAGTAACTTGCTTGGGGGCACTTTTTGGGGTGGTAAACTGTTCGACACGACCTTTTACCGGTGGTAGGTGACGCAGGGCTGACTCGATAGTCCGCAGTTGGACGCCAAGTGCCCGGGTGAGCGTGATAGCGGCTAGTGTATTGTAGACATTGAAAAGTCCAACGATTGGCACGCGAATGGTAGCTTCTTCGTCTCCATCTTGGAAAATAAGACTGATACCATCTTTTTGTAAGGTATACAGTTTGAGGTCACTCAGGCGGTAGGGGAGCTTTTCTTCGACGTCAATGTTCATAAAGTCAGCCCCGTGTTCATCATCAGCGTTGGCTACGATGTAGCGAGGTTGCTTCGCCGATTCCGCCAATTGCTGGGCCAACATCAGCTTGGCTTTTTTATAGTTTTCAAAGGAACCGTGTGACTCAATGTGTTCTGGGGTGAGGTTGGTGAAGACGAGTGCATTCATCTGGATAAACTTATGCCGGAATTGCGCGGCACCTTCAGACGTCATTTCCACCACAGCGTAGGTACAGCCAGCATCGACTGCTCGCCGCAAAAAATGATGCACGAAAAAGCGGCCTGGCATGGTCATCTTATGCAGGTTGCGCTCAGTGGTATCACCAATGGTGAATTGGATGGTAGAAAGTGAGGCGACTTTATTACCATCAGCTTCCAGGATTTTTGTCACCAGTTCAGTAACGGTCGACTTACCTTTGGTACCAGTTATGCCGATTACTGTGATATCGCGCGACGGGTGTTTGTACCACAGGTCGCCGAGGTAGGCGAGCGCGTAGTGGTACGGTGGACGGAGTCGTTTCATGACACCAGACGGGATACAGCGTTTAATCCAATACAATATCGTACTCATACCGCACAGTATACGTGAGTATCGGCGGTCTGGGGACTTGTCGCATGTGGTTAGGCCTGGCTCAGTTGTTGGAGCGCTGCTCGTACCGCTTCGTTGGCTGAGGTAACGGTACGTGGTAGTTGCTGGACAGCTGCCCGAGCATCGGCTTGGGGGTAGCCCAGTGCCACCAGGGCATCAATAGCGTCGGTTTGCCACGCAGCGGTACTTGTGTCTGAAGTGTCGCTTGGAGCGGCCAGTTCCCAGCCGAGGTTTTCAGCTTTATCCTTGAGACCTAAAACTATCTTTTCGGCCGTTTTTTTACCGATCCCAGAGACCTTGGCGAGTTCAGACGCATCATTCATCACTACGGCGTTTTTCAGGGTACCGATGTCGGCTTGGGCCATAATCTGCGCGGCAGACTTTGGTCCCACTTTAGGGATGGTGAGCAGTAGCTCGAATAACTCTCGTTCGTCACGGGTACGGAAGCCGTAAAGGTCAGAAGCGGTATCGCGCAGCGCGTGGTAGACGTGAAGGGTGGTGTCTGATTCCAGGGTAAAGCTGTGCGGTGTGCTCACGAACACTTCATAACCGAGACCGTGTACGTCGACAATAATACTACTGTCCGCTACCTCGACTACTGTGCCGCTAATTCGTCGTATCATAATCCTAGTATAGCAACCAACGAGTATAAGAAAAGCCAGCCTAAGCTGACGTTTCTTGCTGTGCTCCCACCAGGAATCGAACCTAGATCGCGGGTACCGCAAACCCGTATTTTATCCATTAAACTATGGGAGCTGTTACTAGTACTTCGTGTGAAGTGGCGTGATACTACCACACAAAAAACGGCCTGTCACGGCTCGTTTAGAGGCCGAGGAGTTCCAAAAAACGGTGGACAATCGGCTCTTCCATCGGCTCTTCTGGCAGTCGAGAAGCCAAGAGCTCTTCTACTTCATCCAAGTATTCTGTTGGTAACGGGATGGTGAGCAGCGGCATTAACCAACGCTCTGATTTCACCAGCAGCATTGGCATCGCTTCGTCTTCCTCTAAAATAAAGTAAGACTCCAGGGTGGTGTAGGGGTACAAGCGACCAGCGATTCGGACACCGCGCGTCGTGACAGCGTAGGGTACTACTTCCGGTTGCTTGGTAGAGACCAGCATCAAGACACTACCAGCCACAGCAATGAGGATGCCGAGCAGTATGTTGCCTAAAATAATCGTCACTATCGTCAAGCTGATCGTGATAATACTAACAATCCAGTACCAATCTGAACCCTTTTCTTCGTGATAGTGGTCGTAGGCTTCCCAGGTAACGGAACTAAGGGTGTCTTGTGCCATATTGGGCATATTGTAGCACGGGGTATATGTACTTTTTACTGTATATCTGGTAGTATCTTGCTCACAAAACCATGGAGGGATGGCAGAGTGGTTGAATGCAGCGGTCTTGAAAACCGCCAGGTCGGAGACGGCCTCGAGGGTTCGAATCCCTCTCCCTCCGCCAAGTCGAGCTAGTACGAGACGCTTCACTTTGAAGCAATTCGTGCTAGCTCGAATTCGTTATACAAAAAGTGACAAAAGTTACACTGATCACAGTACTGTAACGTTACACTCCACTGTCACTTTCTTCTTCCTCTTGAACATCTAATGCTCGTTCAAATACTCGCAGTAGTCGTTTTTCAATTCGCTCAGCCAAAGGCTTTGTTCCTTCCATAATCAATTTTCCAGTATTTGCCATGTCACCACTAACAACTCCCCAAATTAGAGCAATTATAAAAAGTCCGATGACTAACTTCCGCAGTAATTTCCGTGGGATGAACCAATCTTCCATAAGTCTTAGAAAAGAGAGCTTCGTGTCTCGTACTTAATACCCTTACACCACTCAATCTTAGCCACAAACTCATCCCAGATTTCCTGAGTTATTTCATGTTTCAAAATCATCTTAGCTCCGTGATTCACACTTCTGTTATATGAGAACAGATCATTCTCTAGTTCATGGAGTTCTAAGCAAAGTTGATGTATGGTGGGACCCGATAATGTTGGGTGTTCCTTCTTCGCCTCCCAATAATCTTGATTCAAGATTATGTATCGCTTATTCAAGTTATCAATAAGCTCAACCAGCTCCGTTGTGTCTTTACCGTACTTTTGGAACAGCAACCCAAGATAAACCAGCTTCTTAAGAACGACCTTGGGCCATTTAGTGAAGAATCAGACGAGTGGGGTTCACACTCCATTGTATTCTCAAATACCAAAGCCCGTATTACCGTTGCCTCATCTGAGCAAAGTATTCGTGGACTACGTCACCACCAGCACCGACCTGACTTATTCATTTGTGATGACGTAGAGGATGTCGCCTCTACCAAAACCCGTGAAGGACGAAATAAGACATATCAATGGCTCACTGGTGACGTGATCCCAGCTGGTGCACAAGACACACGACTCATCGTGATTGGAAACCTCTTGCACGAAGACTCACTCCTCATGCGACTACGTGACCGAGTGATGAAGCAAGAGTTAGACGGTACGTTCATGTCTTGTGCGCTGGTGACCAAAGACAATAAATCTGCCTGGCCGGGCAAGTTTCCGACCCTGAAATCCATTGAAAAAGAACGCAAGAAGATTGGTGATGAGATTGCGTGGCAACGAGAATATCTCCTTAATATTATTCCTGATGATGACCAAGTTATTCACCCTGACTGGCTTTGTTACTACTATGCTGACAAAATACCGCCAGAATCGAGCAAAGCGTACCGAGCCACCTACACTGGTGTTGATCTAGCCATCTCACAAAAAGACACAGCCGACTGTACCGCCATGGTCACCGCACGAATCTTTGGGCGCAACGAAGCTCTCCGTATCTTTATCGAACCACACTTAGTGAATAAGCGACTAACATTCCCACAACAAGTTGAATTAATGAAACATCACAGTAGTACACACTTATCCAGCCATAATGACGAGCTAGTGGTTGAGAGTGTCGCGTATCAAGATGCCTTGCCGCAGATGCTTGATTCACAAGGTGTCCGAGCGATCTCTGTAAAGCCGAAGAACGATAAGCGAACTCGACTAGCTCTCACGTCCTCGATGATCCAGAAAGGGACTATTTTGTTTCCTGACAAAGGTTGCGAGCGACTCATTGAGCAAATGGTTGGTTTTGGCGTCGAGAAGCACGATGACCTAGCTGATGCATTCTCACTCCTCATTCACAAGATAATCGAAGAGTTCACCAAAGAAAGTACCTTCCTAATGGCGTTTCTTGGTCCAGGTTCAATGGATGATAATACGTGTTGGTACCATGACTACCGTGATATCTTGGGGGATGTTGATTGTCTCACCCCAGCTGCTAAAGAACGAATTGAAATTGTTGAGACACCGCAGAGTCGGAAAACTCGGTACTAATATCCAACAGCAGTTGCACCGTACTGAGCTTGGGAGCTGGTGTATCCTTCAAATTCTAGTTGCTCAATGAGACCACTGCGAGAGAAATTACTGTATTCGAGATAAGCTTGGGCTGACCGAGCGGCTTGCTCGTTCCAGTCGACATTGATGTTTGCAACACCATATTCTGCCTCAGTGCGTGAGTATCCTTCAAACTCTAACTGCTCGACCAAGCCTGAGCGAGAAAAACCTTGAAAGTCGATATAATTCTGGGCGGCTCGCACTGCCTGTCTTTCACCGAGAGTTGGTTGATTTTGAGTGACTATTGGTGGTTCGGTGACGGTCTCTGGTTTTTCCTCTACTGGTTCAGCTACAGCAGTTGTTTCAGTGACAACTTCCTCTGTCACTACTTCAGGTTCGCTAACAACTTCATTTGACTCACTACTCACCTCAGCTTCCTCGACTACCTCTTCTCGTGTTTCAGCCACAGCAGGATTATTAGTCGTGGTTGACTCAGTATCCATGGTCGCTCCAGCAATACCAAAGAGTAGAATTACTAATACTACTTTTACTCCGCCTGAAAGCGAGATGTTGAATTTATCTTTTAACATTCGATTTGCTGGTGGCAAAAGTATTAAGGCTAGCAAAATAAATAATATTCCCGGTACTGGCTCAGTGAAGAGCAGTCCGACACCAGCGATACCGACTAATAGGCCGAGTATCCACCCAATAATTAAACCAAGGGTGATTTTAGTTTCTTTTGTTTCCATAATTTCGCGTGGGTTTTAGTTATAAAAATCTTGAGGAACACAAATGGCCACACAAGACCGACGACAGCGACCTTTCGGAAGCTATCCCACACCCTTTCGGATGTGAACCCACGCGAGTAAGTGCCGGCTTATGTGGCCGTTTCTACTCGCGTGGGATTTGTGAACCATACCAATGATGAAGTCACTGGGTTAGGTGTTGTGATGAACATAATAGCAGAAAACCGCTATTACTGGGATTGTATCGCTGATTGATGTGTTTGCTAAGCGAGTATGAGACGTATTACTTAGTTTGCATAGCTATGCATCTCGTGCGGTTCTGTCATTAATTAATTATGGAAACAACCGCAACTATTTCACCAAAAGGAATGGTATCACCACCCGCTAAGTCAGTCCGCTATGTACTCTATGCCAGAAAAAGTACCGAGCAGGATGAACGTCAGGCACTTTCTATCGACTCACAAGTAAAGGAGATGCTCCAGATAGCCGAACGAGACAATCTTGAGGTGGTAGAAATACGACGTGAAGCACACTCAGCCAAGGATTCGGGTAGTCGCCCAGTCTTTCAAGAATTAATTACTGACATACGAGCGGAAAAGTTTAACGGCATCTTAGCGTGGGATCCGTCACGAGTAAGTAGGAATGCTGGAGACTTAGGCTCAATTGTAGACTTGATGGACCAACATCTTTTAGAAGAGATACGAACCTACGGCCAAAGCTTTCACAACTCACCGAACGAAAAGTTTCTCCTCATGATTCTTTGTTCTCAGGCAAAGCTTGAGAACGATAATCGAAGTATCAATGTAAAGCGTGGACTGCGAACCCGAGTGGAGATGGGATTGTGGCCAGCGCCAGCACCCTGTGGGTACATAAAAGAGAAACGAATGGATCGCAAATGCGAGACGTTAGTTGATCCAGAACGTGCACCAGTCATTAAGAAAATGTTTGAGAAGGTAGCCTACGAAAAATGGAGTGGCCGGAAGCTCTATAACTGGCTTCGGTTTGAACTGAACTTTAGAGCGTTGCCGAGCAAGAAACCGCTTAGTCTCGGTAACATCTACCGACTACTCGAAAACCACTTCTACTACGGTATCTTTGAGTACCCTCGTGGTAGTGGTAATTGGTATCAAGGTAAACACGAACCGATCATCAGCAAGGAGTTGTTTGACTTAGTCCAAGAGCAACTGAAAGGTAACGAGCTAAAGACCCGTCAGGAAAAAGAGTTTGCCTTTACCAAGCTTATGACGTGTGGACTATGTGGTTCAGGTATTAGTGCTGATGAGAAATACAAAAAGCTCAAGAATGGCAAAATTAATACCCACGTCTACTACGGCTGTACGAAAGCCAGAGACAAACACTGTAAGTGTGGGTACATCAATGAGACCGATCTTATTGAGCAGCTACAAGCACTCATTGATACGGTTGAATTAAGTGAGACCAGCGTACTGAAGAAAGTGCGAGAGGAAGTAACTCGATACAAGAAATTTAGTAAATCCTTATTGGGTGAGAGTGCAAAGGTAGCAGTGAAAGATATTGATGTGAAGGACTATGTAAAGTTTCTGCTTAAAGAAGGTTCGTTTGAAGATAAGCGAGTAATCCTTTCTTGTGTGACTTCACAAATTGTACTGAATAAAAAGGTGGTCTCCCTTCGCTAGTCATTCTTGGCTTTTTCTAACTCTACCTCAACGTCTTTTTCGTCGCCGTCTTGTAAGACTTTGAGTGTAATCTTGTCACCCACACCATAGGTACGTAACAGAGCCGCCAGACTCTTTGAACCATCGAGCTTTTGTCCATCAATTTCTAAGATAATGTCGTTCTCTGTGAGACCAGCTTTGTCCGCGGGAGATCCAGGTATTACCGCCAAATCACCTCGTGTCTCTCCTCGCACAATCAATACCCCATAATCAATATCTAAGTTGTTACGCTCGGCGATCTCTTCGGTAATCTGCAGATAGCGCACCCCAAGAAACGGTCGAACAATTTCGCCATGTTCAGCAACACTTTCATACACTGAACGCACTACATCACTCGGTAGAGCAAAGCCAATATTTTCGCTCCCACCGGCCATCGCAACGTTTACACCAATCACTTCACCATTCAGATTAAGGAGCGGCCCACCTGAGTTACCACGATTGATAGCTGCGTCAGTTTGAATCAAGCCCTCAAGTGATTCTCGAAAACGGAATCCATCTCCAGCGATAATGTCTCGCGACAAACCAGACACTACACCAACCGATACACTGTTTGGGAATTCAGCTAACGCATTACCAATCGCCACCACTGTCTCGCCAAGTCGGATATTTTCAGTCTCAGCAAACGCTAAGAATGGGAAATCGGTATCTGCATCAATTTTCAGGATCGCCACATCAAGGCTAGGGTCTTTTGCGACCACTTCAACATTGTATGTTTCTCCGTCTTGGGTGACAGCAGTGTATTCAACCCCTTCTTGATCAACCACGTGTTTATTAGTGATGAGATACCCATCAGCTGAAACAAAGAAGCCGGTCCCTCCACCAATCTCTTGTCGCTCAGTACCAATTTGCCGTTGACGAGGTACCTGAAAGCCAAACCCATTGCCAAAGAAGTCACCAAATGGACTCCAAAAATCTTCGTAGTATTGTTCAAATACCGGTACGTCAGCAGAAATCGAGATCGACACCACAGCTGGAATCACCTGTTCCACAATGTCGGGGACAGTGGTATTAGTCGGGGGTGTATCTATTGTAGCCGTCTCAGAAAGTACTGGTTCAGTTTGCACGACTGGTAATAAGTTTTTATGTTGCAACAAAAAGTAACCACCAGCAAAAACAACTGCTGAAACGATAAACGAAACTGATGCGATATGTACAAGTTGGATATTTTTCATACGCTATATTTTATGCAAATCTACAATCCATACAAAACTGCCCAGGGTTAATCTAACTGGGCAGTTTTGTATAAACTACATAAGCCTAATTTTCACAATGTTTACTCCTCATAACGTAAGACTCGTTACGTCTTAATTTCTACCTTTCGCTTCTGCTCTGATGGCTGTTTCTCAAGAGAGATAGTAATTACTCCGTTCTTAGCTTCAGCCTTTACCGTATTGGCATCAATCTTAGATGGCAACATAAACTCGCGAGAGAATTGGCCGTACTGACGTTCAGTTCGGTAATAGTTCTCCTGCTTCTCTTCAAGATTCTTCTCAATCGTTCCAGATAGAGACAATGTATCTTCAGTTACTTCAATTGACACATTTTTTGGATCAATACCAGGAATGTCTGCGCGAACCTTGATTTCTTTGTCAGTCTCAGAGACATCAACCCGAGGACTGAAGCCGTAGGTGCCATCAGACAACTCTAGACCGAAGCGACCAAACGGTGACATGAAGTGATCACCGAACAGTCTATCCATTGCGTCGTGGATACCACGTAGTGAGTGCATAGGATCAGACTGTGTCACCGGTAGTCGCGAGGTCTTGTTTTCATCTCGTTTGGTGATTTTCATTTTTTAGATTAGATTACACAACTACTAATGTACCTTCTTCTACTTTTACTTCTTGGCGCAGGATACTGGGCAACGCCTCAGTTAACCCCTGCGTACCCAGACACTAGCTTTAGTGTCATCAATAGTGATTTGATTCACTTTTTCAAAGAACTGTTATGAAATTGTTATGGAGTGTCATGCCTCATACGAGGCCGGAGTCGATGCATCAGATGACTATCATGTAGTCCTTTTTGCATACGACGTAACACAGATGTAATCGGTACGAACATATACGAGAACTTGTATGATTGTTACCTGATGTCAGAGACCTAAGTGCGTCTCTGGCATCTACTTAATTAACACACTAAATGAAAAAAGGTGTCATCATCATGGGGTAAGGAGTTTTTGCAACCAAGATATTCAATAGTATGATAGTGGACACAAAATATGGTGAATGTACTCGCTAAATCAAAATTAAAACGACCAATCATTAAAGGTGTGCTTATTTTGGAGTTTTTCCTAGCGGCTTTGGTAATAATTGGTACAGCGCTTTATTTGATCATGAGTCTTGGATTGTTGTTCTCTGACTATACAGCGCCACAACTATTCTTTTCAGATTTAGTAAGCATTTTTCTCTCTGCCATCATCGGCATTGAGGTAGCACGCGTCCTGATCACTCACAATTTATTTTCGATGTTTGATGTTTTGGGCCTTATTTTGATTAGAAAAGCGCTTGACCCAGAAACCACCGTTACGGAAGTATTAGTCGTGGTCGTAGCGTTCGTTGTTTTGATCGTCGCCCGCAAGCTAGTCGGGGGTAAGAAAGAAGCAAAAGCAACTTTCTCTGCCGCCATTGACGATTTGCTGTCAAATGCCAAGTCCTAGTTACTAGCGAGCAACTACAGCAGGTGATCGTAGGCGCTTTTGAACATATATTTATCTGCCTCATCCTTCTCAACAAAAATAAATTTTCCGGTTCTACTCGTTACTTTTGGCACGCTGGCCCGATAGATAATTTCCACTTCTTGAGTCTGCCCCATGTCAGTTAATCTTTGCGTTGTACCAATCATCGACATTTCATCTAGTACTTGATCAAAGTAGTCCAAGAAAGCATCACGCAAAACGTGTTCTGGCTCTTGACCAAAGGTAACGGTAAAACGTGGAATGCTGAAGTAGCCCATGCTGCGCGAGCTCGCACGGTCACTAACTTGACTACCTCGTAGCAACAGAATCTTGCCGTTGTGATAGGCGATACAACTAACCACTATCTTTTGCTCTTTACGTTGCCGTTCCAACATACGTTACTTTGCTTTTACTACCGTGTAGATATTGTTTTTGTGATCCACCGATACTTTGTCACCGTTAGTAATGTCACCGCTGATGATAGCCTCAGCTAATCGATCTAGAATCTCTGTCTGCATCACGCGCTTGAGGGGACGTACGCCATACGCAGGGTCAAAGCCATCGGTGACCAACTGCTCTTTGGCTTTCTTGGTTAGTGACACCTCAATGTTTTTCTCACTCTGCACTTGTGCCAGCATAGTTCCGAGCTGCACCTCAATGATCTCTCGGAGCATATCTTCATCAATGGCATCAAAGAGGACAATATCATCAAGACGGTTTAGAAACTCTGGTCGGAAGTGTGTACGCACTACTTCCATGACTTTATCTTTGCGCTCTTTCACATCTTTAATGTCGAGCATAAACTCACTACCAAGGTTAGAGGTGAGAATGATGATAGTGTTTGAGAAATCAATCGTTCGTCCCTGACTGTCAGTTAAGCGTCCATCATCAAGTACTTGCAAGAGAATGTTGAAGAATTCCGGGTGCGCTTTTTCGACCTCATCAAATAGCACGACGGCATATGGCCGACGGCGGATTGGTTCTGTTAGCTGACCGCCTTCTTCGTATCCTACATAGCCAGGCGGCGCACCAACTAAACGACTGACCGAGTGTCGCTCACTGTATTCGCTCATATCCAGTCGAATCATTGCTTTCTCGTCGTCGAACATTTCATGGGCGAGAGTCTTAGCAAGCTCAGTCTTACCCACCCCAGTTGGTCCAAGGAATAAGAATGAGCCGATTGGTCGGTTGCTGGCTTTCAGTCCAGCGCGTGACCGACGGATGGCTCGAGCAACGGTATTGACCGCTTCGTCTTGGCCGATGACTCGCTTATGCAGTTCGTCTTCAAGATGAAGCAAACGTTCAGCTTCAGTTTCTAACAAGCGCTCAACCGGCACACCTGTCCAGCGCGCCACCACTGCTGCCACATCTTCCTCTGTCACATCTTCCCGAATCAGACGCTCGCTCTCAGGAATCGCATCGAGCTTGGCATTCACTTCATTGATCTTTTCTGCCAACGCAGGAATTTTCTGGTACTTAATTTCCGCGACCACATTCAACTCACCGTTTCGTTCGGCTCGTTCTTCCTCAATCCGCAAGTCATCAATGGCTTTGGCGTAATCTCGCACTTGTTGGACTAACTTACGCTCTTGTTCCCAATGACTCTTGGCTGCGTTGTATGATTCTTTCAGTGAGGCTAATTTCTGTTCAATTTCAGTTTTACGCTCTTTACTCTGCTTATCTTTCTCACGCTTCAAGGCTTCTTTTTCAATTTCGAGTTGCGTGATTTGGCGATTTTGTCGGTCTAGCTCGGTTGGCATACTCTCCATCTGCATTTTGATGGTCGAGGTAGCTTCGTCAATCAGGTCGATAGCTTTGTCAGGAGCTTTACGTCCACTGATGTAGCGGTTTGATAAGCGTACCGCTGCAACCAGTGCAGGATCAGTAATTTCTACCCCGTGGTGAATCTCATACTTCTCTTTAAGACCACGCAAAATTGCTAATGTCGCTTCAGCGTCTGGCTCGTCAACATAGACAG
>JAASSY010000014.1 GCA_021767645.1 Candidatus Parcubacteria bacterium | reverse complement strand
TTAGTGCAGAGACAACGTTCGTCGGGTCACCGTCAAAGACGTAGAGCTGTGAACCACGAGCTCGGAGGTCCGCATCTAGTTCGCGGAGTGACTGCAGCATAAAGTGGAAGGCTGGTTCACTAAAGTAGGGGTTGGCGTCGCGGTCTATTTGTCGGGGGTCAAAGATAAAACAAGGCAAAACCTCGTCTGCAGCAGCTAGGGCAGCCAGGAGTCCCAAGTTGTCCTCCAGGCGCAGGTCACGGCGAAAGATAAAAACGGCTTTGGCGTGTTGCTCGTGCATAGGCAGTCATGGTTAGAGTAATCGGTTCATTATAGCGAGAGATAACAAATAGCCAAACCGGCACTAAGTAGTTTCGTGCAACGGTAGGTAGCGATTAGTCACTCGCGAGCACTTTGAGAGCTTCAGAGACTTGCTCGTCTCGTTCAGCAGCCGGTAGTGCCTGACACTCTTTGATGTGGTGGAGTACGTATTGTTCGCTTGTGCGTTTTAAGGCGCTGCGTGCCGCTTTAATCTGTCCCATGAAGGCTTTGCAGTCTTCCACCTTACCAGCTTCTAAGGCTTTGCGAAGGGCACGGATTTGTCCTTCAGCTCGACTCAGTCGATCGAGAAGTGGTTTGTAGTCTGGGTTGTGTTTCATATGTAGTAAGTGTAGCGCAGGGTAGGTAAGCGTACCAGCCAATGTAAGGGGTTTACACCATATACCCTATGGGGTATAGTACCAGCAATGCAAAACAAATACAAATTACTCATAGTCGCTGCCGGGATACTTGGGTTACTCGTGCTCTGGTTAGTGCCTGAGACCACAACCGTTGAGCAATCAACCGCTCGTAGTGTGTCTCGTGAACAGTTGCAACGAGCCACCACTAGTGGAGCAACGGTGCCAGTCAGTGGGGTGGTGCAGGCAGCTGACACCGCCGTCGTGGCTGCAGCAACCAATGGTGTCATCGAGCGTGTGGCGGTGGATGTCGGTAGTGTGGTTGACGTGCAGACACTCCTGGTACGTCAAGCCACACCAGTAGCAGACGCTACGGTACGACACCGTGATGCTCAGGCTGGTTTAACTGCTGCCGAACAGCAGGCTGCGGTTGACGCTCGAGCCTACGCGGCCAAGCAAGCAGCAGCTGTGGCGTACAGTGCAGAAACGATTGCCGCGTTGCGACAGGCTGCTGACGATGCTCGTGTGACAGAGCAAACCACCGCGCTTAGAACGAGTGTTGAGAGTGGTGTTACCACACTCCTCAATGCTCTCACGTTCGCGCAGGATAACCGCGACCTCTTTGCTGATGAACGACGGGAGCAGTTTACCGCTATCGTCAGCGATCTGTACGGTCGTCTGCCGAATCAGTTTCATACCGGCGTGCTCTACGGTACGAGTGCGGGGAGCGATGTGCTCGAGCAGGTAGCTGAGTTGCGGAGTATTGATACGGCACGTTTGTCGACGCTAGAAATACAAACGTTGGCCGCCGTGGTATCGGGGCAGTTGCGTGCAGTAGTTGATCTCTACACAACCGCAGAGCAAACAGTGCTCGACCCGGACGAGGTCGTGATTGGTGGTGACGTGTATGACGGTTACTTCAGCGCTCGCAGTAGTGCCATTAGCTCGCTTAGCTCCCTGGAATCAGCTACCGCAGCCCTACAAGCCACTGTCGATACCCGAACCCAGCAGAGTGCCAGTCAAGCGCAGTCTGTAGTGGTGAGCGAACTCGATAAAGCAGCAGCGGCTCGCCAAGCTACCTTTGCCCAGTCAGTGGCCAGTGCTGCCGAGGCCGTGGCAGCAGCCGCTCGCGCTGTAGCGACAGCGGAACAATCGTTGGGAGACGTAACAGCGCCGTTTGCAGGTACGGTGGCAGAGGTATTGGTGGAGCCAGGAGAGTACGCTACCGCCGGAACACCGCTGCTCCGTCTGGTGGGGGACGGTGCTCGTGAAGTAGCTGTGACCGTGCCCGCAGCTGTTATTGAGCACGTCACACCCGGCCAAGCACTCCTAGTTGCTGGTCAGGAAGTTGGACACGTCGTGCGATGGAGTCCAGAGAGTAATGGTAATAGTTATGACGTCGTGATCAGTCTCAGTGATTCGTCATATCGAACCGGTGCGTCATTGGCGGGAGAGCTGGTTCTTGTGGCACATGATGAGCTACGCGTATTACCTCGCGAGTACGTGTATACGCGCGGTACCGAAACGTATGTTGTGACAGAAGATGGTACACAACATCCTATTCAGATACTCAGTGATAACGGTGCGACCTTGGTAGTGCGCTTAGGTGGCGCAGTCACGTTGGCTACGTTGGTACCAGAGCGAAGTGTCAACGTACAGTAACTATGGTTATGAATACTCCTACTTCAGTCAACTTACTTGGACGTATTAGTCATTTCTTTACCAGCAACCGACCCTTGTCGTTGCTATTGGTGGTGGCCATTCTTTTGTTTGGCCTGGCGTCGTTTGTCCTGACTCCGAAACAATACAATCCAGAAATTACCCGTCCGGCTTTCTTGGTGTCACTAACGTACGAAGGAGCCACGACCGACGCGACGGTAGATCGGGTGGTATATGAGCTAGTCGAGAAGGTGCGGACAGTGCCTGGAGTAGAGGATATACTCACGACGGTAAAAAATGGTGGTGTGGTTGAAACCACAGTTATTTTTACGGTGGGGTATGACACGACGCAAGCCACGTTGGATTTACGCTCACAGCTAGAGCAGCACCACTACTTAGCGCAGGGTTTTATTGAGCCGCCCACTATCACCGAAATCAACCCAGAGACAATACCGGTATTGCAAATTGTGTTAGGTAGCGCTGCGCTGACACCAGCTGAGTTACGGGAGCAGTCGGTGAGGCTGAGTCGTGAGTTGGGTGACATCGATGGGGTGAGTGGTGTGTCCGTGCACGGTGGGTACACGCCGGCCGTCGTGGTGGCACTTGATCCAGCTCGTCTAGCGGCGGCTGGTGTGGCAGCAGACGAAGTGCTGGCCACATTGCGTGACGCCCAAGTTCGGCAGGTATTACCGGGTGTGACTGCTGGTCAGTATAGAGTAGAGTTGGTGCTTGAAGATAAGCGAGACAGTGTAGCCACGCTCGGCTCGCTAGCAGTAGCGCCGGGTGTGCTGGTGCGTGACGTGGCGACCGTCTACGAAGGGCAGGCTGGCGATCGCTCCTACGTATGGTACGACAACGGTCGCGCTGCCGGAGAGGTGGTTGTGCTTGCGGCCGCAAAAGTTGAGGGCACCAGCGCACCGGTCGTGACCGAGGCAGTCCTTGCCAAGCTTGACACTGCGCTGCAAAAACCAGCGTACCAAGATCTGACGTATCAAGTGGTGGGTAATGATGGACGAACCGCTGCGGCAGAAATTTATGGTTTGACGCAAAATTTGCTCACCTCGATTGCTATTGTGGCGGCGGTCCTGGTGTTGTTTCTGTCTACACGGGCGGCGCTGACAGTGCTTATTGCTATCCCCGTGACACTCCTGATTGTGTTTGGGCTCGGCTGGCTCTTTGGCGAGACGATTAACCGCATTACACTCTTTGCCCTCATTCTGTCCCTAGGTCTGCTGGTCGACTCGGCTATTGTGGTGGTGGAAAATATCTACGCTCACCTAGAAGAGTGGCGGGCAGGCAATAGTCCGCTCGCTCGGGAGCAGGTGATTGCTCACGCAGTGCACGAGATTGGTGTCGGCTTAACGCTCTCAACCATAACCTCGGTCATTGTATTTTTACCGATGGGGTATATCACTGGCATGATGGGGCCGTACATGGGGCCGATTGCGTTCTTCGTGCCAGCAGCACTGTTGGTGTCGTTGGTGGTGGCAATTGTCATCACACCGTTTGTCGCCTCGTACACCATTACTGGAGAAGAGCGCCGACTACGTGTCAGTGCGTGGTTTGCCGGTAAGCTCGACCGACTCATCGAGTGGTACGGTCGGTTCTTGCGACAGATTTTGTCCTCACGCCGTCGACAGCGCTGGCTATTACGAGGAGCTCTCGGGGTGTTTCTTATCACGCTCGTACTGCCGCTATCGGGACTGGTGCACTTTCAGATGCTCCCAAAGGCTGATCGTGACCAAATCTACCTCTACCTCGATGCGCCAGTTGATACCAGTGTAGAGCGTACCCGGGAGTTAACGACAGCGGTGACAGACGTGGTGCTCCGTCACGAAGCAGTTATCAATGTGCAGGCATTTATCGCAGAGCCACCGGTGCTCGACTTCAACGGCATGTTTAAGGGTGCGCAAGGTCGCACGGGTGATCATCAGGCGACGGTTCGGGTGAACGTTGTACCAGCAGCAGACCGTGACCAGAGTTCAATTGCACTGACCAAGACGCTTCGTGCGGCTGTTACCGAGGCCCAGCCACAGGTTGCACGTTATGTTCGCTTCATCGAAGAACCGCCAGGACCACCGGTCCAAGCAACCTTTGTGGCAAAAGTGCACGCCGACGACCAATCGCTACAGGAGGCGGTGGCTGCTCGTCTGCATGAAGCGCTACCGCTCGTCTCCGGCATCGTCGACCCGTACCTGGGTGTCGACGAACCAGTCGCTCGGACTGTCTATGACTTCGACGCGGTGGCCGCGGCTGAGCTCGGTGTGTCGCAGACGGCGGTAGCGCAAACGCTGCAACTCTTAGCAGACCCAGTACCGGTAAGTGAGTATCGAGCCAGTGAGCGAGCCGAGCTCACAACAGTACTGGCGGCACTCGCACCGACCTACCGTGACGCGCCGAGCGACATTAATCATCTCACCATCACTAATGCATCTGGTGACGTGGTGCCACTGAGCGCAGTGGTCGAGCCATATAGCGCCGAACGACCCGGTCTCGTACAACTTGAAGACAGTACACCAGTGACCTACGTGACAGCAGAGGTGGCTAGCCGGTCTATTGTGTACGTGATGATCGATACGATGCGGCTCCTAGCTCAGGGTGCTGTCGATGGATTGTCACTTGAGTCATGGAATCTCTTTTCTATGACAGTGCGGGATGCGACCAGTGGTTCGCTGGTGACTATCGACTGGGGTGGTGAGTGGCAGATGACACTCGAAAACTTCCGTGACCTCGGGATCGCCATGGGAGTAGCACTGGTGCTCGTCTACGGAGTACTAGTGGCACAGTACAACCGCTTTGCCACACCAGCGTACATTTTGGTCACGGTGCCGCTCGGACTGGTCGGCATCTTGTGGGGTTTCTTGGTGCTCGATGTGACGGCCAATATCTACCTCACCGCTACCGCACTCATTGGCTTCATTGCGCTCATTGGTTTGGTGGTGAACAACGCCATCATCTTCTTGGAGTACGTCGAGCAAGAAAAAGCAGCTGGCCGCAGCTTTGCCGAGGCGTTGGTGAACGCTGGTGAGGCACGGCTACGGCCTATCTTACTAACGTCATTAACGACGGTCTTGGGGAGTCTGACGATTGCCAGTGACCCAGTATGGTCAGGGTTGGCGTGGGCGATTGTGTTTGGTCTATCGCTGTCGACTGTTCTGACACTGGTCATCTACCCAACCTTACTGATGTACTTTACCGGTCACCAGGATACTTGATAAATTATAGCTAGAGATACACTATGTTGTACTTACAAACAAAACACTTACAAGAACCAGTGACACTACGTCACTTGCCAACCTTGCGTCAGGCCTTTGTGGTAGCTTCACTGATTATCTTCATTGCCTTTGGGCTGGGGGAGTTGGTGCACCCGGATTGGGTCTATCTAGCACTCTTGCCAGCTTTTGGTCTCTTGTTTTCCGGTCTGACTGGTATGTGTCCGATGATTCTTATTCTCCAGGCATTGCCGTGGAATCGAGACGTCGGGGTTGACCAAGAAATAACTGAAAAGGAATAAAGTATAAAAGCCCGGGATCCATGCCCGGGCTTTATAGGATTGCAGCTTTAACGGTTCTTGACCAAGAAATAGCCTCCCAAACCTACAGCAAACAACAGCAGCGGGACGCCAAAATTGAGTCCAAGACTCGCTGCTTTTTCTGTGTTGTCGAGAAAGAACTGACTCCGGTACAGCCATGCCGCTCCGACGGTGGCAAGGGCGAGAAATAGGATCTTCATCTCAGGTACTCCTTGTTGGTTAGTCTTGTGGCACATTGCTTTATATAATATTTCTGAAAAATAGCAAGTAGGTGAGGTAGGTAGACAGGTGACAAAACTTTACGCACGAGAAAAAAGATGGTATAGGTTAGTTGGGTTACAGCAAGAAGGAGAATCTACATGCGACTCGCGTACGTCATAGCGGTGTGCGCATTGCCCTCAAGTGCAATGGCTCAACCCCTTGAACTGCCAACCAACCAAACACTTGATTGGTTGATCAATTTTTTCCAAGGCTCAACCAGTGTTGTACAAGAGACCACAGACTCGAGGCGTCACTATCTGTATATGGACGCAGCTTCAACGAGGGTGATGTTTGGTTATGATGAGTGGGATGGGGCTGTACAGGAATGTATGGTTCAATACATTGATCTCAGTGTCACTGAGGGTGTCGAGCATTGGTCAGACACAGGGTGTGATGGTGTGCTGGATCAGTACAGCATCAAACATACTCAAGATGGTGAATGGACACTTCATGATGATGTGACCGCCGAACACCAACAGGAGTACGAACGCTTTGTTGAGTTCTACGCCAGCAACCTCAATTTGTTTTGGAACATGGTGAGTTCTGATTTACAAGAACAGGCAGTGGCTGAGTGTCGTCGTTATTCAAACAACGAACGTCAAGAGCGGGTGACCTCAGATCTCAAGACTGTACGTGCGATGGTTGCGCCAGAATCAACACTTTCTCTACAGGTGTATGGTCGGGACAACCAGTTGTTTCAATTCACCTTCTCTGAAGATGTTGAACAGGATACTATGGTGTATGGGGAGCGTACTCCCGCTGGTGAAGTTCGTATCTATGACACCAACAGAGATGGTTTTGTCGACGAGGTGAAGCGGGTGCATCGTACCGGCAGGGCTGTTGTCACATTCCCACAGTCCATCACAGTGCCTCGACCAGTTTTTGAGTGCCTCGGCCTGCATCGACTCAGTATGACGGCGGCCTTGGCAGAAAATCTTCGTTGGTTCTTTGCAAAATGAGTTTAAACCGGCGCTTTGAGCGCCGGTTTTCTATAAGTAGCTACCGGGAATTGAAGTTTACAACTTCAGTACAGGTTGTCATGATTTCTCCTCCGTCAAAATCGTAGGCAACCTTTTCAATTCGCGTAACGCTTTCTAGCGAAAGCCACGCACGGTAGCCGCCCCTCATCGAAAATCACCTGACAGAAATTGTCAGGTGATTTTCTCCTTCAGGGCGGCTCCTGACCCTCGGGTGGAACCAGTTAGAAGAGTTGTGTCTCGATTGGTTAAGCGACGTAAGGGTTTGTTTTAGGTGATAGGGGAGAAAATGGTTCCACTATTCCACTAGGCAGGAGACTTAGTATTAAACGTCTTATGCTGTTCGTAGAGTCCTAACGCACGTTCGGGGGTGACGGATTTAACATAAAACACTGAGTCACCGTATTCAGCAGGTACATCCCATAGCTCATGCTTAACGAGGGGACCCCAGGCCCATTTTGACACTACCTTGTCGCCATTCAGTACTCCTACATGGGTCAAAGCGTCAGGGTAGTTCACCAAGTCTTGATACACAATATAATCGCCATCAACTGGTACGTCTGTTTTCACTAGGTCGCCAGTCGATAGTAGGTGTTTTATGAATGAGTCATAAATAAAGCCATTGGTTTCTTTTAGCACATCTTCGTTCGTATGCAGTCCTAATGCATACAAGAAGCAGTTAAAGTTTTCGGCTTCTGCCGGTGGGTCGGTGAGTATTTCTAATTCAGGGGGAAGTAAATGCTTCGTGTTCTTCACAAACAACTCCGGCTGCCACCAGTCGCTGGTGTCATTCTTCATGATGATGTCATCGAGTTGTTTGCGGTCTACCATAGAAAAAGTATAACAAAGTAGCCCCACGACAAGCATCGCTCATCGTGGGGCCTTCGGCATTATATAGCTGTAGCTGGGTTACAAATGCCTTTGAAACTCACCCAGTGCACCACTCCTTTGCTTGGCGGTCTGGCTCCTTTCCAAGCGCATCGCTGTTTTATCTATCCGCACCCGCGAATCGGTCGTCGGAAGACCCAACTGTCTTGAGCCGCACCGTTGGCGTGTTATCGGCATCAATATACTAGCACATCTAGTATATTTGTCAATACCTAAATTAGCTTTATTTTTCCACCCATTTCTACCATCGCCTCAGTAACAGAATCAAAACACTGGTAGTCAGTTGGCGTCACTTCTTCAGCTGAGTGGTATGTGAGACCCATTTCTTCTTCGGTGGTAAATGTGAAGGTGTCGTCAGGCAGCATATAGATACACACTGTTTGTTCAAGTACTTCAGCTTTATTAGCTGGGACTACTACCGTCACTACACCGTCGTCGACGACAATATCGACACCGTCATCACTGGACCATGGAAAATTGTGGGCGACCGCATACGCTGGTTCATAGGATGCATAAATACGAGCAGGAATAGTGTCAGCAAAATCTGCACCGCCAGGGGTGTACCGCTTAAATGGTTTGATTACCCCAAGACCTTGTCTGGTTGTGCCGTGGTGAATGAGTTTCATCGAAATGGTTGTATCAGGTCCCACTCGGTCCAGTAGACACTACAAAAAGCATCAAATAGTCGAACCAAAGTATCTATATTTAGATTGCTCGTTTAGAGAGCAAGGGTGTTTGGGCACGTACTGTCCTTGGAATGGAACCAGCTGGAGGAGTTGTGTCTCGCTTGGTTAAGCGATGCAAGGGTTTGTTTCAGATGATGGTAGTGAAAATGGTTCCATTAGGTCGATAGGCAAAAGAAAAGCCACCCACTGCAGGAGCGGGTGGCTCAGTAACAGGGGCGGCAAAAGTTCAGTCCCTGAAGATGTCCAGCTTTCCGTGCACGATTTCGGTTACCAGACCGACCTCGATGGCTTCCTCGGCCGACATCCAGTCGTCGAATGGCTGGTCACCACGGTCGATGAGCTGCTGCACGTATTCACGGCGCTTTTCGTCCGCCGGTTCCTTCTTGGACCAAGCAAGCGGTGTCAGCTTGCTCATGTAGAGGCCGAGCACCATCTCTTCGGTAGCCTTCACATCCCGCAGCAGCTGTTCCAGGTTTTCAGACGTGGTCTGGCCGATGGGAATGGAAATCTTGCTCCGTGTGCCCGAGTGAATCAGAAACCGTGAGTACGGCGTGCTGAGACGCTCGTTGCAGTAAAGCATGACGAACGTAGCGGCCGAACCACAGGCGCCGAGGGCGATTCCACGAACCGGGGCTGTCAGCACGGTCGACATCAGGTCACAGAGACGCAGGGCTGCATCCATACTTCCACCACCACTATCGATGACAAGGTTGATGCGGTCGGGGGAACGAGCCTGAAGCTCGACCATCCGCTGACCCAGTTCGCCGATGGACTGGTGGTTGATTTCGCCAGACAGGATGACTGTCCGCCGAGACATGAAGGTATCGAAAATCGGGTTCTCGACCTGTTCCTTTTCTTTGGACATATGTCCCTCCAGAGTTGTGTTGTACACGTAGAACTGAAATGTTCGGTGAAACAATACAACTAAAATTACTGTTTGTCCATAGCTTACTTAGATTATTAAGCTCTGAATAGCTAATTATGCTACTATGCCTGCATGAAAAAAGAGTTTAGCCAAGCTATAAAAATCACCGGAAAAATTATTGACCAATGGATGCCAATGAAGATTGGCTACGACCATACACCGGGTGTCGTTATCTGTATTGCGGTCGATGGTGTACCAAAGTACGTTAATGCATTTGGAGTGTCTGATATCGAAACGCAAACCAAGCTTAAAAAGGATGCTCAGTTTCGGGTAGCGTCGATGTCGAAGATGTTTACCGCTGTCTCAATCATGCAGCTACAAGAGCAGGGTAAGTTACGACTTGATGACAAAGTGGTAGAGCACTTGCCTTGGTTTACGGGCAAGTCCAAGCAAACTGACCTTTCGAACGTCACTATTCGACAACTTCTCTCACACAATGCCGGGCTGTTTCGTGACGGTACCGCCCAGCAGTGGGTGAATGACCGATTCCCTGAATCACTTGAAGGAACCATCACCAATAAAGCGATTGTGTTTGATAATGCCACCACTCTTAAGTACTCAAATCACGGCTACGCTGTATTAGGGGCTTTGATTGAAAAGGTGTCCGGTGAATCGTATGTTACGTACACCACTAATCACATCATCAAACCGCTTGGTCTCAAAAACACGTTGCCAGATTTACCAGATGAGGTCCCAGCTAAGCTTGTACCAGGTTACCAGCGGTGGATGCCAGATGTGACTGAGCGAAACACTGAGTCGCACATTGAGACCAATGCCTACGCCGCTGCAACTGGCTTTATCTCAGATGTGAAAGACCTGGCAGTATTTTTGGCTGCGTTGCATCCTGATAGCAAAAAGAAAATCCTCAATCGGGAATCTCGCAAAGCCATGCGTCAGGTGCAGACGATTTTGAATGAAGATGAGATGTATGGACTTGGGTTGTGCCTAGAAAAATTATCAGGAGAATACACTTACGGTCACTCTGGAGGTTTTGCCGGCTACGTCACTAATGCAATCAGTCACATGAAAGACAATGTGCAGGTTATTGCACTTACCAACACCCAATCAGCAACTACCGGTGCTGCTAGCGACCAGGTAATGCGACTGCTATACAAACTACAAGGTATGAAAGGAATTGAGTACATAGCCGATGAACCGTACTCTGGCTTCTACCGAAATCGCTGGGGTGACACCGTCGTGGTATCTGTTGGTGATGATTTGGTGCGGTTTGCCGCCGCTGCTGTGAATCCGTTTAAGGCGTGGTCTAAGTACAAGAAAGAGAAGCAACATACCTTCCGCAACACCAATGAATCAGGTTTTGGTTCACCAGGAGAAACTATTGCATTTAGGAAAATTAAAGACGGCAAGGCAATGCTGATTGCTGCCGATGGAGGAGATGCTGAGCGGGTGTATTAGTATGGCTGTAAAGAAATCAATCCAACTTACTACCGCACCACTAGAAAAACTGATTGCGAAGGGTGAATCAATCGACTTTCGGCTCGATGAAGCTGCTTGGCAAGACCTCGGAGTGGGGGACCACATTGAATTCTGGGAAGACTTTACGGGTTGGCAGAAAGAGCCAACCGATAAGTCACGTCGGGTGATTGTTCGTGTCGAGCATATCTACAAAGCACCCAGCTTCAGTGAATTGTTCGAACTTATTGAAGGTGATGCTTCTCGTCTTGGTGACAAAGACGAATTACTCCAAGGATTACGTAGCTGGTGGAGTGAGGACAAAGAAACTATTGAGGGTGCCCTCGCCTTCCATGTAGTGGTCGTGTAGGGAGAGATTCCAGAGATGTCGGTCAAGTGGCGCCCTTTTTCTTTGGTTCCACTAAGCCCAGTAGACACCCAAAAAACCTCATATAGTCGAATCAAAATATCTTTATTTAGTTTGCTCGTTTAGAGAGCAAAGGAATTAGGGCCAGGTAGTAAAGGAAGTTCGAACTATTTTTGAACGCACCAATGACGCAACGATATACATTCCAGCCCTTAATCTCTAACTATTTTTAAGATTAATGCCATTACAGGTTCACTGTACATTTCGTACAGTCGCTCCGAGGTGCCTGAATCATTGATTTGATAGATTAGACCATCTAGTACAAACGTACCGGCATGAAAATTCGCGTGCACGTAGCTGTTCCTTATCTTTCTAATGTGGTGGAGCAGGTCTTTTTCTGTTTCATTAATCAACGACTGCTCATTTGCTAGCCCTATTACTTTGTAGAATGTTTCATCAGAGTCAGTTGCCCACTTCAAAGTCTGTTCGGTTAAAGTGAAGAGTGACGCAATTGCCGGGTACCAAAGTGACTCGTTAGCGGCTGTCTGTACCTCAGTTGCCATCCAGCCAAGAACATTATCGTGGACTGTTATTTCGTCAATGATGTCTTCGACTGGGTTGGTCATGTTACTTCATCTGGAAGTAGAAATACGCTTCCTCTGGTAGTTTGATGTTGGGTACCCATAGTGGCTTCCCGTTCCATCCTTTATCTTTATCTCCAGTAAGTCTGTACATGGTAAGCACCATTCTGTTTTTATGTTCGGCACCCAACTGTCTGTCAGTGGGTGAAAGAAGAGTGCCGGTCCCTTGGCCGATGTTGCGGTCAGTACGGATAATTAGTTTGCAAGGTAGCTTCGTTCTGCTTTTCAGCGTATGCACACACTCCGGGAATGAGTGTTTATTCCAAAGATCATGCTTTTCTACCTTCACAAGACGGAGGATTTTCTCAGCTTCGTCTAATGAAATGTCACGCTCGTCATCACGATTACCAAGAGCAGCATCCAGTTTGTCGGTATTAGAGTCAGTAGGGAACGTAGGGAAGTAGTTTACGTTTCCCGCGATTACCAGCAGGTCATCTTTCTTAACCACGCTCGGGCGTGTCGGTCGAGTTCCAGAAGGACTTAAAATACTTACTGCACCAGGACCTTTTCTCTGAAGTGTGTCAAATAGTGCATTATTGGCGTCGTTCAGTTCTCTGAACAGCTTAATGAGTGGCCTCGGGCTGAAAATACGACACAAACCGGGGTCACGGTCATAACCAAAGATACGAGCGTGTTGCCAATAGGTGTCCGCCTGTGGTTTTTTCGAGCTTCGACAATAGTAGACAACGTGGAGCCCTGGAAACGTGACACCTCGACCAAGAGTATTTCCTCCGATAACAATGTTCAATCCACGTTCGTAAGAAGTTCCATCTGGTGCTTTGGAATTAAGTACAACGATGTTCGCAGGTGGCATATCACTAGCAAGAAAAGACATAATCTCATCAAATGGCCGGATGTCACTTTTAGTCTTGGCTAGTTTCTCCCAGGCATCGCGAAGATCAAACTCAAGTGTTTTGGAGCCTGAAATTAAATCAGTCTTCACACCCTCTAGAAAGCGTTCAATTTTGTTACTCACTACATCGTGCTCGCTAATACGAAGTCCTGGATGGATGAGCATCGTACAGACCTCACTGCTCTTAGTAAGGAATCGCTCTGACGCAGCAATTAGAAAATGTAGCGCTGCCTTCC
>JAASSY010000013.1 GCA_021767645.1 Candidatus Parcubacteria bacterium | reverse complement strand
TGTGGCGACAATAAAAACGGCGCAAAGTGAAGCTTTGCGCCGTTTATTGTTGGTACTCAGACGTGTGTCAGTGTTTGCGGGACAATTCGTTCGCGACGATGGCGGCAAGGCAAACAGCGACAACAAACGCGGCAATGCTGTAGCCAATGATTTCTACCATAAAGACCTCCTTCCTCATTCATATTACTGTTAGTGAGGAGTAAAGGTTGCCGACTTCAGTTGCTCTTCCGGTTGCTGTATACTGGGTGGCATATGGTAATTACACATCACGGCGGACAGTGCTTTAAGGTGTCGTTTGGTGATACGACATTAGCCTTTGATCCGATTGGAAAGAAATCAAAACTCACCCCAGTTAAGTTCGGTGCCGACGTGGCGTTTGTGTCACTGCATCATCCAAACTTCGATGGTCCTGAAAACGCGACGCACGGTAGCAAAGACCCGTTTGTCATTGACGGTCCAGGAGAATACGAAGTGGGAGAAGTGACAGCCCGTGGCTTTGGCGTACCAACTAACTACGAAGGACAGGAGCGATTTAATACCATCTACCAAGTAACCTTGGAAGGGATGAACCTGGTGTTTTTGGGAGCTTTGGGTGATCCAGCGATTGACGCAAAAATTCTTGGCGAACTCGGCGATATAGACATTTTGTTTGTGCCAATTGGCGGTGGTGATGTGCTGGAGGTGCCGCAAGCCTCAAAACTAGCGGTGAAGCTGGAAGCGAAGTGTGTCATCCCGATGCACTATGACAAACAGTCTTTGGCAGCCTTTCTTAAGGAGGAAGGAAGTAAGAACGCTAAACCTACCGACAAGCTTACCCTGAAAAAGAAAGACGTCGCCGCTATGAGCGGAGAGATTGCTGTTTTAGAGCCGAAAACCAAGTAAGTTGTTCACTGGGTAGAGAGCAGTGAGACGCTGCTTATGGTAGAGATATCTTATTATATGTGGCGCACGATTGAATCAATGAGACAGAAGCCAAAGGCGGTTCGTAATGCGTACGCGTTTGCCCTGGCGGCCGGTTTTGCTGTATTGCTCTTGGTAGTCTGGAGCTTGTCGCTACCGGACCGGGTGATTGCTTTGTTGCAACCGACTGATACTGCAGGGGAGCAAGTGCCGCCGAGTCGTTTGTGGACTGGTTTGCGGGATTGGGGTAGTGGCTTACAGGCGGCTGTCATCGGTGCCGATACTGTGCTCGAGAGTGATACAACGGGTGAGCAAGCCAGTGGCACAGCGACTGAACTGCCTGGTGTAACTGGAATTGACGTGGCTGCCTTACGGGCATCCTCAGCTGGTGTGACAGCTGCGGGAACGAGTACTAATGGAGTGTGGCAACGCGAGTACCCGAAACGGACTGGAGGACAGGTGGTGTTGATAGCCACCTCAAGTGTAAGTACGTCTAGTCGGGCTTCGACTACGCGCTGATTGTGCTACAATATTGCCGATTTACCACTAAACCGATACTGACATCGTATGCCGAAGAAAACTGTAAAAGACGACAGTCCAGCCGAAGAGCCTCGCGGTATTGTGCCGCACAACATCACCGAAGAAATGCGTACAGCGTACTTGGACTACGCGATGTCGGTCATTACCTCACGAGCTCTCCCTGATGTACGTGATGGCCTCAAGCCGGTGCACCGACGTATTCTGTACTCCATGCGCCTTAATGGCCTGACGTCAACCGCTAAGTTTAAGAAGTCAGCGACCGTGGTGGGTGACGTGCTCGGTAGTTTTCACCCACACGGTGACGTGGCCGTCTATGAAGCGATGGTCAAACTCGCGCAACCATTTACTACCCGCTACCCACTGGTGATTGGGCAGGGTAACTTTGGCTCAATCGATGGTGATAGCGCTGCTGCCTATCGGTATACCGAGGCGAAAATGTCGAAGATGTCTGAGGAGATGCTGCGTGATCTCGAGAAAGATACCGTCGATTGGCGTCCGAACTTCGACGGGACAAAAAAAGAACCTGAAGTGCTTCCGGCTGGAGTGCCGAACCTGCTACTCTTGGGTACGCTCGGGATTGCGGTTGGTATGGCAACCAACATTCCGCCACATAATCTACGTGAACTCTCAGACGCGGTGGGGCACTTAATCGACAACCCAGACGCCACCACTGATGACCTACTCAAGTTTGTCCAAGGTCCGGATTTTCCAACTGGTGCGATTGCCTTTGATAAGAAAGCCATTGCGCAGGCCTACGCCAACGGTCGTGGCGGTGTGGTGTGCCGTGGTGAAGCCGAAATTGTTGAGGATAAGAAGGGTAACTTCTCGATTATTATCACTTCGATTCCGTTTCGGGTGAACAAAGCGGACATGCTGGAGAAGATCGCGAACCATGTGCGTGATAAGAAGATCGAAGGGATTAAAGAAATGCGCGACGAATCAACTTCTGACATTCGGGTGGTGATTGAGCTGAAAGGCACTGCCAACCCACAAACAGTACTGAATAAACTGTACAAGCTCACCCAGCTAGAAGACACCTTCCACTACAACATGGTGGCGCTCGTCGATGGGGTACCGCAGCAACTGTCGCTTAAGACTATTCTTGAGGAATACGTGAAGCACCGGGCTGAGGTGGTGCGACGCCGGACTGAGTACGATCTCAAGAAAGCGCAAGACCGAGAGCATATTTTACTTGGCCTCAAAAAAGCGCTCGATCACATTGATAAAATCATCAAAATCATCCGCGCGGCAAAAGATGTACCAGAAGCCCACGCGAAGCTCATGAAAGAGTTTAAGTTCTCAGAAGTGCAGGCGCAGGCTATTCTCGATATGCGCCTCCAGAAACTGGCCGGTCTGGAACGCAAAAAAATTGAAGATGAGCTCAAAGAGGTGCAGAAACTTATTAAAGAACTGCAGGCTATTCTCAAGAGCAAGAAGAAGATGATGGGAATCGTGCGCGATGAGCTGGCTGCGATTGCTGAAAAGTACGGCGATGACCGGCGTACGAAAATCGTCAAAGGCGGGGTGAAAAACCTCAACCCAGAAGACCTGATAGCCGAGGAGGAAAGCGTGCTCGTATTGACGAAAGGCGGGTACGTCAAACGAACCAATCCATCAGAATATAAGACACAAAAACGAGGTGGTGTTGGAGTAGTTGACCTCAATACGAAAGAGGAGGATGTGGTTACCATCATGCTCACCACTTCCTCGCATAGCGACCTCCTTTTCTTTACTGATAAAGGTAAGGTGTACCAGTGTAAAATGTATGAGATACCAGAGGGACGCCGGGCTACGAAAGGGAAGTCAATCATGAACTTCTTATCAATGGAGTCGGACGAACACGTCACCTCTGTGCTACCAGTTCGTAAAGACGAATGGGAAGGTGACTGGAGCCTTATGATGGTAACTAAAAACGGCGTTATTAAGAAGTCTGACGCTTCAGCCTTTAAGGATGTACGACGTAGTGGTTTGATTGCTATTACACTCAAAGCCGAAGACGAATTGATAGCGGCTCGCTTTGCCGGTACTGGTGACGAGGTGATGCTCGTTACTCACGAAGGGCAGGCCATCCGGTTTGCAGAAGACGACGTGCGCCAGATGGGCCGAACGGCCGCCGGGGTAACTGGTATGAAACTTAAGAAGCAAGACTTTATTGTGGCAGCTGACGTCCTTAAGGAAGGAGAAGAAGAACGTGAGATACTGGTTGTGATGGAGAAAGGGTACGGCAAAACCACGCCTGCGAAGGAGTACAAAGTCCAAAATCGTGGTGGTAGTGGTATCAAGACTGCCAAGGTGACCGAGAAGACTGGTAAAGTCATCGGAGGTGCTGCGCTCACAGCTGAACAGCGGACTGAGGGCGAACTGGTAGTGATGAGTCAGAAAGGGCAGGTTATCAAGTTGTCTATGAATGACGTGCCAACACTTAATCGTGATACCCAAGGGGTGCGTGTTATGAAGTTGCGAGCGGGTGATTCAATCGCTACCGTAGTGCACTTCTAGCACGGTGAGATATCTGAGAAATATAAAACTGCGAGCGTACCGTTCGCAGTTTTGTTTTCAACGCGGTAGGTCAGCGGTCAGTCAGAAGTGCGTTATACTGATGGCAATGAGTAGTGTGAGTGCAACAAACGGCCGGTTTGTTTTGCCGGAGGTGGTCGTTAGTCAGTTCCATCTTCGCGATGGTGACGTGGTAGCAGACTTTGGTGCCGGCGCTGGTTTCTTTGTGCCAACTCTAGCGCAGCATGTTGGTGCCTCTGGTGTCGTGTACGCTATTGATGTACAGAAGAAGTTAGTAGAAAAAATAAGCGATGTACTGCGGCAGCACCATCTGCAGAACGTACGTCCACTCTGGGCGGATGTCGAAGAAGAGGAGGGGGTAGAAATTGAAGCTGAGAGTCTTGATGTGGCTTTACTTATTAATACTTTGTTTCAGCTGGAGGATAAGCCAGCTGCTCTTACAGAAGTGACCCGTACGCTTCGCAGTGGTGGGAAGTGTTTTGTTATTGATTGGTCTGAGTCGTTTGGTGGCCTCGGTCCAGAGCCAGGTGCTGTGTACGACGAATCAGCCGCTCGGTCATTGTGCGAAGGGGCTGGACTTATTTTTGAACGTAGCTTTGACGCTGGTGACCATCATTACGGGCTCGCCTTCCGTAAACCGTAATACGTTATACTTGTACTATGAAAAATCTCCGTCCGTTTCAAATTGCACTGCTGGCTGGTTTTCTGGTGATCGCCCTGGTCGCTATTGTGGTCTTAAGTGCGTACGACCCACAGCCAAGTGCTGCAGAGCTCCGGTACGGTCAACAGGTAGAAATTTGGGGAACGCTTGACGCTGGTGTGGTGAACAATTTGTTTTTAAATATCACACAAGAAAACCAGCCGTTTAATGTCGTGCAGTACACCCAGATAGACGAACGCACGTTTGACGATGAGTTTGTCAACGCCATCGCCGAAGGTCGGTCACCTGATATGATTATTTTGCCATCAGACAAGTTGGTGACCCACCGCGCTAAACTGCAAGCCATACCGTACGAAGAGTTTCCACTACGCAACTTCCGTGACTTGTACGTCGATGGAGCAGAAATATTTGCCTTACGTGACGGTATCTACGCTGTGCCATTTGCGGTTGATCCGCTGCTGCTCTACTGGAACCGTGACCTCTTCGCCTCCGCTGGTTTGGCGCAAGCACCCCAGTACTGGGAGACAGTGGTTGCTTCGGTGGTGCCGAGTATTACGGTCCGGACGGACAGTCGCGACATTATTACGAGCGGGATTGCGTTTGGTGAGTACCGTAACGTCACCAACGCGAAAGACATTTTGCTGATGTTGGCAATCCAGTCAGGCAGTGCTCTCGTCTCTGAAACAGATCGCGGATACCGTGTGTCGCTCAACGACGCGGTCGGGGATAGAGCTACTTCACCGCTGACCTCAGCACTCCGTTTCTTTACCGATTTCAGTAATGTCAACAACCCGCTCTACAGTTGGAATCGCGTACAACCAAGCGACACTCAGGCATTTATCGCTGGTGATCTCGCTTTGTACTTCGGTCGAGCATCTGAAGTGCAAAGTGTTAGTGATAAAAACCCCAACCTCAACTTTGATACAGCGGTAGTGCCACAGGGAGGAACTGCATCGGTGCAGCGGACGCATGGTACGTTTTATGGCTTTGCCTTTCCTCGTGCTGCGCAAAACACATCCGGTGCTTACAACGCTGCGTTAACCATTAGTGAGAGTCGTTTTAGCGACCAATTAACTACAGCGCTCAATATGGCTCCGGTTCGCCGGGAAGTGATCGCGGCTGGTTCTAATAACCCATTCCGCGCCATCACCCTACGTTCTGCCTTATTTGCTCGGACGTGGCTTGACCCAGACGCAGAGGCGTCAGACAGCGTCTTTCAGCAAATGGTAGAGGATGTGGTGTCTAATCGGTCGCGGCTGAGTAACGCTGTCAGCGACGCTATTCAGCGCCTCGTGTTAGAGTATTAGTATGAAAGCGATTTGTCTTACTTTAGTGTGCTTTGTGCTCAGCGCTGGGTTTGTTGCAGCACAAGGTTTGAACACAGCAGACCAAACCACTGGCAGTGGCTTCAATCAATCTAGTCAAACCACTGGCGGGGGTATTAATAACAGTAATCAAACTACTGGTAGTGGAGTAAACTCATCAGGTGGTTCTATTTTTAACCCGCTTGATGGTGGTGGTATCACCGATATCGTCGGTTTCTTTGAGGCCATTCTCGAGATTTTGATGATTTTCGCGGTGCCGATTATTGTTTTCTTCATTATTTACGCAGGTTTTCTCTATGTTACGGCGCGGGGTGATACTGGCAAAATCAGTCAAGCGCATAACGCATTGCTCTACGCAATTATTGGTGGCTTGCTCGTACTGGGTGCTAACGTTATTTTAGCAATTGTTGCCAACACGGTATGTGAGGTAACAGGTGATACGATGACCAGTATTTGTTCTGGTCGATAATCTATAGTGTATGTCCAATTTTACCGAGTTAGTCCAACGCTTTATTGAACTCATTTCACTACTGGTACCGGTGGTGATTGCGCTTACGTTCCTATATATCGCATGGAAGGTCCTTTCCGCTTGGGTAATCCGCGGTGGTGATAGTGGGGCTGTCGATGAGGGTAAGAAAGTCGCATTGGTCGGTGTTGTTGTACTCGTTTTTATGTTTGGTATTTGGGGCTTGTTGGCTGTTTTGCGCACCTCGCTTGGTCTGTAGAATTATGCACAGATACCCAAAAACGGCGTGTCATCACGTAAAAGTTAGGTATAATAGAATCATAGTTATTTAAGCAATATAGTTTTATGAAGAAACACGTACTCAGCTTTTCTGCTTTTGGAGCATTGCTCGCGCTACCTATGGTCACGCTGGCACAGTTTGGCGAAATCAACGATTTTCTCGGTGATATCTCGAGCTTTATCAACGGCACACTCATCCCGCTCGTGTTTGCAGTTGCCCTCTTGGTATTTATCTACGGAATGTTCAAGTACTTTATTCTTGGCGGTGGTAGTGAAGACAGTCGTAAAGAAGGTACCCAGCTGATGCTGTATGCGATTGTTGGTTTTGTGTTGATGGTATCTATCTTCGGTATTGTGAACCTCCTCGCCAGTGGCCTTGGCTTCTCAGACGATGAGAACATTCAAAACATCCCGAACGTTCCAACTAACAACCGCTAGGTACACGACAGTTACTCCACAACGGCGCAGTTCCTTGAACTGTGCCGTTTGTTTTTGGGTTATAATTACAGCATGATACCCGTTGCGTATGCTCAAACTGCAGCTCAAATTGAGGCACAGTGTTTGGTAGATAAAGTAAACGATGCTATTTTGTTTCCTCTCATAGCACTATTAATGGCGGTTGCCTTTCTGATTTTTTTGTGGGGTGGGTTTGAATTTGTGCGCAATAGTGATAGTGAGGCGGGTAGAGAAAAAGGGAAGACTCACTTATTATTTGGTGTGATTGGAATGTTGGTTATGTTATCCGCCTATGCAATATTAAATATTGCCGCCGGAACGTTTGGTCTAGGGGTACCTTCGGTTGATTGTGGTAACCCATCAGCTCGCAACAGTATCCAGACAAGTGGTTTTTCATCGTTTGGTAATGCACCCAGTGCTGATACTGGCTCTGGCTTTACTTCCTCGGGTGGCTTTACCGATCCTACTGTTACTGGCGGGACGTCGCCGACGCAACCAGATGCTCCAGGTGTTGATACCGAAATGCAGCCTTCCAATCTCCTTAACCCTAACTCTTCCGACTCTGTGCCAACAGTTGATACTACTTCAGGCGATCCGCGTTATGAGGTTTTGAATCGTCGCGATTCAGGTGATCTGGAAATCAGTTGTAATAATGAAAATACCTGTATTGGAGCGATTGAGAGCTGTGAAACTGATCATTCAGGAGTCTTCTCAGGAGAGCAGGTCGGTACGAGTTATATAATCTGTAGCCCATAAAAAAGCTCTCCCACAGGGGGAGAGCCTAGTTTGTTTTGTCACTTACAGGTGTAACCTTCCCAGGTCTCGCCTGGGTCCAAGGTTTTCACCTCTATGACCTGAATATCGCCCGGAGAGCGGTATTCATAGTAGCCGCGGTTACCATTGCCTCGCTCAAAGAGACTTTCGCCTCCGTGTTGCGAAACACAGGTACCTTTGGGCCAAGCGAACCTGGCCCACTTGTCGGCTCGCACGGTGAACTCCTGACCAGCTGCTCGGCCGAACCAGATAAAGTCAGATTCACTCGGTCGTATCGTGATGTTGGTCCCAAAAGAGGTGTCATCTGATATATAGCTGAGACCATAGTGGCCACCCATCATCAGGATGCCAAGAAGAAAAGGCCATTTGACATAATCTTTGGCAGTCGCGTATTTCAGTGATGCCAATGCCATCGCACTCGCCGATATGAGTGCTATCAAGCCTCCGCTCCAAAGCCAGGAAGCAGGTGCCCCTTCTTCAGTTTTTGGTCCGCCAGTGTCGACGAACGATGAGGAGCCCAGAATAATGGGCGTGATCACTAGACCAAGTACTGCCAATATGACAAGCAAAACTTGCCATACCGGAGTCTTGACCTTCACTAGGTCGTTATCAGTAGTCATGACGTTCCTTTCCAGTGTGTCAAGATTTGTTTGATGGTTTCAGCCAGCTTGTCGATGTCACCACCTGCAATCTCAATGATTTTCTTCTCCACCCGAGCATCTTTGTCATCAACTTGGATAGTGTGGATGATATCTTTCATAGTCATCGAGCCGTCATTGATTGCAGACTCGAGTTTCTGGGCAGCGCTAGTCAGTGCGTCCACGTTAGCCAAGAGGCCTTCGCGCCGCATGTGTTCGACTGCGGCTGTCTCCGCTTCGCTTTTTAGTTTTCCGATCGGGTCGACGCTCTTGAGTCGAGCACGAAAGATTTTTACACCAGTGCCATGGATATATGACAATCCATTCTTCTGCACAGCTATGAGAAAAGCCCGAATGAAGTCAGGGGTTGGGTTGTCGAAGAGTTTTTTCTCCTTTCCTTGATACTTGAATTCAGTTACACCAGTGAGTTTCGAGATCAGCGCTGCTGAAGCCAGATCGGTTGCAAAACCGAATTGATACCATGTCAGTCGCCGTCCGATTTCTTTCATATCATCTTCGATATCGTCGGTGATGATTTCCAGAAAGCCTTTCGTCTCACCTAAATCATCGTAGTCGAGCATGTCCCAGCCGTCCATCCATTGACGCTCAAAAGTGAGTCCGACAGTGATTTCGACAGCTCCGCCAATTTTGATATCAGCCGGCGAAGGGGTGTTCAGTGCCTCTGCAATCACGTCAAGGAAGTTTTTATCCTCCCCGTCAGCGATTGAGTCGAGGCGACAACGAACGTTATTGAACGTTACGTCTTCGTTGAACTTTTCTTTGGAACGCAACAGTATACGTGTGCCCGGCATTTTCATTACCGCACCTTCGTCAAATATTTCCGGAAGGCGAACTCCGAAGAATTCATGCATCCCAAATTGAGGGACGCCCTCCTTACTTTCTTTGACAGCGTCAAGGTCGAGGTAGTAATAGATGTAGGCAGCACTGCCGGCGAGGCCGAACAAGCTAAATAACATCAGTTCAGGTGTGATATAAGCCGCACCTACTGCCCCCACCCAAAGCCCGATGAGGGCTGGTAAGGCAGGGAGTACATAGCGTCTTATCCATGGGTGGAGGTAGATCACCTGTGCATACCACGGAAAACGCTCAAACCGCCAAAGTCCTTTGCGAGGAATTGTAGCCATGTCGAAGATCTCCTTGTTCAAGCTAGATACAATCTAGCATTGTCAGTTATGCAGCAGCGCTGCGTTTGCCGAGATTGCCTCGTGTGAGAGCAAAATGGGGAAGACGCAGCGTGCCACTTCCACATTTCATAATACCACAAAACAAGCTAAAAATCAATAGTAAAAGCCCAATTACAGCTAGTCACCTGACTTGCAGAAATAACTACTGAGCGCTATGCTATGAGCGATGCAAAAGTCTTTACCACACGATTTACGGCCTCGAGAAGAGCAAAAAGCCGCTGTTAAAAACGACGGCGTGAAGCGACGTACTCTGTCCTTCTATAAGTACGTGCAGATTGCTGATCCTGAAGCCTTGCGTATTGAGCTCTTAGAACGGTGGGGTGCTTTAGGGTGTCTTGGTCGTATCTACGTAGCCCAGGAGGGGATTAACGCCCAAATGAACGTGCCGGTACACAACTGGGATCAGTTTGATGCGTATATGAAAACGAAGCCGGAGTTTCGTGACGTACCGTACAAGATTGCCGTTGAGGAAGGAGAGGCGCCGTCGTTCTATAAATTGACGATTAAAGTACGGCCAAAAATTGTGGCCGACGGTCTGGATGATAGTAGTTTCGATGTGACTGACACTGGTGAGTACCTCACTGCTGAGGAAATGAATGCTTATATCGACGACCCGGAGGCAGTTGTGATCGATATGCGTAACAGCTACGAAAGTGAAGTGGGGCACTTTGAAAACGCTATCACACCCGAGGTGGAAACCTTCCGGGAGGAACTCAAATACGTACCAGAGAAGCTACGTATCCATAAAAACAAGAAAATTGCTCTCTACTGCACCGGCGGTATTCGCTGTGAGAAAGCCAGTGCGTGGCTGAAACACAACGGCTTCAAGAATGTACGTCACCTCAAGGGCGGTATTATTGACTACAAGCACCAGGTGGAGCGGAAGCACTTACCGAACAAGTTTAAAGGCAAGAACTTCGTATTTGACGAGCGCTTGGGTGAGCGGATTGGTGACGAAGTTATCTCACACTGTCACTTGTGTAAGGTCAATAAAAGTGACACGCACCACCACTGCGCACTGGCAGCTTGTCACGCCCTCTTTATTGGCTGTGATGAATGTGTAGAGAAGCGCAATGGTTATTGTTCGTTCCGGTGCCAGACACTCGATAAGCTGCCGGAGAGTCTCAAGAAGCGCTACGCTCGCTTTATCACACGACACCGACGGAAAAACTTCAAGAAGACGCCACTGAAGAAATAAGACAACACGAGCCGCAAGGCTCGTTTTGTGTCTCTATTGTACCAAGCTCGAACCTATTTCCAATCCAATCGGCCTGGCAGGCCTTTTGCATGAGGCTGACACGCATGGCGTTATCTTTAACTTCTCGAGCAGCGTTATCTTTTGTAACCTGCTTGGAAAAGCGGTTTCCCTTACACCTGCGAGCCACCGTACTTTCGTGCACACCGCAAAACGTAGCAATTTCCGTGTACGTTAAGCCGCGTTTGCGAAATGTAAGAGCCTGCTTAACTATTTCCTCACTACGTACCACATAGTGTATATATTATATACTTATAAAGATATAAAACTTCTGCTTGTTAGCAGCGGTTACATCATATGGAGTTAGGTAAATTAATGGGAAAGAATTTACATTGCAAAAGAAAAGGCCGCCACATGACGCCCTAATCAGGTTCATGTGACGACGCTTACAAGTCAGCCGGTATTGTCCACCCGTGACACAAGAGGTCATCGACGCTTTGGCCAAGCTCTTCAGACGTTATGTCGTAGTAGTCTACCGAAGATTGCCAGGTGTTGTTGGTGAGTGTGTAACACCAACCTGCGTCATGAAGATCTTCATGCGCTGATTGGGCGTTATGAAGCGCCACGTACACACCCATTAAGACTGCTGATCTTTCAGCTTGATCAGCAGTCACAAGCAATCCCTGCCAAATACTGACCAAGAGGAGCAGAATAGCAAGCGATAAGCCAGCTAAGAATGATTTTATGTCCAAGATCGCTTCTCCCTTTTGCTGGAGGTTAGTGCTAATAAAAATAATACACTAAAGTTTTATTTTGTCAAATTATCTAATCTTTCAGATTAATTGCAGGTTGTCGCTATTTCTAGCAAAATAGCAGACAAACTCTTCAAATCCTTAGGTCTAAATTAAAACTAGCTAGCGCTAAGCTAGCTGGTTTTAATTTTGGTGCAGGGAGAGGACTTGGTTACAAATCAAAATCAGATGTTTTGCTCGCAACCCCGCCTCACTCGTTCGCATGCTCACATTGTTCCGGCTTTCAAGTCCTCACGCAATCAAAGTAATTTGCTTGCTGTCGTACACAAATTAAAAACCCGCAAAGCGGGTCTTCAATTTGTGCAGGCGAGAGGACTTGAACCTCCACGGGTTGCCCCACTAGTGCCTAAAACTAGCGCGTCTACCAATTCCGCCACACCTGCATGAATTGGGTGCGCAGAGTATAGCAAATATCAATTACAAAAGCTAGATCTCAATCTACGTCCTTATGAACATACCACGGTATGGTCATAAGCGGTTATTATTTATGTATCATGCATGATACATACATTATTTGTGTCCTCACGAGTTACTAATTATTTTAGTCCACGTGTTATTAAAATAAGATTGATACTAACGTGTCCTCACAGGTTACTAACTCGCTACGCTCCTAAGTACCTGCGAGCCCGGCTCGCATCGTTTTGGCATTAGGGATAGCCAAAACATCGCTCCGCCTCGGACAACTAAAAAACAGTGCGCAGGCACTGTTTTTCTTCACGTTGTCCGCCCACCAGGACTCGAACCTGGGACACAAGGATTAAAAGTCCTCTGCTCTACCAACTGAGCTATAGGCGGATATAAGTGGCCAGAGTTTAGCTTAAAACTAGCTGAAACTCAAGCCGATTGTGCCCGGGGCGGGAATCGAACCCGCACGCCATCAAAGAAGGCAAGGGATTTTAAGTCCCTCGTGTCTACCAATTCCACCACCCGGGCGGCTATGCTCCGAGTGGTGAATTGTGCAAACGAGGGACTTATTTCAGTCCCTGTCACGGTGTCTCCCAGACACAGTGACCTACCAATTCCACCACCCGGGCAGCTGCGCTATCATAGCATAATTACTTCGTTTATACAGTTCTATATGATACAGTAGCAGCTACCTGGCCAGGTGGCGAAGTGGTAACGCATCGGTCTGCAAAACCGACACTCACGGGTTCGATTCCCGTTCTGGCCTCAAATAACGAGTGATAACGAGGTATTTGGCCTAGGGAAGCGAAAAGGTTGCCTAGGATTTTATAAATCCTGACAACCTGTACTGAAGCTGTAAGCTTCGATTCCCGTTCTGGCCTCAAATAACGAGTGATAACGAGGTATTTGGCCTAGGGAAGCGAAAAGGTTGCCTAGGATTTTATAAATCCTGACAACCTGTACTGA
>JAASSY010000003.1 GCA_021767645.1 Candidatus Parcubacteria bacterium | reverse complement strand
TGGCAGTGCCAGTATGCACCGGAGCGGCTACATTTTGGTTTGGCGGGTTATTTGTCGGTGCGGTCCACGCGCCGACGTAGTCAAGACCGATGAGTAACGTAACGGCGATGATGAGGAAAGATAAATTTTTCATATACTGTTAGTATAACCTTACAGGACATATAACAACTCAGTTTTACACAGAAACGAGCTGCCCGGGGCAGCTCGTTTTTTGTAGTTTTGACGACTCTACGTACAACGACTAGTTTTGCTGTGCACGCAGCTCCGCAAAAGCTGCTTGGCGTTCTGCATCAGTCAAGACTGCACCTGAGGCAGTCTGTTCAGCTCTAAGACGCTCGAAGGCTGCTTGGCGTTCTGCATCAGTCATGGTCGACGTGCCGATTTGTTGTCGTAGCTCCGCAAAAGCTGCTTGGCGTTCTGCATCGGTCAGACTACCGGTGGGCTGTGGACTTGTATCAACTATCGGTTCAGTGACTTCATTCTCTACTACCTGCTGACTTTCTTGGTACTGCTGCCATACTACTTGGGCGTAGATCACAACCGCTATTGCTAGCACAATGACGATGGCAAACTTGACGGCTGGAAGCATTGGCGTGTTGAAATTCATAGTGTGAATCGTTTATGCGTATAATTTGTTAGGACTCAAATGAGGTACCGATGGCCTCGACCGTCACACTGTCACCCGGCATACCATTACACTCAATCGTGAACGTAGTAATGTTGGCGTTAATGGTGTACGTGTCTGAACCGTCTGCTGCTGCAATCGGAATCGAGCCGCCGTCAGAAACAGCAACCTCACAACTGGCTCCGGCTCCGGTAACACCGCTCCAAGTAACCTCTACGTCACTCCCGCGCCGTGCGATTGACGGTGATACCTCGATCGTTCCGGAAGCAGTGAAGCTGGCAACGCATTGACCGGTGCTTGGGTTGCACACATCACCACTACTTGTGCAGTCAATTGAATCTGTCTCAGTATAACAGGATGGATACACTGTTGTTGAAGAAGATATATTACCAATACACTCATACGTCGTACCTTGCTCTGCCACACAAGCCAGACCATCATCCGGGTCACCAGGACCGCCTCGACTACGTAGACCTGCCATACCCCATGAACCTACTTGTCCCAGGACATTTGAACCCCACGCCCAACTGGCTGGATCAAAATTTGTTCCAGCACCATTTATCGCTACTCCGTATGAGATAGCACCGCTGTGATTTGCACTATTTAGTGAAATCCAGCCGTCCCAATCAGCTAACTTATCTGCATTTGACTTAAGAGCACCAGAACAGCCACTTACATATACTGAACAAGCACGAGCCCAACCTGTGAACTCTAGTGTAACTGGATTTAACCGAGCTCGACAATCAGTCGGGTCTTGAGCTGGACAGTCGCTAGGTTCAAAGGTGACCCAGCCGATAGAACTGGTTGCTCCGCCTGCCCACGCTTCGCCTTGTAGTAGGTAGCCATTAACGTCAGAACCACCGTCGGTAATCTCCACTCCGTAGTCAACTGGACAAGACGGCGATTCGTTTTCACAGTTAAGTGAGATCCAGCCAATACCTTGCGCAGTACCATCAGCAGCATCTTGAGTACCAGCCCATATATAGCCAGTGAGTTCTGTAGGATAGTCTGACGGAGCTGCTACAGCTGGTGTTGTGCCTACTAAAAAAAAGAATGTGCTAGTAAAAAGTATCGCTGCGAATACGAGTAATGTGGTGGGTAGATTGTATGCAATATATTTCATACTCTCAATTCTACTACCTTAGAGGCTTGACACAGCGATGAGTTATCCACGAAACCCTATGCACTTGACGCAGGCGTTTTATGAGTATTTTTTCACAGAAACCAAACTCCACTGCTTTCCAGACCCTTGACCCACTGGTTTCTAAGTAAAATAGCCGCTGGCGCGGCATTTTACTAAGTACTTGTTCTTCTTACATAAGCAGTACAGGTTGTTGCTATTTTTCATCCTGCAAAATCGCAGGCAACCTCTTGCAACAGCCTCTCAGGCTGTCTCACCCGACTCGCTGGTTTTCTGCTCTAGTAACGAGCAGAAAACATCGCTCCGTCTCATCTAAGAGCCGAAAGTGGTCACTTTCTCTAAAGACCCTTAGACGCCCCTTGCCTTCTTAATGTCTTCGGCGACGTTTGGCGGCACCACGTCGTAGTGATCAAACTCCATCGTCATGGAAGCTCGGCCTTGTGTCATCGAACGGAGCGTGTTGGTGTACCCAAACAGCTCGGCCAATGGTACTTTGGCGTGGACGATAGTCTTACCGCCCATTTCTTCGGTACCTTCTACCTGACCACGCTTACTGGAGAGGTTACCGTTGATATCACCCATGTATTCTTCCGGTGTCCGAACTTCTACTTTCATAATCGGTTCCAAGATAACTGGACCAGCTTTTGCGGCAGCGTCTTTAAAGGCGTTAATCGCTGCTAGACGGAAAGCTACTTCACTCGAGTCGACGTCGTGGTAAGAACCGTCAAACAGTTCTACCGAAATATCTTCCATGCGGTAACCGGCGACAAACCCACGGCTCATAGCTTCTTTTGCCCCCTTCATAACCGCTGGGATAAATTCACCTGGAATCACACCACCCTTGATGTTGTCGATGAACTCGAAGTGATCTTCGCGGGTGACGTTTTTCGCTACTTTTACATCTTCGCCGTCTGCATCGGTCGCCAACTCTTCCATTGGTTTGATGCGGATTTTCACGTGTCCGTACTGACCACGACCACCAGACTGCTTGACGTACTTGTGCTCTGCTTCAGCTTCGCGCTGAATTGTCTCACGGTACGCCACCTGTGGTGCACCGATGTTGGCTTCTACACCAAACTCACGTTTCATGCGGTCGACAATAATGTCGAGGTGAAGCTCACCCATACCAGCAATAATGGTCTCGAGGGTTTCCTCGTCAGTTGAAACAGTGAAGGTTGGGTCTTCATCAGCCAATCGCTTCAAAGCGGTACTCATCTTCTCCTGGTCGTTCTTCGTTTTTGGCTCAACTCGAACGGCTACCACTGGTTTCGGGAAGGTAATCTGCTCAAGTACAATTGGATCACTCTCGGCACAGAGGGTGTGTGAAGTTTTTACCTCTTTAATACCTACTGCCGCGGCAATCTCTCCAGCGTGTACTTCATCAACTTCTTCACGCTTGTCGGCCATCAGGCGCACAATACGCCCCACACGTTCTTTATTGCCGGTTGAAGAGTTGAGGATGTATGAACCAGCCTGCACGGTACCAGAGTACACCCGGAAGAAGGCTAGCTGTCCCACGAACTTATCATCCTGGAGCTTAAAGGCCAGCGCAGAGAATGGCTCATCGTCTGACGGAAGGCGTTGGATACTTTCTTCAGTCTTCGGGTTGGTACCTTCTACCGGCGGGAGGTCGGTTGGGGCCGGCAGATAGTCTACCACTGCGTCAAGAACGAGCTGGACGCCAATGTTTTTCAGGGCAGAACCAGTCAGTACAGGGAAGATTTCGTTGGCGAGTACTGCTTTTCGTAACACTTTTTTCAAGTCTTCGTTACTTGGCTCTTCACCACCAAGGTACGCTTCCATCATGTCGTCATCGTGGGCTACCACCTGTTCGATAAGCTCAGCACGCCACTTTTCGGCTTCTTCCTGCATATCGGCTGGGATCTCCTCTTCGGTCACGTCCATACCCATCGTGCCGGCAAAACGGTAGGCCTTCATGGTAATGAGGTCAACCACACCAGATAGTGTGTCTTCCTTGCCAATAGGCAGCTGGATACGTACTGCCTTTGGTGACAGTCGGTCGTGGATAGACTTAATCGACGCATCGTAGTCGGCACCGAGCTTGTCCATTTTGTTTACAAAACACAGTCGTGGGACACCAGCTTCATCAGCGTAGCCCCAGTTAGTCTCAGTCTGAGGTTCCACACCAGCCGCTCCGTCAAACACAACTACCGCTCCGTCGAGCACTCGCATCGACCGTTTTACTTCAGCAGTAAAGTCAATGTGTCCTGGCGTATCAATGATGTTAAACGTTGTCATGAGGTCCTTGTTCTTGCGGTCCTCTTCCATCGTTTTTGTCCAGTGACACGAAATCGCCGCCGCAGTAATAGTGATACCGCGCTCACGTTCCTGTTCCATCCAGTCGGTCACGGTGGCACCGTCGTGTACCTCGCCAATTTTGTGACTCATACCGGTATAAAAGAGTACGCGCTCAGACGTTGTTGTCTTACCCGCGTCCACGTGCGCAACAATACCGAAGTTACGCATCTTTTCGATTGGGAATTCCCTAGCCATACTAATTATAATTACTTATATATTGTGTTAATACCTGACCTCCCTTTACGCGGTACACAGGGCGCGGCGCCGTTGGCGCCGCGCACCTTTTCCTGCGAAAGAGACATGACTCAGTGTTCCTGAGTTCAATCGGCAGTACTATACGGTATTTACCGCAAAACAGCAACGGTTATGGCATACTAAGTGTATATGAAACAATACATTAAAGACCTGCTTCGAGTAAGCGGCGTTCCTGTCATCATTGCTTCACTCTGTTGCCTCTCGCCACTTATTTTTGTCTTACTGGGTTTGTCTACCGTTAGCTTTGCTTCATCCTTAGCTGACACGCTCTACGGTGAGTATAAATGGGCCTTCCGTGGCGTTGGACTCGTAGCACTACTCACCGCAATCTATCTATACCTCACTCGACAAAAAGGTATTTGTACCATCGACGAAGCAAAGCGTCGTCGCAACGAGATTATCAATTACGTAGCCCTGGCACTCATCGCCGGCGTACTCGGCTACATCTTCTTTCTTTACGTGGTAGTCCACTATCTGGGCGCCTGGTTGGGACTTTGGGCGGCCTAAAGTTACTGCTCAATCAAGTACCGCATGACATCAGTCAGCGTACCGTCACCTCGTACATCTACCCCAATGCGCTCGCCGACGTTATATAGTAGTGTCTCCATCCCTTGGCGCGTAACAGCACCAGCAGCAGAGTGAACGAGTTCTGCCCCGTCCATATCCAGACGCAGCTGCCCGTTGGCAAACTGATACGTGCCAATACTAGCGTCTACCCCAGCAAAATCACTCTTCGTTAAACCAGGAAATACCGCCAAAAACATGGCCGGTTCGTAACCTTCGATCGGTTGGCCAGTTTTCTTATTCACCTCTTCTTGTAAAGTAAAAATAAAGGCGTCGACCACAGCTGGCGATGCGTTGCTGCCAGAAGATGGTGCGGGTGCCGATTGCCACAGTGTTGGACCGCCAGCATACCAAAAGGCCACGTTGGCCACGAGCACTGCGAAGATGAATAGAGTGTATTTCAACATTGCCCCAGTATAGCGCAGGCTGTCCAAGCCGTCATGTATGTATATAATGAAGTAATGAAACGCACTATTGCGATCGCTTGTGTCCTCCTCATACCCTGTCTTAGCTTGGCCCAAACCGACAGCGCTGGTTTTGTACAAGGTCTCTGGTACGACCGAGAAACGGTTTTTGTCGATGAACCAGTCCGCATCTACGTCGCAGTCCGCAACAACACAGGGGCTGAACTAGCTGGCACGGTCACCTTCTACATCGATGATCAGGTACTCACTCGTAAAAGTGTTGCCGCACTCGACGGACGAATTGTCGAAAGCTGGGCAGACTGGACACCAGACTACGGTGAACACACCGTACGCGCTGAGCTCTCACGTCTTGAACTCAGTCGTGTGGACGGGAGTGAAGAACGTACGACCGTGACTGCCTCCTTAGCCGACGACATCCTGTTTGTAGACTACGATACTGATGGCGATGGCATCGGCAACGAAACCGATACTGACGATGATGGTGACGGACTAACTGACGACGAAGAACGAGCGCGAGGTACTGATCCACTTACCTACAACACACCAGAACCAGCACCTACCAATGAAACTGGTAACCTGGCAACGACAACCCTCACCGCTACCAGTTCGAGTACCACATCTACCGCACAAGGTCTCGAACGTTTCCTGACGCCATCACGGGCCGAAACACTTCTACGTAACATCACCAACTGGAGCAACACCACTAAACGACGGCTGGACAACTATCGGGCAAACCGTGACCTAACTATTGCCACCCAACAAGCTGATCCAGATGTACCAGTCAACGAAGATGGATTTGGAGCAGTAATACGCAGTGATACACAACCATCACCACCAGAGAAACCCCCAGGGTTTTTTGGTGACGTATTCACCTTCGTGGAAAATATTGTACGAGGTATCTATACCGCCATATTAACCATCACGTCTTGGCTCCTATCGTATCCAATACTCATCCAAGTAGGACTCTTGGTTTTCCTTCTGTTTGGCACGTTACGTCTGGCAGCACGACTTTCACGGCGCCCTTAATACAACGACATGCTTCGCATCATAGGGTACGCTCGTGCGTGTTATTTCTTAGCTTTAAGCGTAGCCAGATCGAGCGTCTGATCAATCCGTATCTGTTCTACAAAATCAGGTACGTGAGAAACAAGGATCATAGCTCCTTTGTAGTTATGTAAAGCTTGAGCGATTACCGGGATGTGTCGAAAGTTGATGTGGTTGGTTGGTTCATCAAGAATTAAGAGTCCTGGCTGCTCCATAGTCAGCTTGGCAAACGCCAACAAGCCTTTCTGTCCTTCTGAAAGACTACCTACCTTCGTTCGCATCACATCGCTCAACAACAAAAAGCCAGCTGCTATTGAGCGCATATCTTCTTCAAACTTTTCTCGCATCGAGTCCATCAGCGTATCAAACACCGTGGCGTTAAAATCGAGATTGGAAAAGTCTTGCCGATAGTACCCAATCCGCACCCCAGCCGCTATATGTTCACCGGTAGCATCACCTCCTGCCAAACTCTCAAGCAACGTTGTCTTACCAATACCGTTTGGACCAACGATCCGTAAGTGCTGACCACGCTGCAGTGTGACATCACAGCGACAATCTTTCGGCTCATGATTTTTAATCACTTTGACTGAGTCAAGCTGCACAACTTCAAGCGGTACATCACTATGTGGCTCAATCGTGAAAGGACGGATGGTTTTGTCCTCTTGGCGCACGTCAATTTTGTTCTCTTCTGCCTCAGCAATATCATCGCGCATCCGTTTCGCCACCATACGCATTTTTCCACCTTTGTTTGAGAAGTAGTTAATCTTCTCCTTATCGGCTTTGATCTGTTTCTGTAGTTGGGCGTTTTGACGCTTTTCTTTTTCTACTTGGGCAGCAATCTGGCCTACTACTTTATGATAATTTCCTTGAAACAATTCAATCTGACGCTTCTGGGTATTAAGATACAACACACCGTGGGTAAAAGCGTTCAAGAAGTCAGCATCATGCGAAATCACTAACACAGTCTTGCGGTATTCCTTAAGAAATTCAGTCAAGTGAGCAATACCAGCGCTGTCGAGGTTGTTTGTTGGCTCATCGAGTAGCAGAATATCTGGTTCTTGAATAAGTGCAGACGCTAACAGAAGGCGGGCTTGTTGACCGCCCGAAAAACTACCGACTGTCCGATCTTTAAAGGTGGCTTGCTGCTTTTCAGTCGGCACCAAATTCACCACTTCTAATACCGCATCGATTTTGGGATCAATGTTGTAGACTGTTTCGGTAAAACAGTTTTGAAAAAACTCCCGCACGGTTTGCGATAATTCTTCACGCGGGATCATCTGTCGTGCCAACGCAATCGTAATCCGTGGTTCTACGTGTATATCACCCTCCTCTGGCTGCAAGGCGCCAGTAATCAACGAAAAGATAGTCGACTTCCCCGCCCCATTTTGCCCCATGAGGGTCAGCTTAGCGCCTCGGCGCACCGAAAAATCAGCTTCAGTTAAGATTGGTTTGGTCGCATCGTACTCAAATGACACCCGTTTGAAAGAAATCACTCCTTGCGCTTTTGACATGGGCCGTAGCGTACACTATATAAGAGTAAAGTAAAATCATTCCCTTTTTGAAGAGGCACCTTCTCACATCTGAATATTGACAAAGATATATAGTGTTATATTGTTACACCAGCTCGAACATCGAAAGGAGAAACACATGCGCCCCGTTCACATTACGAAGCACGCCAGGAAGCGCATCGAAAACGATAAGCGCACTCAACTCACCATTGAAGAAGTTGTCTCGCTCATCCAGTCGCCACACACCCTCAAAATTGGCCAGACGCACTACGTCTATAGTAAAAAAGACAGAAAAACCTTGAAGGTGATTACTGGCAAACAAGACCGGGTACTCATCACTGTATATGACACCTCTCGTGAACCATCCCGTTTGGGAGATATGGTAGGTCGTGCACTGGCTGGTGAAACAGTCACTTTCACAGAACTGCCACCGCCAAAAACTTTCAGCGAAGAACACGCATCATCGTTGACCTTGGGCACGAGTAAGGTGCGTCTGCGTAAAGATGGCAGTTCTCACCTCCACATCAAGGACCTTTACGAAGTGGGCTCAGTCTACAATGCGTTCATGCATATAGAAGGTGCGTTGGAAAATCGATTCATTCATGAGCTGGTGGTGGATGCCACAGCGCAGGCTTTGAGAGAAGGCAGTCTTTCGCGCACGCAAATCAAACGTTTGACGTTCTTCGTCGACGACCGAATTAATCGACATATTGGTTATCTGCCGGTCTGGATTTCGTTTGCATTACTGGGGCTAGAGTTCGAGGGTGGAATTTACATCCCTCGCTAATTCCAAACCCGCAGCCGACGACTCGGCTGCGGGGTTTCTTTTAAATCTTGCTCCAAATTCTATAAAGCTTTATGGAATTCACAAAATTTTTATCTTTTGATGCTTTGTTGTCATGCACAATGAATGTGGTGATGCTTTCCATTAGCTTAAGATATGAATCTTGCAAAATTCTTAAGGAATATTCATGTTCGGCTGATAAAATTAACACTCTTGCCGAGAACTCCTCTAGTGCATTAGACATAGCGACAGTGGAGTTAAATGCATCGTGAGTAGCGAGTGATTCTATTTGTTTTTTACTCTCAACTGGATACTTATCTCTTAAATCTTCCTTGCTATATACATCTAACTTTATTCTTACCAGCTCGTGACCATTTCCAAGCACAACATCACGAGACAAGGCAAAGAAATCAATAAATGCGATGAATCACGAGGAGCACAAGAAAAATGGCCCGACTGGGACAAAAGTCCAGGGAGGGCCATTTTTCGTAGTGCGACAAAGTGAGTCGCGTTTTTTTTGGTTTCTTACCAAGCGAAGTGAGCAAAGGCTCGGTTGGCCTCCGCCATGCGGTGAGTATCTTCTTTCTTCTTCACTGCCACACCTTCTTCCTTAGCAGCCAGCATCAGCTCGTTAGCGAGAGCTTTGTAGGTTGGTTTACCTTTTTGGTTACGCGCTGCCGCGGTAATCCAACGGAGGGCCAGGGCGAGACGTCGTTCTGGACGCACCTCCCGTGGTACCTGATAGTTGGCTCCACCCACTCGGCGGGAACGAACTTCCATCTGTGGTCCTGCGTTACGGAGGGCTGCTTCGAAGATTTCGAGTGGTTCACCACCGTCTTCTTTCGCGTTTTTGATTTCTTCAAACGCCGCGTAGACGATTTTACGGGCGGTTTCTTTTTGACCGCGAAGCATCAAGTAATTGATGAGTCGCTCCACTTCAACCGAACCGTATCGCACGTCCGGCTGGATGTCTGGTCGTTTTTTAATTGGTCGTCGCATGTTGTGTATACGTTAACGACGAAGTATGAGAAATATGGTGCGAGCATCGCTCGGTATATTTTCATTCTTCGCATAAGTAGGACGGGTGTCCTATGACTCTCTTTAGAGTCGCATCCGATAATCTGTAGCGAATATAAACTATTTGTAATGTGGTTTGGAATATCGCTTTATTCCAACATAATATCTAAGCGCAAGTTTACTCACCCTTAGGCTTTTTAGCACCGTATCGTGAACGACCACGTCGTCGAGCGTCAACGCCAGTAGCGTCGTACTTACCTCGCACCACCGTGTAGTTCACACCGATGTCTTTGACACGTCCGCCACGCACGAGCACTACGGAGTGCTCCTGGAGTGTATGCCCAATGCCGGGGATGTACGCGGTGATTTCCTGACCGTTGCTGAGTCGAACACGAGCAATCTTTCGAATCGCTGAGTTCGGCTTACGTGGGGTCTTCGTCGTCACACGTGTACATACACCACGCTTGAAAGGTGAATTGTAGCTGTTTGGCTTGTTCTTGATAGAGTTAAAACCAGACTGCAACGCCGCCACCTTCGTTTTGCGGGCTTTGTCCTTACGTGACTTACGGGTTAATTGATTGATTGTTGCCATAAGTTAGCAGCGACAGAATACTATAGTCAGCGGAATTTGCAAGAGAAATGCGACTGGTAGAGACGTTCTAAAAGAACCGGGTACCGGTAAAGAGGGTAAAAACAGTATTTACCAGCTGTGAAAACGGTCCCCAGAATACATTAATGAACAGAAAGATAAAAAGGAAGGTGAAAATCAAACCAAATGACTGCACTTTCATCAGGAACTCATCGTACTGTCGAGCAGCGCGAAACGGCAAGAGGGCTTTGAGAATTTTTGAACCATCCAGCGGTGGTATGGGAATCATATTAAAGAACGCTAAGAGGATGTTGATATACACCACGTACGCAGCGATTTCGATAAAACTTCCGGGCAGCCCCAAAAGGGCATCGAAACGTATCAGCAGCGCAAAGAATAGAGCGAGAGCGATGTTGATGGCTGGACCGGCCGCCGCGACGATCGCCTCGCCCCACTTTTGGTCGCGCAGGTTGTAGGGGTTATACGGCACCGGTTTGGCCCAACCGAAGAGAATACCCGCGTTACCAAAAAATAAGAGGGCTGGCACTAACACTGAACCAATTGGGTCGAGATGCACCAAAGGGTTGCCTGAAAGCCGTCCTTGCAAACGTGCCGTGGGGTCACCGAGCCAGTTTGCAGCGTAACCGTGTGCCATCTCGTGGAGCACAATCGACATAATCAAGGCAGCGATAATCAAAATAGTTTCCATACGGGCTCCACTATATCGTACTTTCTACCCTCACGCACCATCATTTCGACACACTAGATTCTTGTAGCTTGCAATCTAAAGCGTCCGTGGTAGTATACGCCCACTTAAATTGATTATTTATGGCAAAGCAATGCGACATCACTGGCAAAAAAACCCAAACGGGTGGTCGTTACAGCAACCGCACGCGTGCGACGCAGTTTAACCCGTGCGGCAAAACGACCCGTCAGCCCAACCTCCAGAAAAAGAAGATTTACGTCCCTGAGATTGATCAGTACGTGAGCGTCAAGGTATCAGCTAAAGGCCTCCGCACTATCGCCAAAAACGGTGCGTACGCGACCCTCAAAGCTGCCAAGCTTATCTAGTTTGGTGTACACACAACCAGTAAATAAATTGGCCAGTCAGTACAGACTGGCCAATTTTAGTATGGTGTCACGGTCATACCGTCACTGATAAACGATACCGTACCCTGCTCAGCCGTCGTAAAGGTGGTTACTCCCGCGTTAAAGAGTGCGTCGGTTACCTCCACGTGTGGGTGACCATAGCGATTATCTGCCCCGGCAGAAATAACTGCGTACTGTGGTCTAACTTCTGCTAAAAATAGTTCAGCCGTTGACGTGCGTGAGCCGTGGTGCCCCACCTTTAACACATCACTCGCTAAATACTCACCGTACGTCAGTACTAAATATTCTTCGATTCGTTTTGGACTATCACCAGTAAGCAAAAAGGCCGTTTCACCGTAGTGGACATGTAACACCACCGATGCAGCGTTACTCTCCAGACGAGCCGCGTTCGTCTCTGGCCAGAGCACTGTTACGAGCACACCAGCCCCGAGGTCAATGGTCTGCCCCCGACGGGGCACTAGTCGTTCAGCGTTCTCAGCAGCAATCGCTGCGGTAAACGCCGCATGAGCGGTGGTGTCACTCTGGTTGTCTGTGACCAATACAGTCTCTACCGTGTACCGCTGTAGCACATCGACCAGCCCACCAATATGATCAGCGTCAGGATGGGTCGCAACGACGAAGTCGAGTGTCCGATCAAAGAAAGCAAGCTCGGCCGCTAGCGAACGAAGCACTTGGTTATTGCGACCACCATCAATCAACATCTGTTGCCCGCTTGGACTCTCAAGCAAAATAGCATCACCTTGCCCAACATCAAGCACGTGCACTTCTAGGTACTGCGGTGGTGTCGGCAACAGCCGTGGAAGCAGCCAAATGGTGCCAGCTACCACCAATAATAAACTCACAACCACTACCCGTGCCCAGACTCGCTCCTCTGCATCCATATATCACTATGATACACTCATGACGAGTTACTCATTACACTTCATTGACTATGTACGAACCAAAAACTTTTACCATCCCAGAGCTAACAGGGATTTCCAAACAAACTATCGACGAACATATTGGTCTCTACCAAGGTTACGTCAAACACGTCAATTTGATTCACGAGCGGATTGCTGCCTACAGCAATGAACCAGAACAAAATGCCTACGCTATCGCCGAGATGCGCCGCAGACTTGGCTTTGAGTTTGGTGGTATGAAAAACCACGAGTACTACTTCACCCAGTTTGAAGGTGGTGCGCAACCATGCCCAGACGGACCTTTCAAAACTATGGTCGAAGACCAATATGGTTCTTTCGATGCGTTCGTGGAGCAATTTCGTCTCATTGCCAAAACTCGTGGTGTCGGTTGGGTAATGGCGTACATCGATCGCGCCGAAAACCAACTCGTCTGCACGTGGGTAGACGAACAACAACTCGGCCAACTTGCTGATGTTGACATTGTATTAGCGCTCGATATGTGGGAACACTCGTACATGCTGGACCATCCACCATCAGAAAAAATGCAATACGTGGAAGCCTTCTTTGCCAACCTCAATTGGGAGGTAGTCGCAAACCGCATCTAACGAAAAAAGACAGGTGTCTCTGCTGAAGCGGCCTTAGATGAAGAGGCCGCTTTTTGCTGCACCTCAGACTCACACTCGATTGTCCAGTGCGAAACGTCAGGCAGCGTATCGTCCGTGACACCAGTACTGACAGATACTGACTCGCGTTGGTGTAATAACCCCACAGCTCCGAGCACAATCAGTCCATATACCAACCCAAACGCCCACCAAGAAAACTCGGGCACAGTTATGGCCGCAAACGGTACTGCGGCGAACCAACGAGCTACCGCGAGTATGTACGTGAGTGCTACGTAAGGCAGGTAGGCCAACGCTAACGCTAACGAAGTAGACAGGTACGAGATAAGCCCCACAGCAAAGGTAAGCAACATCGCCACCGGCACCGCAGGCAGTACCAGAACATTCACAATCACAGACACCAGCGACACCTCACCAATATGAAACAACAGCAGTGGCAAAACAAATACTTGCGTCACCAAAGTAGCAGTGAGAAATTCACGCAAACCAAGCCAAGCCGGCATAAAAGTGAGATAGTCAGACACTCGTTCAGCAAACAGAATCAGTCCGAGCGTTGCCATAAAAGACAGCTGGAAACCAATATCATACAGCAAGAGATATGGGTTCAATAGCAGCATCACTACTCCCGCCACACAGAGCGCCCGGAGTATGTGATAGGTATTACCAGTAAAACGCAGCAACAGAAGCAAACTCGCCATAATACTTGCCCTCACTACAGTGGCAGAAAGACCGACGAGTAGTGCGAAACCAGCAATCGCCACCACACCCACCACGAGGCGCCAGCGAAACGGGAGAATGTAGGCCAACACGTACATGAAGAAGGTGACCACCAGCATCACGTTATAGCCTGAAAGTACGACAATGTGCATGAGGCCAGTGGTGCGAAACACTTGTTCGTACTGCTCACCCAGTGCCTGCTTCACACCGAGTAACAAACCCTCGCCTAACCCCACCTGTGGCTCAGGTAAAACTTGCTCCAACCTGTCCATAAAGTCACCTTTTACCTGGTACAAGTGGTGGAGCAGACTGGACGCTTGGTTGATGTCTTTTACCACCACATCAGCAAACGACATTGTGTAGCCCACTCCGCGAGCTTGTAGATAACCAGGATAATCAAACGTACGCCCGAGCTCAGTTGTAAATGCTTCTGGTCTATCAAGCTCGCCAACCAGTGTCACCTGATCACCATAATTCACCGCTGCGTAGCGCTCGGCGTAGACCAAGATCATGACATCACCAACGTCGACGTACAAGTGTGTGGTCTGCTCTCGCTGATCTGGTTCCCGCACCACTACACCCGTAAGCTCGACTTCCTGACCAACAAGCTTTGTATAACTCTGGTCAGTGACTGGCGGTTCTAGCTCTACCCGCAACATACCCAAAGCGACCAGACATAAGCTGACACTAACAAGCATCAGTGCTAGCCAACTAATTTCTCGGTGCGCGCGTGTGGCACACAGTGCAGCCAGCAAACTCAGTATTCCGAGCCACGCTATAAAACTAAGTGGGGTTGACCACACTGTAGTCAGCCCTACCCCGACCGCAAAAGCCACGATGGCAGTATAAAAAAATTGTCCCCGCACCTACTTAGTCTAGCAAACACAAGGATGCCCCGGGTGCGTGAGCACACCGGGGCTGATTTAATTCGACGCTAGGTCTGGTGTCAGGTCATAGCGCTCGCGTCACGAACTATGACCTCCTTCGTTGTAATACAGAAGGCGAATAGTGCGCGGTTGGCGCGGTGGCACTCCCATGACATTGATGCTGAGGTGCTGAAGTAGCATGATAAACATGACTCGCCTCCTGAATTGATTGAACAAAAATGAGCTAGTTCCTATGGAACCAGCTCTACTTACCAACCTACCAGACTCAACTGTAGAGTCAAACTGTACCCCTGTATAGAAATGGCCGACCCCGTAAGGGTCGGCGCATGACCTATCATCAAGTCTTGAACTTGATGGTGTCGCCCGGTTCAGCGGGACTGTAGACGGGAACCTCTGCGTCGCCAGCCATGATCGCGTCGAGATCATCGGTCGGATTGACCCAACCGATGACCGGAGCGCGGTTTGGACGTAGTGGTACCTCTGTCTTGGGCGCAATGGTGTCACCAGCTGCAGCGCAACCATCGGGTTGCCCAAAAAGATCTTTCATTTTTCTACTCCCTATATAAGCCCGTTAATTCGAGCTATACGTGACTATAGCAAATCAATATTCTCGGTCAACTATTTACATGGCTTTATCCATCGCTTCGTTCGCCAGTTCGTCTGCCCGTTTATTGTTCTCTCGGCGCACATGGACAAACTTCACACTAGCAAAATCATCAAGACCAGCTTTGATACGGTCAAAGTGCGTTTTCAGGGTGACGTCTTTCACTTTGTACGCGCCGTTGAGTTGACGCTCAGCTAACTGACTATCGAGTTTTACAGTAACGCGCACGTTCTTCGTGTCTGGTGCGAGCGTACGCAGCTTGGCAAAAGCTCGTTCAATCGCTGTATATTCGGCGACATTATTGGTAGCTTCACCAATGTACTCAGATACCGTGGCTATCTCAGTACCGTCAGATTCAAAAATGGCTACACCGATACCGGCTGGTCCTGGGTTACCCCGCGCGCCGCCATCGGTATGAATGATGTATTCCTGCATGCGAGCCATCTTACCACACTCACGCACAGCGACAGCGTGAGATGAGCTTATACTGCGATATATCGCAGTAATTAACTACCCATTCCAGGGACATGTTTCCAACGATCTCTTCCCATCGACGGCATACCCAGCCTAAGTAACACCTCTAACGTACGCCAAAACTCTTCCCGATTAACTTTTCCTTTATCAAACACAGCGACTAAAGGACGGTAGCGGCCCGTCTTATATGCTTTACGTATTCGTAGTGCTGTTGAGGAACTGATTTTCAACGTACGCTCTACAACGTAGCACGAGTACCCTTCATGATACATAAGCACTGCGGCAAAGCGTTTTGTGAGCATAACTTGTTCAGTATCGGTCAACAAACCGTGTAGTAATGGATGTGCGTCACGCTCAGTCGCATCGGCGCAAACCTGTACTAAACGGCCAAAGAGTCGTTCGAACTCACCCTTATCTAACTTTTCTTTACCAATATGTGCCATAAAAATACTGCGATATATCGCAGTATTTAGTGTATCACACAGTGTCCAGAATATCGACGAGACGTAAACGAACTTGTCGACGCCCCATAAAGAAAGACTCTTCAAGATGCGCTACCAAAGCAACTGTCTGCCCAACCTTCGGCTCCTTGGTAAACTGCTCCGGTGTAGTAAAAAACGCAATTGCCTCATCCACTATTCCACTGGTGGCAAACTGGAGTTTTGTGTGTTCTTTACCTTTACCAAACAACGACACCTCGGTAAGGGAAACATCTTCGACGCGATAGAGTGGTTTTGGGTTAGCCACACCAAACGGAGCGAGTTGTTGCTGTAGCTTAAGTACCTCGGCAGTCAACTCATCAACCGAACAAACGTGATCAATGGTGACAGTTGGTGCTGCGGCAGCTGTTGTGTCAAGTGAAGCGTACGCAGTTTCCAATGTCTTAGCTAAGGTATGAATAGCAGATTCCTTAACACTAAACCCACCAGAGAAGTGGTGTCCTCCATACTCAGTAAACGCTGCAGCGGCTGCGCCCATAATGGCATGCACACTTACTGTACCGCCCGAACGAGCTGAACCTTTCAGTACACCGTTACCATCGCGACCCCAGACAAAGGCCGGTCGACTATACTCTTCAGCCAACTTATTAGCTACCAAACCAACTAATGATGGTCGCCATTCTGGACTACCTAAAACAATCACCTCAGGCACCTCCTGTGTCTTGAGTTTTTTATGGGCTTCACGGGTCATCGAGGCAACAATTCCTTTGCGCTCATTATTGAGCGACTCAAGGTGTGCCACGTACGAACCAGCTTCTGATTCGTCACTGCTCGCCAACATCCAAAAAGCGTCTTCGGGTGTATCCATCCGTGAGGCGGCGTTAATCCGCGGCCCAATCGTAAAACCAATATCATCTTCGGTGAGATAGCGTGATTGCACCCGTTGTTTACGAAGCAATTGCTGCAAACCAGGACGACGCGTTTTTTGTAAAACTTTCAAACCATAGTGTGCTAACACACGGTTTTCCCCGATAAGCGGCACCATATCAGCTACCGTGGCCAGCCCCACCATATCAAGCCACCATTTCTCCTGCCCCGGTGCCAGGTTATGCTCAGTTTTTTCGAGGACTGCCTGGGCTAATTTAAAAGCGACCGCCGCACCACACAAATCAGGAAACGGGTAGCTACTGCCAACCTGTGGATTCACCACCGCCACAGCTGGCGGCAATTGCTCACCTGGTTGATGGTGGTCGGTAATGATAACGTCAACACCTAATTCTCGAGCTCGCTCAACCGCCGCACCGTCGGTTGTGCCACAGTCGACGGTAATCAGTAGCTGCGCTCCTTGCGCAGCTAACTCAGTTACCGCTTTTTCGTGGAGACCAAAACCGTCAAAGTGCCGGTGTGGAATATAGTTCGTAAAATGCTCATGACCGAGCGAGCGAAATAAATCATGCAGCACCACCCCACCCGGAATACCGTCACAATCGTAGTCACTATAGATAACTATCGTTTCCTCTGCTTCCAGCGCTCGCACAATTCGTTCCACCGCTGCCGACATATCGTGCAGGAGCCACGGATCGTGCAAATGATCATCATACGATGGCGACAAAAACAGATCGGCGGCTGTAGCGGTTGTGATACCACGTGTCTGCAGCAGTTTCTGTAAGAGAGCTGGATAGTCGGCCAAGGCTGTTGCCGTACTCGGCGTTATATCCGCTGCTGTCTCGTACCTCGCCATATGTACAAAGCATGATACCATGGTAGCGCTAACCGTAAGTTTGTCTCTATGTCTGAATCAATTTTTACTAAAATTATTAACCGAGAAGTCCCAGCGCACTTCATTTACGAAGACGAACACTGTGTGGCCATCCTCGACCGTTTTCCTGCTGTTAAAGGACAGTCATTAGTCATTCCTAAAACAGAAATCGACTACGCTTTTGATCTCGATGATGACACCTATATCCACCTCTTTAAAACAGCCAAGAAAATTGCGCAAGCATCTGATGCTGCACTCAATGCAGCTCGGACCTGTTTAGTGGTTGAAGGTTTTGATGTGCCGCACGTACACATTAAAATCTATCCGATGACGGATACCAAAACCGCGCTAGGTGCCATCATGCCCCAAGGCAGTGAAGCTGACGATGAAACCTTGGCCCAAGTAGCCACTCAGATTCAGGCTGCTGTAGAAGAAGACTGATCACACATGGCACTGCTTACAACATGACTGGCCACAAGCCAGTCATGTTTATTGCCACTCCATACCGGCAATGCTACGTCCATCATCAGCAAACCAGACCGTTCCTCGAACATACTCACCGGCTAACGCTCGCGGCAACCAGACAATGTCATCTGCCCACATCTGGTCGAACGGTAGAGCTTTCAGTGAAAACCATTCGGGTCGCATTTCTTCAGTTTCCTGTGGTGTACCTTGCCATTTAGTACAAAAATAAGCCGCCACCGCTAGAGTTCGATCACTGAAGACAAACGTGAGTTCTGCCACAGCTTGTAAATCAGTTTCCTGCACTACAACGTTTGCTTCTTCCTGTACTTCACGCACGGCAGCCGCTAATAATGCTTCATCTGGCTCCACCTTACCACCATACCCATTGTACAAACCACTACCAAAGCCACGTTTTTTGTAACCCAGACACATGTCTGTTGCAGTGAGTAAGTAGCACAAGGTAAGTTGCTGCATACGTCAAATGAGTGTTACCACTGTTGGCTGGACCGCCGCTACATAATCATCACTGCGCAACGCAATCGAGTAGCAGCGATCACCAGCGTTGAAAATAATTATGTCGTTATGCAATAACGTTGGATCGACATAGACCGGCAGATTAAACAGATTACCAAACGGCGGCACACCACCGGGCTCTACACCACCAGTGAGCTCGGCTACTTCTGTCTCAGTAGCAAACCGAATATCCTTAGCCCCGAGTGAAGCCCGGACTACCTTTGGAGTGAATGTGGCACTGCCAGGTAGCACCAGCTGCACATACTGCTTAGCTGCTGCCGTTGCTACACCTTTTCGTTTTATCCGAACAATCAGTGCCTTCGCTCCTTGATCGATCGTGTATTCTGGACGGATAGCGGCGGCCTCTTCTGAGGTGCGCACCGCAGCGTGTTCATAGCAAGTATAGTGTATGTGTTTCGTATCAAGCAGCTGCTTAATAGCGTCTACTGTTTTATGATACTGCATTACTCTTTGGTCTGGGAAAGTGCTGTTATTGCCGGCAGCGTCCCGTGCTCGAGAAAGTGCAACATCGCCCCTCCAGCAGTTGATAAAAACGCGAAGTGCTCTTGTACGCCAAGTGACTCAATAGAGGCGACTGTATCACCTCCACCCACCACGGCGTGACCCGGTGCCTCCGCCACCAAGCGAGCTGCCGCTTCTGTCTGCTCATTGAAACCGGCTTCGTAGTTACCAAGTGGACCATTCCACAAAATACTGCGCGCTTGTGTAACCAGCGGCGTCAGCATTGTGACCGTCTCCGGCCCAGCGTCATAGATAGTTTCATTGGTCTGTACTGCATCAGGTGCGCACACCCGGGTACGTGTACCATCAGTGACAATGACATCAACTGGCAGTAGTAAGTTAGGGTGTCGCACAATAGGGTTGTTGGCTAGCGAAATATCTGATACCAGTGAATTACCGACCTCATACCCCCGTGCCTGAAACAGATCGTTAGCTAATGCGCCCCCAATAAATACGCGGCTGTATCGCTCCAGAAATTGCTCCACTAGCGGTAGTTTCGTATCGAACTTGGCACCACCAAGCATAAACAGCGACGGCGAAGTTGGTGCCCGCATCTGCGATAGAGCTTCGTATTCATGGACAAAATTAAAACCAGCATACGCTGGTAGTAACGCTGGCACACCAACTAGCGACGCGTGTTCGCGGTGCGAAGCGGCAAACGCATCGTTAATATATACCGCAGCGAGTTCAGAGAGTTCACGGGCAAATTCAGGATCATTTTGTTTTTCGCGTGGATCGCGCCGTACATTTTCTAACAGGATCACGCTACCGGCAGCGGCATTATCAACGCAGTTTTTAGCTTCAGCACCGCTGACTGATTTACAAAACGTAACGGAGTACCCTAAACTACTAAGTAAATCCGCTATCGGCTCTGTTGACTGTCCGCCCTTACTCCCAATATGACCCAGCAATACAACTTTACCGCCTTGCTGCACTAAGTGTTGTACCGTAGCCAATCCCCGAGTAATACGAAACTGGTTCTCAATAACTCCATCCTTGATAGGGACATTGAGTGACGTCCGGACTAGTACTGGTTGACCAGCTTGTACCGTCAGATCACCCAACGTCTTAAACGGAAGTTTTTTCGTACTCATGCGCTATATTGATAATACTGACAAACTCTTTGGCTTTGAGGCTCGCACCGCCAATCAGAAAGCCGTCGACTTGACCCTCTTCAAGCAACGCGGCTGCATTCTTTTTCTTGACTGATCCGCCGTAGATCACTCGCACTTTCTCAGCTCCGGCACGCCCAAAGTGGTCAGTTAAAATTTTCTGGATAAATAGTTTCATCTCGTGCACATCCTCTGGTGTCGCAACCGCCCCAGTCCCGATTGCCCACACTGGTTCGTAGGCAATCACCAGCTGCTTAAGCTTAGTTTTTGGCACACCTCGTAGAGCAGACCGTAGTTGGGCTTCAACCACCGAGTAGAAGTTACCGCTATCATCACGTTCGTTTTCTCCGACACAGATAATTCCAGTGACATTACTTTTAAAAAGCGTTGATACGTCTTCATAAATTTCGTGGTCGGACTCTCCCCGAGCGCGACGTTCTGAATGCCCCACAATCACTGCCGTGACCCCAACACTTTTGAGCATAGGTAATGACACTTCTCCCGTATGTGCACCAATCGCCTCGAAAAAAACATCTTGTGCCGCCAGACTAATCCGCTGTGACGGTGACAGGCGCTCCAGTTCTGACAGAAACGGAAACGGGGGAGCTACTGCGATGTGCACATTAAGGCGCTTCCGACCCAATGCTTTACGGATAGCTAGAAACAGCTTCTTAGCCGCGCCGACAGTAGCTGGGTTCATTTTCCAGTTGCCGACAATCAATGGTACGTGTTGCTTCATACCAACTAGTGTAGCACGAACTAATCGACGTCTCGCCACTCAATGAAGCGATAGTCTTCCGAGGTGTTTGGTGTAAGCGGTGGTGGATCAATCACTAAATTGCGGTCGTAGCTGTTATATCGAGTCAGAAAACCAGAAATTGGCGTTCCGCCACTCGTCCACTGTGTACCAACTCGTCCGTTGGAGAAAATAGTACCGTTAATAGTAAGACTGTCCTTAAATACATCACCAGCAAATGGTTCACTCCAGGCTACACACCACAACCACACCCAACCAACACAAGTCCTTGGTAACCGTTCCCGTTCGTAATGATTACGACCGAACCGTCCATTTTGGGCCATAAACACACCGTTTATCTCCATATCTTCTGGCACATTGACCCCTAAAAGCACATCTTCCTCGGCAACCGCAATGAGGCCAGCACTACTACTGCCATACTGAATGTTTTCTTGCAGAATAATTGACCGATCAACACCAGGGGTATCAATGTCGGCGGCGGCAAGGGATATTTTGTCTTGCACATTGCCACCCAACCAAACCTTATCCTCGACGAAGATGAGTGGGCAGCTGGTGTCTAGTGCATACGAAGCTACAAACGATTCGGTATCAATAATGTGCTCCTCGGTTGACCAACTCCCATTGGCAAAACCTTCATATGTATAGACGCTATCAACTTGGTAGACATCGACAGTACCGTCCGTCCGAAACTGCACGCGGTAACCATACCCACTGGACTCAGGAATAAAAATTCCACCAGTCGTCGGATCTTGTGCTTTTGCCGCCATTGTCGAGAGGTCGAGCGTTAGCCCAGTAAAGTTAATTGGCGGTGAGGGAAACGACCATAAATCACTATTTGGCCCACTGCCAACGACACCGTCAGCATTACTATCACTGGGTATACAACCAAATGAATTAGTACAGTTCCAGGTAGCTTGACCACTCGTCACTGTAGAGTTATTCGTACCATCCATCCGCACCCCTCCGTTTGAGTGGTACGGACCAATAATTGTGCGGTCAGCACCAGCCCAAACATTGGAGTTAATGATGTAGGCGTACTCTGTTACGGTTGGCTGTGCGTAGTGCGCATACACCGAACGAGTACTGCTTGGGTTCTCGTACGTGTAACCGGTCGAAGTGATATAGATAGAACTTACTTCACCACAGTATTCTCGACTGGTGATATCGAGTGAAAACGCACCGATTGGACCTTCTTCCGGATCCTCGTATTCCACCACGTACGGTCCTGGAGTGGTTGTGCCGTGCTGCACGTCATCAGGGTTGTGCGCCAAAAACCATTTATAGTAATTAATACCAGCCTCGGCTATTTCACGCGCTTTCATATCATTAAACTCCCGCTGCTGGGCTGCGTACTGACTGACGATATAATTCATAAAACCAAATATGATGGTGGTAAATACAGCCCCGAAAACGAGAATCAGCACAAGCAAGGCGCCTTTTTGTTGAGAGTACTGGGTCATGGTGTATTCATAATATTACGAAGAGCAACGCCATTTTGCAGCACAAAATTATCTGGTTGCGCTACGGGGTCGATATTAATCGCAATCTGTACTTCAATATAGCGTACATCGGTAATATTTCCGCTGGCCGTTACCGGATTGCCGCTATCATCATAGTAAAAGAACGTTGACGTACCGAGTGTTGAGTTTTGCACATAATCAGACACCAGCTGCTCGACGTCAGGTGATGACGTGTCGTAGGCAGGGATAGTATTAGTAGCATTATAAATACGTTTATAAAAATTCGTTCCTGTTTGTTCGTACTCGACATACTCCACACTGAGATCGCGATCGATATCACTATAGAAACCTACTAAGTCCGTCTCGATAACGGCCAGCGGGAACGTCCCGTCGTCCGCGAAGGTAGCTTCACGCAGATCGCGCACCAATTGTTCCATACCATTTCGTGCTTCATACACCTCGTACGCCTGATTAATAGCATAGTCAGTTGAACGGTAGAGTTGTGAGATGGTGTACATCACCACAAACATTAAGACCGAGAAAATACTGATAGCCACCAACATCTCGATGAGCGTCATCCCGGCTAGGCGTGTCTGGTGTTTGGTAAACATATGATACGAATGATATTAAAACGTCACCGGGAACGTGGCTGACGCATGTACAGTCGTACTGGCGAACGTTTTATCGCCAAAACCAGCGGCTGATACGGTCAACTGGTAATCATCATCTGCATATAACCCCGAGCCGAAGTATACCTGCCCACACAACGATGTGTACGCTTCTTCATCGACACCGGTGTTTTGTAACCGCACAACGGCCCCTGGGATCGGTGTTCCGTCTGCTTCTGTGACACTAACCAGTAGTTGCTGCGCAGTTGGTGGCCCCAACGTCACTGTTACAGGAGCTGTTTCGTCGGGGTCGATAGCAAATGGTGAAGCGGGACACTGTTCGTAGACATCATACGAACCAGATAGTAATTCCAACGTATATTGATCAAACTCAACGGCTGGTTCAAGCCACATACCATCCGCATCCGTGGTACCAGTATACCGCTGCTTGTACACTGGCTGTCCAGAGTCATCGGTGCCAATCGTTTTTGCTCCCGTAAGCGCGAAATCAACACCGCTCACTGGATTGTTGGCTACCACACCAACAACTGACCACTCTAAGAGCTCGGGTGTTTGCGTAGCCTGAGTAGTCGTCAGTTCGGCCATCAACCCGAGCGCTGGGTGCGTACTGGTACTCACGTCACGCAAATCAACCACATTAATAAAACCGGTGCTATTACCAGGCAACACACTGTCTGACACCAATTGCATGCCACCACTACCGTCTGGCTCGGTAACGCGAAAACGTACATCCGTCCCTGCAGTCGTACTGGCGACCACGCTAGCAGAGTGCCAATTTTGCAGTGACAGTGCACCAGTAGACGTGCTCCACACCTCGCCAGCCGGCTCATACACTCCGGCGGTTTGCTCTAAAACAATGTTGCCACTGGTCAAGGTGGTAGACGCCAATTGGCTAATGTTACTTCCCGTCGCAAAAGAATCATTAAGACCGGCAAATGTTGGACTCTCTTGGGCTTGTAGCTGCAGTGTACTCAATCGATCAATCTGGAAATTCATGGTCGAAATAAGTCCCTCTGATACAGCCACTGGTAGGGTGGTTGGATTCGGGTTGGTGCTGCTAGCAACGTAGGTGCCGTCCCTAGAATAACCGCTCAGTGAAACATCTATGTTGTATCCTGGCACCGCTGGCGCACCTGGTAAATATACGACACCTTCTGGATTAGTGTAATACACGGTATCAATAGCGCTCGTGGCAACATTGTTTACAAAACGAACGCCAGCCCCGGCCACCGGCTGCACAGCGGCGTCAAACACATTCACTTTGATAGTACCGGCGCCCGAGAGTGTTTCCATACCCGGGGGTACGACATTTGAAGAAAACGAAACTGTGTCAGCTACACCAGCCACATCCCAAGACACTTCTACTCGTACCTTCTTATAATCGGCTGTAATACTGTTACTATCAGCACCGGCAAAGCCATCAGCTGGGTCGTCCACCAACCGAACCGAAGTGCGCACTGCGTAGGTAACACCATTTTCGGTCGTCGTGCTATTTTGTGGAATTGGTCCAGGGACGATACCGCCAATCGTTCCCACCTCATCGTAAGTGAACGATCGTATATACTCCATCTGGCTCATCGCAACCGTTGTAGCCGTCGTCTGTGCTCGAGTTGCTACCACTAATTTAATCATTGCCTGCGTCCCATAGAGCAACGCACCAAATAACACCACGGTAATCGCACTGGCTATAATAACCTCGACAAGCGTGAAGCCCTGTTGCTGTTGCTGTTGCTGTCGAACCATACACAATGGGCTTACCCCATACTATCGGTAATCGAGTAAATAGGAGCAATCATCGCGAGGGCAAAGAAGCCAACCGTACCGCCAATCACCACCATCAGTACCGGTTCAATAATGGTTGAGAGGTCTTTAGTTTTTTGTTCCACTTCACCTTCATAAAATACCGCCAGCTCCTCCAGCATATTTGAAATATTACCAGTCTCCTCACCAACTGATATCATTTCCCCCACGAGCACTGGATACAAGTCATCACGCTCAATAAATAGTTCGGAGAGTGGCTCACCTTTCTCAACGCGAGTGCGTGCTTCGGCAATTATCTGTTTGTAAAAGTAGTTTTGTACCACTTCCTCTGTGATTTCAAGCGAGCGGATGACATCTACTCCAGCCGACAAAAGCGACGAAAGAGTACGGGCAGTGCGAGCTGCATTAGTTTCCTTGGCCATCGTACCAATCACTGGTAGTTTTGGAATTACCCACGAGGACGCGATTTTACCGTACTTTGTACGCAAACTGTACATAAAACCAACCACCGCTGCGATCAGCCCTACGATCACCAGTACAGTGTTTGCCACCATAAAGTCACTAATAGTCATCAGTGCTTGCGTAGTACCCGGTAATTCTACTTCAAGACTCTTAAACGTATCAGTAATCGACGGCATGACGTAGATCATCATCAGAATACCGATAATAACGAGTACGGTAACCACAATCGCTGGGTAGATCATAGCACCCTTAATTTTCTTTTTGAGTGAAGATGATCGCTGCATTTGGGTACTGAGTGTACCGAGGGCAGTCGCCATACCACCACTCTCTTCACCAGCCTGTACCATAGCGACGTACAGATCGCTGAACGTTTTCGGGTACTTTTGTAAAGCAGTATAAAAAGCTTCACCTTTATTGATGTCAGCAACGAGCGTCTTGGTGATGTTTTGCAAACGCGGATTCTTACTCTGTCGCTCCACCACGGACAAGGCACGTGATAGTGGCAGACCCGCTTCAAGCATTGAACCGAGGTTCCGGGTCATCATTACCAGCTCATCATCTTTAACCCGGCTTATAGCAATATTAATAGCTTCAACATTCACTAGTCCGTTGAATGAGAAACGTTTCGTAGTCTCAATCGTCTCTACAGTGTGCCCATTTTGACGAGCTATTTCATAGACAGCAAACCGATCGTCGGCTTGAATTGTTTTCGTTACCGACTTACCAGCTTCATCTTTACCTATATATGTAAACGTAGCCATGGTTATTCGTTAATCACGCGCAACACCTCTTCCACTGAGGTTGCACCACGTGCTGCCTTATAAATACCGTCTTCAAGCATGGTCAACATCCCCTCCTTTTTCGCTTGATCTTCAATCTCATCAGCTGTTTTGTCTTCCATGATCATTTGCTTGATCGTGTCACTAATGGGCAACACTTCGTGAATACCGGTTCGACCGCTGTACTGGTCATCAGACGAACCTTCTTGTGGACGCTTGAACGGTATCCCGTTCCAAGTAGCAGAACTTTTTACCACCTTCTCGTCCTTGAGTGTATCAAGAATGGCGTCGAGGTCAGCTTTCTTGCCCAGCTTATTTTTTTCGGTACTGGTAAGAACGTGTTGTTCCACCTCAGCCCCCTCTAGACGACGAACCAAGCGCTGCCCAATCGCCACCCGTAGTGTTGATGTCAGTAGAAATGGTTCAACCCCCATATCCAGCAAGCGAGGGATCGTGCCAGCAGCACTATTAGTGTGCACTGTCGCCAGCACCAGGTGACCAGTCAAAGCTGCGTTAATTGCTAGGCTGGCAGTCTCTTGGTCACGAATCTCACCCACCATAATAATATCGGGGTCCTGACGCATCAGCGCCCGCAAGCCGTTAGCAAACGTAAAACCAATACTTGGCTTCACCTGCGTCTGGTTAATCCGCGGCATTTGGTATTCAATCGGGTCTTCGATTGTCGAGATGTTAACCTCCGGCGTGTTGAGTAAGTCGAGGATGGTGTAGAGCGTGGTCGTTTTACCCGAACCGGTCGGACCCGTAACAAGAATAATGCCGGTTTTTTGTCGCATCGCTTCCTGTACTCGCTCAGCGGTCTCACCGTGAAAACCAATCCCTTCGAGCGTAAAGCCAGAACGATTCTCACGCAAAAGTCGCATCACAATTTTTTCCCCGTAGAAAATCGGTAGAACTGACACACGAAACGAAACCTTTTGGCCATCCATCTCCATCTTAAAGCGTCCGTCTTGAGGTAGTCGTTTTTCATCAAGCTTGAGATCTGACAAGACCTTGATACGGGCTGAAATACTCGACGCTGCGTGCGCTGGGAGCGTCATAGCGTCGTGCAAAATACCATCCACTCGATAGCGCACAATCAACTCCGTTTCCATTGGTTCAATATGAATATCTGAAGCACCTTGGATGATGGCGTGTCGCAAGAGAGTGTCAACAATTCGTACCACCGGTAGCTCTTCAGCCGCTTTTTTCAGTTCATCCTCAGTGACGTCATCAGCCCCTTCTTCAATCACTTTGAGAGCTGAACTCTCTTTGGAAATAATGTCACCAAACTCATCTTTCAGTGTCTTTTGGTACTGCTGGAGAGCTGAGCGCATTGAGTCAGTGTCAGTCAGACGTGGCAAAATACGCAATCCAGTTTTTTTCTTAATAAAATCAATGGCTGGCAAGTCTGCTGTATCAAGCATGGCTACTTGCAAACTCGACTCATCTTTTTTAAACGCTACGATATTGTGATTACGAGCTACCGGCTCCGGAATGAGCGACAGCACGTCAAATTCAATTTTTTCTTCTTTAAGAGAGACAAAGGGAATACCGAGCACATACGACTCAACCCGACGCAAATCGTCCTCACTCATATGCCCACCGGCAATCAGTGCTTCCGCTAACGTGCGTTTTTCTTCTTTGGCTGTTTCCTCGGCAGCAGCCAAGTCACTCTTGGTTACCAGCCCAGCATCAAGCACAAAACGCCGTAATTGATCGTCTTGAATACGCATAGTACAGTTCGAGTACCCCTACTCGTTACCTTTAGTATAGCAGCGACAGACCGACACAAATACTGCCTATACCCAGGTATCAAGCTCAGTAGCCACTTTTGACAAACAGTGACAACTGACATACAGTATAAGTGTCAGATACGAGCGCGCCCTTGGGCGCGCTCTCCCTATCTGTACGTTACAAAAAGAGGGAATACCCTTCATATATAAGAAACCTAACCGTGAGCGTTACGACTAGTATGATCACCACCCTCGTGGTATCACAAACGTCGAGTGACGCACATTTACCTCAAGAATAGCAAATGTGCGCCGCCATAATTTTTATAGTCGTGACACTCCTTTAAAATCGGCATGTTTGACCTTAAAGTAATCAACTCCGTTCTGGAGGAAATGGAAAACGAACGCGGAATAGCGCGAGAAAAGATGATTGATGCTATCGCACAATCACTCGCCACTGCGTACAAAAAAGAGTTCGGCAAGCGCGGACAAATTATCCGAGCTGAATTTGATATGGAAACAGGCACCACTGTCTTCAACCAGATAAAATTAGTGGTTGACGAATCGATGCTAAAACCAGAACTAGCAGAAGGTGAAGAACCCGAAGCTGAAACAACTCCCGAAGCAGCCGACGAGTCCGACGAGCAACTCGTCCGTTTTGATCCCGAAAAACACATTATGCTTGAGAACGCTCGTCTCATCAAAAAAGATGTGGAACTGGGTGAAGAACTGGTGTTTCCCCTGGAAGCCAAAGATGACTTCGGTCGGATTGCCGCTCAGACTGCGAAACAAGTCATCATCCAGAAAGTACGAGAAGCGGAAAAAGAGTCAGCCTTGGCAGAATTTGGCCAGAAAGAAGGTGACCTCGTAGTCGGACAGGTACAGCGCTTTGAACGAGGCAACCTCTACGTTGATCTCGGCCGAGTAACCGCCGTAATGCCGTACGAGGAACAGATCCCTGGTGAACGGTTTCGTCCGGGTGAACGTATTCGAGCGGTACTACTTAAGGTAGACGAAACTGCTCGCGGCATCTTCCTCAAGCTCTCGCGTGCTCACGCAGACTTCCTCGAAGAACTATTTGCCGTTGAAGCTCCCGAATTACAAAACGGTACCGTGGAAGTCAAAGCAATCGCTCGCGAGGCTGGTTCACGCAGCAAAATCGCTGTCTGGGCGACTGACCCACACCTTGATCCAGTTGGTTCACTCGTCGGGCAACGCGGCGTGCGTGTCTCGACTGTCATGAGCGAACTCGGTGGTGAGAAGATTGACATTATTGAGTGGAGTGAAGAACCAGAAAACTTTATCGAAGATGCTCTCTCACCCGCGCAAGTGCTTTCGGTTACCATTGAAAGCGAGCCAACCGATGACGAAGAGGCTGACGATAACCGCGGCCACGCGATTGTCGAAGTAGCTCCTGACCAGCAATCATTAGCGATTGGTCGTGGTGGACAAAATGTTCGCCTCGCCGCTAAATTAACTGGTTGGAAAATTGATATCGTCTCTGTCGGCGGTGAAGAGCTGGCCGAAGCTGACGCCGATGGTTCAGTCGATATTACTGCCCCAGCGACAACCGAAGTTGGCCAAGACGTCGACATGATGGACAATGAAACTGGTACCACCACTAAGCCAGAACTCCCGGAAGAAGACGAAGAAACGAGCGATCGTGACGTCACCGACGAGGCTCAGGTGCACGAGATCGACGAAGTCGATACTCCAGAAGAAGCTGAAGACCTCATGCACGAAGCTGAAGACGCTGGACCTGGCGCCTCCGAAGATGAAGTGCTCGAAGAGATCACTGAAGCCAATACCCAAGACGCTGAAAAGAAAGACTAGTCGACACACTAACCAATGAACATACCGTGGTATGTTCATACGAAACGACACCGCGCGCCCGAAGGGCGCGCGGTGTCGTTGTGTTAGCAAAACAATCTGCTCCTTACTGGTTCTGATAGCGCTCGATACACTCCGTAATGACTCGCTTGGCGTCTTCTACGTCGCCGTAGCCGAGAACTTTCGTAGTACCTGGCTTCTTAAGGTCTTTGTAGGTGTTGAAGTGATACTCCACTTTACGCTTCCATTGCTCTGGCAAGTCCTCGAGTGAAGTGATTGAGTCACCACTGTCTCGCTCATCAGCTGGCACACAAATGATTTTGTGGTCCATTTCTCCATCGTCTTCAAAATTGAGGACACCAATGATCCGAGCTTCCACCACCACACCAAGTGGTAACGTCTCTGGACACATGATGAGAGTGTCGAGCTCGTCACCATCCTCATCAAGTGTACCCGGAATAAAGCCATAGTTCGTTGGTTTCGCAAAAATTTCTGGCTCGACTCGGTCAAGTTCAAACGTGCCTTTATCACGATTATACTCCACCTTGAGCATCGACCCTTTCGGGATCTCAACGACCGTTGTTGCCATACCGGCATTGGTGTCACCGGGAGTATACAGTTTATTGTAGTCAGTCATAATCAATAATTTTGGGTTAACGGCGCGATTATAGCACGCGCAGTGCTCATGCTACTAAAATATACCGCGGAAACAACTACCTGTGCACTAGTCGCATTGTTGCCGTAAGAGCAAGCTATACTAGAGACAACCGGAGGTATTCCGTGTGTTACTGGTAACGATACACTTTATTTACATTATGAATAGTATTCGTACGTCATTCACTACAGTAGCCTTGTTCGTCATGTTAATTTTTACGTGCATTGCCTATGTAGCTAATGCTCAAGGACCAACTACGTCACCCAGCGAAACTCGCGCGCAAACTAACCAGCCTGCACCCGCAGCGGCCATCGCAAACCAGGACCGCAACCAAGCCGCACTCAATGACCGCCAACAAGAACGGTTGCGCAACTTAGCTGCCAACGTCTCAAATCGCATGGAAGCTGCCATTGCCCGCCTGGAAAACATTGCCGACCGTCTTGAAGAGCGCCTCTTTCTCTTGGCAGACGATGGTGTCGATACAGCTGCAGCTAACCTGGAACTAAGTCAGACTTTTACTCTATTAAACCAAGCTCGCAACGAACTTAGTTCGATCGATCAAGCGGTAAACGCATTTGTTAGCAGTGAACAGCCTCGGACAGTTTGGCCCTCGGTACGAGACAACTACATCGCTAGTCGTGAAAATATCGTAGCAGCTCGCACTGCCTTACGGGCAGCTGTGCAAAACGCCCAAAGAGCTGCGGCTGGTAACCGTCCAACCTCTAGTGCGCAGCCAAGCACCACTACTTTACCTAATAACCCAACACCCTAACTATGTCTCCAGAAAACAAACCACAAGAACCTGTTATCAGTGACGATGAGCTGAAAATACCCGACAGTGCCTCGACCAAACCAACCAATGATACCCACCTGACAGCCCTCCTCGGTGTTCTCATCATTGTGCTTATACTCATTTTAGCGGGACTCTACCTCTGGAGTACCACCTTCACGACACCAGATACAGTCCCTACCCCCGATAACAACAACCGACCGACAGCTGCTGAAAACAACGAACCTGAGAGTACAAATGCTGAAGCTGAGGTAGCCACCATGAATGCCATGAGTAACTCTACCAACCTAGACACTATCGCCGCTGATCTAGAGAGTACCGACCTAGACAATCTCGACGCTGAACTAACTACCATCGATAACGAGTTGAACGCGGCTCAATAGAGTGGTAGTAGGCAAAACACCGCGCGTGTCAGACACGTGCGGTGTTATTGTTTGCATTTTTAATCGAGATACGTACACTACGGGGCACTATGTCTGAACACACACACAATATTGATTACAAAACAGCGTTCACTGTGGAACCACAAGAGCAATCGCAGGTAACCATCACGGGTGAACTGCCGTATGAAGAAGTGGCGAAGGAACGTGAAGCAGCTCTCAAGAAACTAGGTGAAAACGTCGAACTCGATGGCTTCCGTAAGGGGCACGTACCAGCTGACGTACTGGAGAAACACATCGGCGAAAGCGCGCTATTGACAGAGATGGCCGAACGAGCCCTGGCTCATCACTACGCACATATTGTGGCCGCACACGAACTCGATGTGATCGGTCACCCCCAAGTACAAATCACCAAGCTCGCCAAAGACAACCCCTTTGCGTTTAGTTTGACGGTTGCGGTCATGCCTGAGGTCACGCTCCCAGACTACAAAGCGTTGGCGAAAGGAGCGAATGAACAGAAAGCATCAACCGAGGTAACCGACGAAGACGTCGATAAACAAATTGAAGACATCATGCGTCGCAAGCTAGCGTACGACCGCTTGCAAGCTAAAGCAGCTGCATCAACGGATGAATCTGACAGTAAAGCTAATGAAACAACTGACGCTACCGAACTCCCCACCCCAGAAAGTGAGGCCAAGAAACAAGCCGCCGAAGCGGAGGAGGCTTTCGATCCAGAAACAGCCCCCCTTCCGGAACTAACCGACGATTACGTTAAGGAGCTTGGACAACCAGGCCAGTTTGCAGATGTTGCAGACTTCAAAGCCAAAATCCGTGAGCACCTCGAACTGGAGAAAGAGCGTGAAGCCACTGCTGCTCACCGTGGCACGATCACCGATCAAATTATCGAGGCGACCGAGATAGTCGTACCGCAAATTCTCATCGACTCTGAGATGAACCAAATGTTCGCGCAAATGGAGGAAGATCTCAAGCGAAACAACCTGAAGATGGACGACTACCTCAGCCACATCAAGAAGACGAAAGAGGACCTGATCAAAGAGTGGACACCCGCCGCTGAAAAGCGCGCCAAGCTACAGCTTGTTCTTAATGAAATTGCCAAAGCCGAAGACATTACACCAGACGAGAAAGAGCTCGATGAGCAAGTCAACCAGCTGATGGAGCAGTATCAGGATGCTGACAAGGCGCGCGTCCAAGTGTACGTCGCGAGCGTCATGCAGAACGAAGCCGTCATGAAAATGCTTGAGGCCCAAAAATAACGAGCGTAGCGACTATATTTTTAGGCCGTTCCGTGAACCTAGCTCATCCCTAGAGCTAGGTGAGGAACCCGACAGAAGACTGACCAATGTGGTTGGTCTTTTGTTTTGGGCCGTTCCGTGAAGAAATTTCCCTCCTAGAAATTTCTGAGGAACCATACATATAAACTAGAGTACAAAGTCGTTATTCATTACTTGTAGTCCGTTCCGTAAACCTAGCTCATCCCTAGAGCTAGGTGAGGAACCCGACAGAAGACTGACCAATGTGGTTGGTCTTTTGTTTAGCACGCATCTATGTTTGCTATACTGCTACTAGAAAAGAGGAGGGGTCTATGGAATATGTGCCATTTCTTGTGCCACTACTACTGTTCACCATCACCATGTTCATTATGATCACTGCTTTTGAACCAGACTTGCGACCATATGGTAACCGGTTTGAACGTGGTGTGTTCAATGTCATGTGGGCTGTGTTTTTGACCGCATCGATATCGAATCTAAGTTACCTACTCTACGCTGTCAGCCAAGACTGCTAAAACGATTGATACTATCTGTCATTTCAGCTATAGTTTAATTGCTTGGCATTAGAAAGGAGTGAGGCATGACCAAACCTGTTAGCAAGCCTGGCACCGGCACTGAGCCCCATAAGCCCGGTAACGACATTATCGTACCGGCCGGACCAGAAGGTGACATGGTGGGCGTTGAAGATATCATCTAACACCGAGGCCACAAACCATCTGACCCATCCCTTATGGGGTGGGTCATTTTCTTTTTCGACCTAAGTTTGCTACGATGCACTAGTTGCCGTGACCGATCTGACTGACGCAACACTAAGCTAAACTGGATATGAAACACACTGAAATCGAACAAGCGCAGCTCGTACCGATGGTGGTAGAAAAGACCCATGGTGGTGAGCGAGCCTTTGACATCTACTCGCGCCTCCTTAAGGAGCGCATTGTTTTCGTCACCGGCGGTATTGAAGACCACATGGCCAACCTTGTCGTGGCACAGCTTCTCTTCCTAGAGGCGGAAGATCCAAAGAAAGACATCCAACTCTACGTGAACTCACCGGGTGGTAGCGTGACCGCCGGACTGTCGATTGTCGACACCATGAACCACATCAAACCAGACGTAGCCACCGTCTGCACTGGTATGGCAGCTTCAATGGGCTCGATCATTCTCTCGCAAGGAGCGAAGGATAAACGCTCCATCCTCCCGAACGCCGAAGTGATGATCCACCAGCCGTGGGGCGGAGCCCAAGGACAAGCCAGTGACATTGAGATTACCGCCAAACACATATTGAAGACACGCGATAGTCTCAACAAAATGCTCGCTAAAGCCACTGGTCAGAAACTAGCCAAAATTGAGAAAGATACCGACCGTGACTTCTTCATGAGTGCCGAAGAGTCTAAGGAGTACGGCATCGTTGATACCATTCTTAAATAATCACACTCACTACAAGCCAACAGCGGCCTCGGTCGCTGTTGGCTTGTTGGTTATCGACTTTCGAAGCTCGTTTTGCTATGGTAGAACCACACTGCATGACCGTCCACGACTGACTGGCTTATTCATTAATACTCGTTTGTATGACAGACCCTCTCCTGATAGCGGCAGCGAGTTTGGCAGTAGGCACCGGCGCGGGATACGCACTTCGCTACCTCCACGCCCTCTCACAGAAAAACTCTCTTGAACTTGAGCTGAAAGAACAGCAGTTAAAAGCCGAGGAAAGAGCTCTACATATTGTTGAAAAGGCTGAAACGAAGGCTGAAGAGCTCGTTACGCAGGCTAAAGCTGACCGTACCGCCGCCGAAGATAAACTAAAACATAAAGAAGACCGCTTAGAGAAAAAAGAGGAGTTGCTCGATGAGCGGCAGATCACTCTCGACTCAGAAAAAGAAGCTGTGCGGACTAAAATTGACGAAGTCAAAGCTATTAAAGCGCGCCTCGATGAACGTCAAGCAGAGCAAACAGCCGCTCTCGAGCGGATAGCTGGCCTGTCCAAAGAAGAAGCGCTCAACGAGCTCTACACCAAGCTTGAAGTTGAGCACCAGTGTGACCTTGAAAACCGCTTACATAAACTAGCTCTTCTCAGTGACGAACACTTTGAAGACAAAGCTCGGAACGTCCTCTTGGCAGCTATGCACCGGGTCGGCAACACGATGCCAACCCACTTCATGACCGCCAACATCGAACTTCCCGACGAAGACATCAAAGGAAAAATTATTGGTAAAGAAGGGCGTAATGTACGAGCGTTTGAGCGGATTACCGGTGTCGATGTACTGGTTGACGAAACCCCAGGCTATATTACCCTCTCTTCATTTGATCCAATCCGGCGAGAAATTGCCCGGGTAGCTATGGAAACACTCATGAAAGACGGTCGTATCCAGCCAGCCCGCATAGAAGAAACAGTCGAACAAGCTCGCAAAGAAGTAGCTACTACTGTCCGCAAGATGGGTGAAAAGGCTGCTTTTGATACGGGTGTATCCAACCTCCACCCCGAGCTGATGACTATCCTCGGTCGCTTGTACTTCCGCACGAGCTACGGCCAAAACGTCTTGGCGCACTCGGTTGAGATGGCCCACATGGCTGGCATTATCGCGGAAGAAATTGGAGCTGATCCAGCGGTGGCACGGGCTGGTGCACTCCTCCATGACATCGGCAAGACAGTCAGTCATGAGGTGCCTGGTACACACGTCGAGATTGGTATCCGTATCCTCCAGAAATACAACGTTGACGAAGCAGTCATCCTCGCCATGCGCGCCCACCATGAAGAGTATCCGTACGAAACGCCCGAAGCAATTATCGTACAAATCGCCGACGCACTGTCAGGGGCGCGACCAGGGGCGCGACGAGACTCAATTGAAAACTACATAAAGCGCTTAACGGAACTAGAATCAATTGCCCGAGAAATTGCCGGGGTGCAGCGCGCCTTTGCTATTTCGGCCGGTCGTGAGATTCGAGTTATGGTCAATCCAGACGAGCTCTCAGACCTGCAAGCTAACCAGCTCGCTCGCACCATCGCCATGAACATCGAGGCGCAGTTGCGTTACCCTGGTGAAATTAAAGTTCACGTTATCCGAGAGACTCGAGTAGTTAGTTACGCCCGCTAATCATACTGCTCTTCTACAAAACTACCGCCTCACACGGCGGTAGTTTTTACTTCTGAGCAGTTGCCACTACAAATGTCGTGTAGTTAAACTTCAAGTCTTGAATGGACTCCTCGAGTATCTCCAAACCATACATCTCAGCACAGCGGCGCGGTGCAATCACTGCGGTAGTATCTGGCAGTGTCCCTATGCTCAAGTCTTCGGCCGCTTTAGCCGTGTCAGCGTACGGCTCAATATCAGCATCAGGCCAAATCCGTTTGAGATACATCCGACATTGCTTGAGGGCTTGGTCGTGCGATGAAATAGCAGTGATGTGTGATGACGTCACTCCGGGCTGGACTAGTAACATGTGGTGCACATCGATCTCAAACAATTGCTTGATGTTGAACGTGTGGGCTGCCATAGCGTGCACAGCCTCAAGTACAATTCCCCCGTTGCTGTTCTCAATTGGAAAAATACCCAAATCAATATCTCCTGTGGCGAGTGAGGCAAGAACTGACTCCGCACTCACTAACGGCACAATCGCAGCGCTCGATATACTCTGTTCTTTAATGTATTCTTCGGCGGCTTTTTCTGAGAAACTTCCCTTAGCTCCCATCACTCCAATTTTCACTTCAGTTTGCATACCGAGGCATCGTAGCATACCGTACCAAGCCACTCAAACTAGACCATAGAATAACTGCCCGACAAGACGTTGCAGACCCGAACTCCTCATATATAATGTTTTTAAGCCATTTTTACGGCACGTGTCATTACACTGACACTTTACCCAAACTAAAATTCAGAATCTATGAACAAAGCTGACATCATCAACAAGATCCACGAAGAACTCGGTGTTACCAAAGCTGACGCTGAGCGTATGATGGACGTCTTCGTTGACAATCTTGTATCGACACTCAAAAGTGGCGATGAGGTATCGATCGCTGGCCTCGGTATCTTCTCGGCAAAAATGCGTAACGCTCGCACTGCCCGCAACCCTCGCACGGGTGAAGCAATTGAAGTACCAGCTATGCGCGTACCGAAATTCCGAGCTGCTAAAGCTCTGAAGGACGCTGTAAAATAGGTTCTCCACACGCTTATAAGGCCGCGAGCAGAGCTCGCGGCCTTTAGTTATACACAGCAACCCAACCCGGAGTGAAAGGTATGCTATAATTTACCTGTAGCGGAGGTATTACGCTATGTGGAAATACAAAGAGTAGTATTCTCACGCTATTTCCCATCACAAACAGGAGAGCCCCTCAGCCGGGGGCTTTTCTGTTTGTGATACGAAACCCACCAAACGGCCTAGGTTTGGCGGTAATGACCTCATACACAAACCCTAAAAAAACGGCGACCGCTCGTCTTGTATACCGACTCCGTCTTTCGATTCCTCACGTACGTGCCATTGGGCACGTACTTCACCCGTACACTATGTTTCAAACGAAAAAGCCCCCAAGGGCTTGTTCGGAAACATATGTGTGCGGGTGAGAGGAATCGAACCCCCGACCTCTGCTTGGAAGGCAGATGTTTTACCACTAAACTACACCCGCGATTACGTGACTTCCCTGTAGCGTGCACCAGTTTACCACTTACTACGAGCTTTTTCCAGCCAGCAGAACCTGTCCCTATACACTGCCTGCTATACTAGGCTACACATGCTCAATGTACTTACAAACACCCTGGTTGCCATCCTAGAAGCCTACTTGGCTGTCACTGGCCAACTAGCAGCACAGATTGAATCCCTGCTTCCTGAGGCTGATACAGCTCCGCAGGTAGCGAGTACGGAAGCACCGACCGCTGGCACTGCGCCGCAACTTCAGTACGTAGAATCGCGCTACCAGCGTGATCTACCGCAAATCCTCATCGATACAGCCCCACCGCAAACTGCCACGGTGATTGATGGAGTCCCGCAGCCCCAACAGACCGATCCTGCCGCCAACCCAGCTGACGCAGTCGTCAATCTCTACTGCACCTACGAAACAGGAGACATGCGCCACGCCATGACTGGTACGGGTTTTATCATCCATGAACAAGGTGTCATCCTTACTAATGCACATGTTGCCCAAGGACTCATCCTGGAAGAAGTTCGTGGTAACGGGAATTGTATTGTACGGACTGGTAATCCAGCAGAACCAACCTACGAAGTCGAACTACTGTACATTTCGATTGCTTGGATTATCGAACACGCCGATGAATTGGCCCAAACACAACCGAAAGGCACGGGTGAACGTGATTTTGCGCTCCTCTACATCAGCAACGGCCTAAACAACGAACCAGCCCCAGCCCGTTTCCCGTATCTTGATATATACACTGAACTGCTATCGATTGATGCTATTGGTCGTCCGGTACGCGTGACTGGTTACCCAGCAGCGACTGTGTTTGCCAACGATAGTATTACCGCACCACTCACCTTAGAATCAGCTGATACTCGTGTCACCGAAATGATGACGTTCGGTGCCAACGTTGCCGATGTATTTAGTCTTTCTGGCATACCGCTGGGCGAGCAAGGAGTTTCTGGCAGTCCAGTAACTGATCCTGCGGGTCGAGCACTAGGTATGATTAGTACCTTAGGTAATGCCGATATGTTTGGCAGCGGCAGCCTGCGCGCACTCACGTTATCATATATTGATCGTACCATTACTGCTGAGAGTGGTCGTGACTTAGATAGCTACGTGCGTGGTGATGTCGCACTACGTTCACAGCTGTTTCGTGACCTGATTGTGCCGTTCTTACAAAACGTACTGCAAGACGCAGGTGTTGAGTAGCTCGGTAGTTATTTAATCACCTAATAATACAAAAACGACCGCTTGGCGGTCGTTTTTGTATTGCACAATTAAGATTACACTGTCTTGTTGTATATTGTTTGCGTCGGGTAGGCAAACTCAATACCAGTTTCGGCAAAGACACGCATGAGTTCGTGGTTAAACTGCTGCTGCGCATCGAGATAGACCGTGTAGTCAGATGAATTGACGTAGTACACTACTTCAAAGAGTAATGCCGAATCACCAAAGGTGGTGAGGTGCACTCGATCGAGTCGGGCTGTTTCGATAGTACTAAAGATTCGTTCTACCATACCGTTAACGCCTTCCACCTTGTCATGCGGCGTTTCGTACGTCACACCAAACTGAGAAACAATACGGCGTTCATCCATTTTCTTGAAGTTTTGCACGCGCGCTGTGGTCAATTCAGCGTTGGAAACGACCAACTCTTCTCCCTGCAGGGTGCGGATCCGAGTCGACTTAATACCTATCTTCTCCACGGTACCAGCATCAGCACCAATCACGATAAAGTCACCGACCCGAAATGGTTTATCAAAATAGATAGAAAATGAGGCAAACAGGTCACCTAATACACCTTGCAGGGCAAACGCAACTGCAATACCACCAACACCCAGACCAGCGATCAGCGAGGTGACCTCGATGCCTAAGTTAGAGAGGACGAAGATACCGCCGAGCGCCCACAGGACGATCCGTGCGATCAGTTTTACCATCTCAGCTGCAGTAGCGGCGTTCGGATCCACTTCCCCGTCACCGTCTTCGTCCTTGTGCAGAAAGCGGGTGGCGCCATACTCAATAAAATGGAGCGCAAATTCAATTGCCTGCCACGCAACAGCGAAGTACACGACCGCATCAAAACCAGTGGTTGCCCACGTCGGTAGACTGAAGAACTTGAGAGCAATGTACACCGAAATGAGCGTAATAACCCAGTTACGAATCCCCTTGAGAGCATTAATAACGACATCGTCTACATCCGTGTGTGTTTTTTGGGATAAGGCTTCGAGCCGAGCAATCACCAGCAGCTGCACTAGCTTAAACGCAGCATTAAGACCAATAAAAATAAAGAGGGCTGTTACGACCGGTGTGAGGTCAGTGTATCCAAGCCAAGGAAGTTCTGTAGCTACTGTCGGCACGAGTGCCAAAGCGGTTGAAGTGCTAAACCAATCCATACGTTACTGTTGTCATCTGTATTATCTCGATAATGTTCTAACGCTACCAGGAATCACGTGAAGACTCAAGGTA
>JAASSY010000042.1 GCA_021767645.1 Candidatus Parcubacteria bacterium | reverse complement strand
GCCGCGAACGTACAGTGGAGCGTGGTCAATTCGACGGTCTTCATCATCGAGAATATCGATGGCAAAAATAGCGTCTGAGTAGCACTGGTAGTGCCCAAGGAGTTTTGGATCAATTTCGTAGGCGTGTTCTGCCATGTCAAGGAACTCCACCAGCTCACGGAAGTGTTTACGACTTGGGTCAGAAAGGTATTCCATTGGACTTGGGCTGCGGAAGGCCAGCTCATCTTCTTTTTCGAGTAGATGGGTGAGGGCGGTGAAGGCGTGGTCTTTCATGAGTTCACGAGCCGCTTCTGGCATATCGTCGATGCGCTTACGCATGAAGTTGGTCAGCTCACGGAGGTAGCGTGTGTTGGATTCTTTGTCACCGAGTGAGTTAATGCGGATATTGTTACGGGCGAAACCGAGATCGTTCGTCAGTGCACGCGTAGCCTGGATCAGGAGTGCTTCCGCGATACTTTTCTCTACGTTGAAGACATGGAGAGCAATCGCTGGTTCTTGTGAGCGAGGGACTTGTTCAATCGTGTAGAACATAGTCGGCCCTTCAATGCCGTTGAGACGAGCGTCAAAGTAAGTGCACATACCATTCGTCAGGAGGCCGTGCATCGCATCACGCTTACGAGTGGCAGCGGGTGCATCGTAGTCGCACTTCGTGCACTTTTTGCAGGCTGGTGTTTTCTTTAGTTCGTCGACCGAGTGGAAGCCAAAGTGCTCGGCGGTAGCAATAGCTTGTTTAAGGAATGAAGTGGCTGAGATATCCATAGGTCGTTATGTGGTTACGTTTCGTTGCTAACAGCGGTGCCAGTACGTTCTTTGTCACCCGGCATGACGTCTATTTCGTCAAACGGAAACAGACGCAAATAGGCGCGCCCGATGATGTTTTCGCGTTGTAATACGCCCCAAACGCGAGAGTCAGAGCTCTTATCTCGGTTGTCGCCCATGACAAAGTACTCCCGCTCACCAAGCGTCTCGGTGAGGAAGGTGTTCGGTGCCATGTCGGCGATGTATGGCTCGTCTAATACGTAGCCGTCCGGGTAGGTGTCGTTGCTGATAGTGACGACATTGCCCTCAATGCTGACTGTGTCACCCGGGACACCGATGATACGTTTGATGAAAAAGGTTGATGGGTTGCGGGGGTAACGAAAGATAATAACGTCACCAGCTTCTGGTTCACCGAGGTGATAGGAGAGCTGGTCGACGATGAGATATTCACCAGAGTGGAAGGTGTCTTCCATAGAAGCGCCGGAGACAATAAACGGTTGCGCAATGAACCAGCGGACCGGCAGGACAATCAAGAGTGCAATCAGGGCAAACTGAATAATTTCGTATAAAGGGTGTGGGGTACGGTTGTTTTCTTTGGCTTCAACCGGAGAGGAAAGATCGTGTGGTTCAGTGCTCATAGCGTGGTACATCATTACTTTACGGGTATTATACGAAAAAATAGCGCGCAAAACAAACTGAGTAAAAAGCAGGCAGTAGCAAGGTATTTTATCGCTCACCGCTGGTCGCAACGTTCCTTTGGTGTAGAATACAATATTATGTATTACGTTGTACCGCTTGGTAACCCAGGAGAGAAATATGCTGCTACACGACATAATGTCGGGTGGCAGGTAATTGATGCTTGGCGTGATCAAGTGGGTCTGCCAGCGCTCCATGACTCGGCGCAGTATAGCGGCTTTGTAACAAATGGGGTGGTGGCTGGCCAAGAGCTCACCGTGCTGTATCCTCATACGTACATGAACCACTCTGGTTCAGCGGTTGCTAAACTCGTGCCACCGGACGCATCTGAGCGTTTGGTGGTGGTATACGATGATGTAGACCTACCGCTTGGAGAAGTGAAAGTGGCGTTTGGTAGAGGTGATGGCGGACACAATGGCGTAAGGTCAATTATTTCCAAACTAGGTACGAAGCAATTTGTGCGTATTCGCGTCGGTATCTGTCCGCGCAGTTTCTGGACCAAACAACCCAAGCGCCCGGCTGGTGGAAAGCTGCCAAAGTATGTACTTGGTAGGTTTACGAGCCGTGAGCGGAGTGAGGTAGCTGAAGCTGCGGTACAGGTGGGCAAAGTGCTCGACACCATCTTACGCAACGGACACCAAACTGCGATGAATCAGCACAACTAAACAGTGTAGCTATAAAAACAGGCAGCCGTCTGGCTGCCTGTTTTTATAACTTGAGGAAGTCTGCACTATCCTTCGTTCGCTTCTTTGAAGCTGAGTGTCATACGCTGTTCGTTTGGTTCAAAGAGCGTAATCTTGAACTGTTGTACACCACCGAGTGGTAGGGTGTTTTTCAGGTCGTCTTCGCTTTCAAACTCAGAAATATGTACGAGACCAGCTACACCTTCTTCGATTGACGCTAGCGCACCGTGCTTATTGTACTTAATGACCACGCCGTTTACCGTGTCATCTTTTTGGTACTTTTTCGCTGCGGTTTCCCACGGGTTCTCTCGTAGTTGTTTGATTGAGAGTGAGATTTTGTCGTCTTTTACTTCAATTACTTTCACCTGTACTTTGTCGCCAACCTTAAACATGGTTCGTGTATCCTCCACGAGACCCCAGTCGAGCTCAGAAATGTGGACGAGACCTTCAAGACCGTCCTCGATTTTCACAAAGACACCAAAGTCAACTGCACCGGTCACTTCACCTGACAGAACATCGCCAACTTCGTACTTGTTGACTTTCTCTTCCTTGGCCTCTTTTTCTTGTGGGCTCTTCTCTGAGAAGATAAGCTTGCCTTCTTTTTGGTCAGCCGTGATCATTACTACGCTGAGGTGTTTGCCAACTAGGTCGTTGAGAGCAGATAGGATTTTGTCCTTGTCGCCGTTATCGACACGAGGGTAGTTTTCAGCTGATAGCTGTGAAGCTGGAAGGAAACCTTGGATACCTTGCCAGTCCATAATAAGACCACCCTTATTGGCTTCTTTTACCTCCAGGCTCAAAATGGTGCCATTTTTCACAGCGGCTTCTGCGTCTGCCCAGATGAGGGCTTGTCGAGCTTCCTTGAGCGAAAGCTCAATGTAACCGTCTTCGTTACCAGCGTCTACTACTTTCGCCGCAATTGTGTCGCCGACTGCTACTTTACGGAGAATGTCACGGGCGTTCATGTACTCGCGACCAAAGATGAGACCAGCTCCAAATGGGTGGAGGTCGATATAGACTCGGGCGCGGCCGATAGCCGAGACAGTCCCTTCAACAATCTGGCCCACCTCAGGGGTGTCAGGGATGTTAGCTACGTACTGCTCCATGACACCTGATGCAGCAGTTGCTGCAGTGTTTGTTTCAGACATATTTGTGATGTCGTGCGTTATTTCCGACGACACGCGTCCGCGCAACTGCTGCTCGTGGCCATGGTCCGTGAGCGCGGGGTTAAACGTGTGCCGCTAGAAGCTATTAATACCTCTTCCGAAGTGGCACTACTATAGCGTATTTGTATAAAAAAACAATAGTCTGTGGCGACAATAAAAACGGCGCAAAGTGAAGCTTTGC
>JAASSY010000041.1 GCA_021767645.1 Candidatus Parcubacteria bacterium | reverse complement strand
GCAACCAGGCCACGTATAGTCCCACGAGCGCGACCACCATGAGTGTCGTTACCAACAAACCAACAAGAATAATCGGCAACCGTATCGTACAACCCACAAACCGTGACGCCAGGTTAAAGGCCAGTACACCAAAGTATCCTTCCAGACCACCACCGTCGTAGTGCTCAGACATCCGTTTCCAAGGAGCAAATAATGTGCGGAGCAAAAATGGTACCGAAAAGAGATGAAGTACGTACCACGTGAGATCACGCCACAGCACAAACAGCGATCGTAACGCCGTCGTATAATGCCACTGCCAGTAGCTGATAATCACCATTGGTTGCATAGCTCCAGTATAACGAATACTGAACGGATATGCGTGCCTGGTTGTTATAAACCAAATCATCAGTAATCAGTATCAGTTGAACATACCATGGTATGTTCACCTACTCACAGACACCCCACAGGCCACGCTCGGCTGCCGCAGCTGCTTGCTCGAGCTCGTAAAGATAACTCGCGTGTCGAGTATTGGGAGGGATTGGTAATGTTGTAGCAAAACCGTCACGCACCAACTCAGCGTTGACGAACGTGTCCTCCACGTACACGTAGCGCAGCAGCCGATTGTAAGTGTCACGCTCTTCTTTGCCTGCTACTAGCTGCACCAGCTTGCCACCAACCAACTCCTCATTACGCAGACTCGCCTCCAAACTGTAACAAGCTGGTTCAGCATCACGGTATGGTTCAGGAGTGTCAATACCGATGTAGCGCACCCGTTCCTCTCGACCGGCAATCGTCACATCGATTGTGTCACCATCGATTACCTGCACCACCTGTGCCGTCGTCGTTGCCGACACATCGGTGACTGACTCAGTTGTAGCACCACCGAGCCACGTGGACCAGCTCACCAATAGCAGTAGTAGGAATTCAGTAATTCGTTCCATACGTACTCCTATTGTATACTAGTGACTTATGGACGAACGACCAGCCAAGGTGCAAGTGAAGCGAGCTCGGGCTGGCCTCGGGTTGTTCGCAGCCGAACCGATTGCACCAGAGCAATTTATTATTGAATACACCGGTGACCGAATTAGCTCTGAAGAAGCCGACGCGAGAGGTGGCCAGTACCTTTTTCAAGTCACCGACGAGCTGACCATTGACGGCCGTGACCGGAAGCACCTCGCTCGTTACGTCAACCATGCGTGTAGTCCAAACGCTGAAGCGGAACATGATGAAGACGAAGACCGTATCTACATCAGAGCCTGTACAACGATTGCTCCCGGCGAAGAGATAACCATGCACTACGGCGAAGATTTTTTTGCCCGAATCATCAAACCGAAGGGTTGTCGTTGTCCGCAGTGTCAGCCGTAACTACTGTGCTGTTTCGTTAGTGCTTGTCGCCTCTGCTTCGATGTTCACTTCCTCAGTGGTGGTAGCTAACGCACGTGAGCTAGTACCAGTGCTTGGTGAAGTAGTGGCGGCAGCATCGGTAGTGGTGGCCGAGCTCGTACTAGTTTCACTTGCTGGTGGCGGAGCTTGCTCAGACTGATCGGCTGATGGAACAAGGCCGCCGTCAGGTATGTCAGCTTGACTCTCACTACTTCGCACTCGTTCTATTTCACGTCGCTCTGCGTCACTCGCTGTCTCTAACCGGGCGGTTACTTGCTCGTTAACGTTAATCACACCGCTGTCCGATAGGCCAATAACAACCGCAATCACAATTACACCGACTGATACCGCGCTACCAATAACAAACACGACGCGCGCACGCTTCGAGGCCGCTTTACGCTCTTTAATAGGAGTAGGCGCTTTTCGTTCAGCTGACATGGTTTTGGTAGAGGTTTTAGCGGCCGTTTTCGTCGTAGTTTTCCGTGCAGTTTTTTTAGCCGCTGCTTTCTTCACAGCAGTTTTTTTGGCCGCCGTCTTCCGGGCGGTTTTCTTGGCAGCAGTTTTACGAACAGGCTTGTCGGACATACAAGTTTCTTCGTAATTGTAGCATCCTCCCTACCACAGAAACACGCTAGTTACTGACAACCAAGTAGCCACCAACCGCATTCACATTACGTAGAAATTGTGTTATATTCAGCTGCACATCACAGTCAACGCTGTGTATTAACCCAATAAGACCAACACATTTGCGAAGAGGAAGAAAAAAATTTGCACAAGTAGACCGAACGAAAATCAATAAAGCTATTCGTGCGCCTGAGTTGCGTGTGGTCGGTCCAGACGGTGAAAACTACGGTGTACTCGCTAGTCATGACGCCTTACAAAAAGCCGAGGAGCTCAACCTTGACTTGATTGAAATCTCTCCTAAGGCAAAACCTCCGGTGGCGAAAATAATGGACTATGGTCTGTACCGCTACGAAAAGAAACGTAAAGCCAGCGAGGTAAAAGCTAAGGCACACGTAACCGAAACGAAGAGCGTGCAAGTTAAAATCGGCACCGGTGACCACGACCAGCAACTGAAAGCAAAGCGCGCTGCTGACTGGCTGAACGAAGGGCACCGAGTGAAAGTCGATCTCTTTCTCTGGGGCCGATACAAATATATGGAACCAGAGTTTCTCAAAGAACGCCTTGAGCGATTTTTGAAAATTATTCCAGCTGAATACAAATTAGCTGACGAAATCAAAAAGAGCCCGAAAGGCTTCACCACTACCCTCGAACGAGTTGGTAAAAGTGTGCAAGGGCCGAAAGTCATCGACGAAGACGAGAAACCGAAAGCTGACGAGAAACCGAAACAAGAAATTGCCAAATCAAAAAAGAAGTCGCTCGACGAACTGCTTGAAGACGGCATGGTATAAACACAAGCCACAACACCCGCACAGCGGGTGTTGTTGTTTCCTTTACTTTTAGTGCTAAATGCGTTATATTTTGCCCACTTTGCCTGTCCCCTTTTGCGGGCAAACCCGATCAAAACTCGAACTAGATTTATGAAAACAAACAAGTCATACACAAAGCGCTTGAAGGTGACCAAAAACGGCAAGATTATTGCTCGCAAACCTGGTCAAAACCACTTCAACGCTCGTCAATCTGGAGAGCAGCGACTACGCCGCAAACGGACACAGGTGCTCAACCTATCCAAGCGGGTTACCCGCCGCTTCCTGCCTAAATCAGGCGCTTAGCAATAATCGTAATAGCATCCATCAACTATGGCACGTGTTAAAGGAGGAGTGATGGCGAACAAGCGCCGCAAAAACATCCTCGAACAGACCAAAGGCTACCGCTTCGACCGATCAAACAAGAAGCGAGCTGCCCGGGAAGCTATCTTTCATGCGAACCTGCACGCGTTTGCACACCGCAAAGATAAGAAAGGAGACTTCCGACAACTCTGGATCACGCGTATCAACGCAGGACTCCGACCATTTGAGATGAAGTACAGCCGCTTCATCAAAGCCCTCAAAGACAAGAACGTGACACTCGACCGCAAGGTGCTTGCCACACTGGCAAAGGACCGACCAGACGCTTTCGCCAAGGTCGTCGATGCCGTTAAATAGGTTGTGCAGACAAAAAACGAGCGCTTACCAGCGCTCGTTTTTTTGTATTGTATCCGCTAAAAATCAATCTCGACTTCTTGCTCAGGCGTTGGCATCACGGCATTAACACCTAAGTAATCACGTAAGCGCTGCACGAGGAACAACGAGGATCGTTCCTCTCCCATGGTGACAAACACTTGTTTGGCCTGATCGGCACCTTGCGCTACTAGATCAAGTAGCT
>JAASSY010000012.1 GCA_021767645.1 Candidatus Parcubacteria bacterium | reverse complement strand
GCCATAGTACTGACTCGATCTGCTTATTTGTGGTCGCTGAAGAGAGTTGTGACCAAGTGCCGTTCTTGATTTCAGGAGACACATTATTTGTGCGAGGTTGTGGACGGACAGACGAAACAGGAGTAGAGGCTCTGTACGAGTCGCTTACTCGATTGTGTCAGTTACCTCCGGCTACGACGGTATACCCGGGTCATGACTATGGGCCGACGAGCACGAGTACTATTGAAGAAGAGCTGCAACAAAACCGTTTTTTACAAGCTACAACTAGTGCTGCGTTTGCTCAACTCCGGTTGGCGTAAGCTGTGGCGCTGAGAGCATTATCGTTATCGGTGACTATTTTGGTATGGATTGGCTAGTGTACGGGAGTGGGGTATTACTGATCGGTGGTTTACTAAGTATGCTATTTATTTTTGATGGGTGGCGCTACATACAAACTGCTGCATTAATCCTGCGAGTTGCACCGTACGAACAGCCTGGAGGTGGAGCTGGCAGTATCTATGTGATCGGTGATAGTACGGGGTATGGTACTGGAGCTACCAGAGCAGCACGTTCGGTCGCGGGACAATTAGGTGAAGAGTACTCTTGGTACACTATCACTAATGACAGTAAAAATAGTCGTACGATTGCAGGTGCGCAAAACGCAGCTGCTTCGTTGCGGGGCAAGCACGATCTAGTGTTACTGCAAATCGGCGCTAACGATCTTTTGGCAGGCCGAGCTGTAGACACGGTTGTGGCAGATATGCGAAGTCTTATCAACGACATACGTCCCCATGCAGCGGCGATAGTGGTAATGACGGCAGGTAATTTAGGAGCACTACCGATCTATGCTGATCAAACAGCTCAGACACTGCAGCAAAGCTCTGTTCAGTACGACACGGCTATGCGTCAACTTGCGACTGAGTTTCATACCGTTTCGTACGTGTCGTTATATACGGAACCAGCAGATGATCCGTTTGTGCAAGCACCAGAGGTGTATCTGGCTGCTGATGGATTGCATCCGAGTGACGATGGCTATCGCTATTGGTATCAGCAGGCTGCACCATACTTGGCGGCACATTTGTCAAAAAAATAGTTAGTCTTACACGTACGAGTTTTGCTGCCAGCTTCGTCCTCGTTGTATACTACAGTCATTGTGAGTAATCATGTATTTTATTGTGTATGCAACACGGTAATGTAACGATGATTATTGGGGTAAGTGTACTACTGTCAGTAGCAGCTACCTTGGCGGTACTGTATGGTTTGCTCACCCAGTATGCCCCATCAGAACTACTGCTCAGTAGTGCTACAAATTCAGTACAGACCAGTACGAGTACTGCTGCAAATGAGTCGATACCAGATATGCTAGAACGGACACTGCCAGCGGTCGTCTCGGTGGTGATTACCGCCGAGGTGCCAGTGGTGGAGCGGTATTACGAAGAGTGGAGTCCGTTTGGAGGCTGGTTTGGAGGTGGTTTTTCTGTACCGCGGCAACGACAAATCGGTACTGAGAAGCGTGAGATTGGTGGTGGTACAGGCTTCTTTGTTTCTGCTGATGGCTACCTGATTACCAATCGGCACGTGGTCGAAGATGATTCTGTTTCGTACTCTATCGTGACGAACGATGGTGACAGCTACGAAGTTGAAGTGGTAGCTAAAGATCCGATGCTTGATATTGCTGTACTACGCGTCATCGAACCGGCAGAGTTGTTCCCGTACGTTACCTTCGCTGAAGAGGAAGTGCGGCTAGGGCAAGAGGTTATTGCTATTGGCAATGCGCTCGCTGAGTTCCCTAATAGCGTTTCGGTTGGGGTGGTGTCAGGTCTGGCTCGTAACATCATTGCCCGGGCCCAGTTTGGCCGTAGCGAGTCACTGGAGGGGTTGATTCAGACCGACGCGGCTATTAACCAGGGTAACTCAGGTGGTCCACTACTCAATCGTGCCGGAGAGGTGGTCGGTGTCAATGTGGCGGTGGCCGGAGGTTCGGAAAATATTGGCTTTTCTATTCCCGCCGCAACAGTTGCTGAAGTCTACAATAGTGTAGCGACCTATGGCGAGATTCGGCGACCGTTTCTCGGTGTTCGTTACGTAGCATTGAATGAGGAAATAGCACAAGCGAACGGTCTTTCGATTACTGCAGGTGCGCTCATAGTACGAGGCGACACCCGGACTGACCTGGCTGTTATACCTGGTTCACCGGCCGCTAGGGCAGGGCTTGAAGAATACGACATTATTACCGCAATCGATAATATTCCACTCACCAATGATCGTAGTTTGGCAACGGTATTGCGTCAGTACGCTGTCGGTGACACTGTTGCATTGACGCTGTGGCGCGATGGTGAAGAAACAACTGTTACGGTGACACTTGAAGCAGCCCCGGCGATGTAGTTGATTAGTGATGGTGCCCGCAATGGTGCCCAATGTCATCAGCTGTAACGTTAGTTTGGTTTCCGAAGTACCAGGCTGCCATAACGGTGGTAAGAGGTACTGCTAAAACGAGTCCAATACTACCAATGATAATCCGCACCAGTTCGGCTGCTACAACTTCTTGGTTGATTGTAATCATGAGACTCGTGTCTGCTCGCGCGTAGAGCAGAATAAGTGGTAGGGAAACACCCACGTAGGCAAGGGCGAGAGTATTGACTAATGAACCAACGTGGTCACGGCCAACGTTGAGAGCACGTTGGTAGAGTTCACTAACGGTGAGTTTGGGGTTAGCTGCTTTCAATTCTTGTACTACGGAAGCCTGGGTAATTGATACGTCATCGAGCACTCCTAAGATACCGATAATAATGCTACCAAGGAGTAGGCCAGCAAAATCAAGTGAACCTTGCGTGGCGAAATTAAGAAACACAGCAGCGTCAGAACTAAAACCAGAGAGACTCATGGTTGTAACCGAGACGTACGCAATGCCACAGGTAATAACAACGGCACTCCAGGTACCAGCAAACGCAGTGAGAGAGCGAGGGTTTATACCATGGGTAAGGAAAAGAACGAGCGCTAAGATAATTCCAGCGATGAGCAGGCTAGCGAGAGCTGGGTTCCAGCCATGTAGCAGGGCGGGTATTAGCAAGAATATAATCGCAGCAACACTTAGTGCGAGTGAGAAAAGTGCTCGCGCTCCCTGCCAGCGCGCAAAGAATAGAATGGTGGCAATTGCAAAAGCACCCAGTAAAACGAGGTCGAGTCGTCGGTCTACATCCATCAAAATATACGACTCATCACCTTGAATGGTGACGATGCGATTAACAAAGATACGATCACCGACCTCTAATTCCGCTAGCTCATTTTCAAAACTCTTGATGGCTCCAGCTGCCTCGCCGCCTAATAGTTCTACTGTAATATCTTGTACTGAAACATTTGTACCGGTGCCTGGTACTTCACGTGTGCGAGTTTCAGTGACGGCTAAAACTTCAGCGGGTACCGTTTCTTTTAACTCCTCATGGACAGTCGACTGAGCTACACTGGGAAGTGGACTGATGAGGGTTAGACAGCAGATGATGATGTGCACGTAACGCATGTTCCGTAGTAGGTTACCGCGTGGTGGTCGATGTTGGCAAATGTCTTTGTGCGGGGTAGCGCTGGATTGGTGCAGGGGATGTGCTCGATAGCGCCGCAGGCTGTGCAGATAGCGTGGTCATGATGGTGGTGGGTGAGTGCGTAGCGGGTTTCCGTTGGCGACACAGATACCCCCTCGAGAACTCCAGCTGCGAGCAGGGGTTTGAGGTTGCGGTATACAGTGGCTTGATCTACGTCTGTGCGGGCGGTCAGTTCGCTAATGGTTAAAGCGTCTGGCGCAGCCTCGAGTACAGCTAATATTTCTCGACGAGCTGGCGTAACTCGTAGTCCAGCCGCCGTTAGTTTACGTACATAGGTGTCGCTGACTTGCATAATTCACTCAATAGTATACTATTGCGAATTATTTGCAATAAAAAAGTGTATGGTATTTGACGTTATAGTAGCGACCGGTGCAGTAGCACTGCTGTCTATAGTTGGAGTGGTTCTATTTGGTTCAGATAAACGTTTGGTTGGTTTAGAGCGTTATGTTATCCCGATGGCGGTGGGTGTGTTCTTGGCACTAGTGTTAACAGAACTGTTGCCAGAAGTGTTGTTTACGGCTGGTACTGCAGGCATGACCGTGGTTGGTCTTTCTTTTGTGGTGGTTTATATCTTGGCACACGTTATTCACGAACGGCTGCACGCACACGCTGTGCAGCATAATGAAAAGCAAGAAGCTGCGTTACTCATTTTGTTCGGTGACGCACTGCATAATTTTGCGGATGGTGTCATCATTGCTGGAGGATTTCTGATTGCACCAGAAATCGGGTTTGCTGTAGCAGCCGCTGTGGCACTCCACGAATTACCGCAAGAGATCGTGGAGTTTGGTGTCTTGATACGAGCCGGATATACCCGTACCCAGGCTATGGTGCGCAACCTGCTCTCTGCGAGCACTATTATTGTTGGTGGGGTATTTGCACTGTGGTTTGCCGGGCAGTTTGCTGACTGGTTATGGGTGCTGATGGCGTTTGTGGCTGGTAATTTACTCTATGTAGCCGCTTCTGAGTTATTGCCTCGGTTGCACGGTTCAGTTGCTTCGTACAGTAGTTTTGTCGGTGTTGTGTTGGCGATGGTGTTGGGGTACGGAGTGACAGCGGGAGCGATTGTATGGTCGCACGAAAATGTATTGCCCGAAGGGGTACATGAACATGATCATGCCGCAGAAGCTGCAGCAGCTGATCATCACATCGACCATACTCATGAAGATGAGGTTGGGCATGTTCATACGGAAGATGAGTCTGCAACTACTGCAGGACACGAAGAACATGAACATAAAAATGCTACAGAACATCAACCCGAGACCGATACAGTGCACGAACATGAAGGAGAAGCACACGACGAGCTCTAGACCAGCTATACAGCTCTGGTATGATAGGGAACATACTATTACGTTTTGACTAATTTGTTATGAAAGATCATATCGGAAAAATTTTTGCGGTGCTTGCAGTGGTGGCTATTGCTGGATCGGTGGCGTATTCAAATCATGTAGCCAACGAAGCTAATGAAGGAGTTGAGCTAGTGGAGCACGTGAAAGGGAATCCAGATGGTGCGGTTACGCTAGTTGAGTACAGTGACTTCCAGTGTCCAGCTTGTGGTCAGTTTGCACCATATGTCGCTGATGTTATGGATGATTATGGCGAGGATATCCGGTTTGAGTATCGTCATTTCCCACTCGTCTCGATTCATCCGTACGCTATTCCAGCTGCCCGAGCCGCCGAAGCGGCTAGTCAGCAGGGTCAGTTTTGGGAGATGCACGATAAACTATTTGCGAACCAGCAGATGTGGGCAAATAGTGGCAATCCGGTAACGCACTTCAATACTTATGCGGAAGAGATCGGCCTTGATGTTGCACTCTTCAAGCGACACTATAAAGCGTCGTTGATCGAAGACGCGGTGACGGAAGATTTTCGTGACGCTCAAAACCGTGGTTTGCGTAGTACGCCAACGTTTTTCCTTAATGGGCAACAGATGCAAATCGAATCGTTTGCTGATTTCCGAAGTCAAATTGAGGCAGCTCTCGGTGTTGCTGAAACAGATCAGACGAGCACAACCACTGCTGCTGACACTGCTACATCAGCCGCTGAAGCAGATATTCAGTTTGGTATCTAATTTTGCTGTCAAGAGTTGATTTTAATAACATGTGTGTTTTGTTGACCAAAAAGCTCGCATGTGGTGTATGCTATTCCTCGTTTGCCAGTAATAAGTGTTATCACGCACATCTTCGACATGAAGCAACGTAAAGACATCATCGTCTTTGTAGCGACTATTGCTGACCGCTATCTAGACCACATACAAGCGTACGCCGCTAAGCACGACAAAACCTACCGCATCATGCTGCTGCGTGATACTAAAATGAAACTACCGTCTGAGTTACCGCCGGTTGATTTGCTCGTGGAGTGTGACTTCTCTAAACCTCACAAAATTGCCGAAGCACTGTTACCGTACCAGGATGAACTTTTGGCGATTACCTGTCGCACAGAACAGAACATCGCTCGGTTTGCCGAGATCATCCCACACGTACCGTACTTGCGAACCCCATCATCAGAGTCGTTGCAGTGGGCAACTGATAAGTATGATATGCGGCGACGTCTGAAGCTGTTTGACGCTAAAAACACGCCAGTCTTTACGAAGGTGAAAAACAATACTGCAGCTGAACGAAAGCGGGTGATTGAGAAGGTAACGTTCCCCATGATTGTAAAGCCAGCTAATTTGGCCGGCAGTTTGTTTGTGACGATTTGTTACCACGAAGATGAATTAGAACAGGCGCTCCGTACTATCTTCCGGAAGCTCCGCAACGCTTACAAGAAAGACGCCCGTCGCGAAGAGCCAACCATCATTGCTGAGCAATACTTTGAAGGTGAGCAGTATTCAATAGATTCATACGTGAATGCCCGAGGTGAGGTATATCATTGCCCACTCGTGCACCAAAAGACAGCGCGGCAGATAGGTCACGATGACCTCTATACCTACTCGCAAATGACCCCGTCTAACCTCAAGACTGCGACGATTGAGAAAGCGCAACAGGTAGCCGAGACAGCTATTCATGCGCTTGGCTTGCGGAGCGTGACCGCACACGTTGAGCTGATGAAGCTTGATGATGAATGGAAGGTGATTGAAGTTGCTCCACGCGCTGGCGGGGCACGTGATACCTTGTATCGCTTGAGTTGTGACATTAATCACACCATGAACGATATTGCTATTCGAATACCACGGAAGCCGGTGATTCCGAAAAAATGTAAAGGCTACACCGTGTATATTAAGTACTTTGCTGATACTGAAGGAAGCATCACGGAAATGAAAGGTATCAAAAAGATTGAAGCGCTAGAGTCGTTTCATCATATAGCTGTAAATAAAAAAGTTGGTGACCGAGCTGTCTTTGCTCGTAATGGTGGTCGTTCGATCTTCAACTTATACCTCTATAACCAAGATCGATCCAAATTGCTGGCCGACATGCGACGACTAGAAAAAATGGTTGAGGTCAAGGTGGAGAGTAGTGCCGCGAAGCGCAAGCGAACGATTGCCGAGAATGGCACGAAAGAAGATACTGCACCAGCCAAGAAGGCGCCCCGTAAAACAGCGACTAAAAAAACAACGACTAAAAAAACCTAAACCAGTTATACCAAAAAACACCCGGTGACTCGGGTGTTTTTTGGTATGATACAAGCATGATTAGGACGCGTGACTTCGTGTTGTTTGTGGTAGTAGTGCTCTTTTTGCTGAGCGGTATCAGTGGCACATTGGTACGAGATCAGGCATCCTCACCAGAGCCTGTGTCGGTTGCCCTACAGCCAGGTATGGAAACTGAAGGAGCCGCTGCGACGCCCGTGGCCACGATAGACTACGAAGCGAATCGAGAGCGGCTACTTGCCCGTATGCGTGAGTCGTCAGTCACCATAGAACCAGCTCCGAGTGTCACTACCGACGCCGACACAGCCCGTGTCACTGCGACCACGTCAGACTCAAATCAAGTCACTGCTGGTCCACAGTACTGCTTGTACCCAGATGATACGTTGCCGTACATCGGCCGCTGGCCGTTAACCGGAGCAGATGTAGCCGTGCTGGAAGGGGCGCGAATTGCCTATACCGATACAACAGCAACCCTGTCAGAAACCGGTAGCTCGTCTCTTGACACCGAACGTATTCGTACGGTATTTCTCACCCTACCCATAAATCCTCAGCGTACTAGTAGTACAAACTGTCTCCCGAGTGAAGTGGTGGGCGTTACGCCAGCTGGTATTCTTATTTTTAACAACGACGTCCGTTCGTATCGCGGCCTCCAAGCCAACCAACTGGTTGGGTACGCTCGCGATGGTTTCCCTATCTACGGACCGTACGACGGTGAGACAGATGTGTGTGGTGGCTATGCGCACCCGGCTGGGTATCGTTACACCGTGGGTACCGACCGTGATTACCTTATCGGCTGCTACCAAGGTGCACCACAACCGTTTACCTTTCAGTAACCTATGGCAACACTCGTCTTCGACATCGAAACAGTGGGAGAGGACTGGGATGAGCTGGACGCTGCCACACAAGCCAGTTTGACGCGGTGGATTGATCGCTCGAGCCTCAGTCCTTCCGAACGGCAGGCTAAGCTCGTCGACCTGCAAAGCAGCCTCGGCTTCTCACCCTTTACCGGTGTGGTGGTGTCGATTGCTCTGTATGACGTAGAGCGTGGTCAGGGTGCGGTGTATTACCAGGCAGCAAAAGCACAACCAGCGCCAGCAGAGGACAGCTTTGTTTATAAGATTCGTTCCGAAGGAGCCATGCTGGAAGAGTTTTGGGAGGGCGCTCGAGAGTACGATAGGTTCGTCACCTTTAATGGCCGTCAGTTTGATGTCCCGTTTTTGTGGCACCGGAGTGCCATGCAGGGTGTACGGCCGTCGATTGACCTGATGGCGCAGCGTTACCTCCGCAACCATCAGACAATCTATCACGTTGACCTAGCCGATCAATTCAGTTTCTATGGTGCGATGACGCGTCGGCCTAACCTCCATCTCGTCTGTCGTGCGTATGGAATCGACAGCCCAAAGGGTGATGGGGTGAGTGGCGACGACGTGGCTTCGCTCTACCAAGCCGGTGAGTTTGAGACTATTGCGCGTTACAATGCGCGCGACGTAACAGCAACAACCGAGCTCTACCAAGTGTGGCAGCAGTATTTTAATCTCTAGCTCGAATATTGACTTATGATTAGACGATCGAGGGTAACCTTTGTTTGAATATACAACCCGTGCTGGTAACACAGCGCGGGCATGCTATTTTATGGTCATGAAGTATATCTTGGTATTGTTAGCAGATTGGGCAAACGGCTTATTTGCACTAGTGGCTGCTTTGTATATTACCGACGAAGAGTGGCAGTGGTGGTTTATTCCTGCGGCGGTAGTGCTGTCTCATTTGCCTGACATTGACGCACTGCCAGAACTTCTACGAAGAGGTAGGGTGTCTGCTAGTGCTGAACATGTGTCTGATCACCGTACACTTTTACACTACCCATTACTGGCTATAGTTGTGTGTGTATTGTTTGCTCTATATGGTGGCTTTTGGGGTATTCTTATTGCTATTGTCATACCGCTTCATTTACTCAATGATTTATATGGTACTGGTTGGGGGCTGGCACTATTTTGGCCATTTACATCTCGACACTACAAGTTGTGCGGGAGACGGGTTAACCGACTTAAGCGCATTTTAATTGAAGATAGTGACTGGCAGTCTTTGCCTGAGTCTGAACGCAGATTTCGCATTATTGTGTCCTGGTCTGGCAATGAAATCCCTGCCTACATTCGGCGGTGGGGAGTTGATGACTGGATAGCTTTGTGGTATTTACGGCTTAATTGGATAAGTGGTGTTGAGTACGTACTATTTTTTATAGCTGTTTTCACGGCAGGAGTGGTCCTGCTATAATCTAGAAATGAAATTTCCAAAAGATTTTTATTGGGGTGCCGCTACCGCCTCCTACCAAGTCGAAGGAGGGATAGAGAACTGTGATTGGGCCAAAGCAGCCCGTGAGGGTCGTGTACCAGCGTGCGGGCGGGCGTGTGATCACTATCATCGCTATGAAGCAGACTTTGATCTCGCGCAGCAGCTCGGGCACAACGCCCACCGTTTCTCTATCGAGTGGGCACGAATAGAACCAGTGGAAGGGCAGTTTGATACTGCAGCTATCGAGCACTACCGCGCAGTTATTCGAGCTCTCAAAGAACGTGGCTTAACACCGTTTGTTACGTTATGGCACTTCACCTTGCCACAGTGGTTTGCTGATAAGGGTGGTTTTGAGTCAAAGCAAGCACCGGAGTTATTTGCTCGTTACGCTCGCTATGTAGTTGAGCAGCTCGGCGATGAGCTGGCAGGTATTACTACAATGAACGAGCCGATTGTGTTTGCTGGTTTGGGTTGGTTAAAAGGAAATTGGCCACCGTTTAAAATGCAGAAGTTAGCTGATTGGCAAGAGTATACTAATTCAGGCAAGCGGTCACAATCGCGACCCCAACAGAGCTGGTGGGCATATGGTACGTATCGTCGTGTGGTACGTCACCTAGTGATGGCACATAATCAAGCCTACGATGCTATCAAGCTAGTCGCACCAGATTTATCGGTGAGTATCGTAAAGCACGTTGTCGCGTACGATGCTACGAGCAATCCTTGGCAGCGCTGCAAAGCATGGTTTGCTACTAACTTTCAAACCCATAGTTTTATGCGTAAGGTAGCTGATCGCTGTGATGAGATTGGGCTAAACTTTTACCACTACGTGAAGTTTGGTGATCGGGGTGAACATCCCAAATCTGACATGGGGTGGGAAATGATACCGGGTGGTATTTACCGTGCGCTCCATATACTGCATCACTACCAAAAGCCCATCTTTGTCTCAGAGTGTGGTGTGGCTGACGATGATGATTCCCACCGAGCGTGGTACATCGAAGAGCAGTTGACGGGTATGCAACAAGCAATGGCAGACGGGGTAGATGTGAGAGGGCACATGTATTGGTCACTGATGGATAATTACGAATGGGCTCTCGGGTTTGAGAAGAAATTTGGTCTGATTGAAATCAACTACGACACATTGGAGCGGAAGATTCGGCCGAGTGCATGGCGTTACAAAGAGCTGATCGAGCAGTATTCGGTTGCGGATAACGGCTCTGCAGCGAGCTAAGAAACGTGCGACAATAGCGGTATGACGTGGATCCTGTTAGCTACCGCCGGGCAATTTCTGAACGCGATTGTTGCTATTCTCGACAAGTACATCGTCAGCGACGAGAAGATGCTTCCGCGACCGTTCGTCTACGCGTTTTACTCCTGCCTCATCACCGGTTCTTGGCTCGTGATCTACATGCTTGGTTGGATACCCGGTTTGGCTAATTTAGGCGCACCGACCTTTGCTAACGTCGAGTCACCATCGATTCAAGTAGTGGGGATGTCGTTTCTCGCGGCGTACACTTTCTTCATGGCTTTGGTGTCGATGTATGATGCGCTCAAGCAAGCCGATGCGTCTGACGTAATGCCGGTTATTGGAGCGATTGCGGCCTTATCTTCCTTTGGGATGTCCCACCTCTTTCTGGTGAGTCCAATGCCGCAGAACTTCATATGGGGGGTAGCACTTTTGATCATTGGTACGCTTTTGGTCTCGCAGATGCGGTTTCAAAACGCTAAGACAACTGTTGTTTTGATGGTGCATAGTGGTATTTTCTTTGCGCTGCATTACATCTCGATGAAAGGTTTGTTTGATGAAACCAGCTTCGACGATGGTTTCTTTTGGTCTCGGGTAGGGTTTGTGTTGTTTGCTCTGTCATTGTTGCTGGTACCTACCTATTTTGCCAAAGTAACCGAGCAGACCAAACAAACATCACGTACCGGGGGTATGTTAGTTTTGCTCACGAAAGTGTTGGCCGGTGTGGCGGCGTTTATGCTCTTAAAGGCAACCGATATGGGCGAGGTAACTGTGGTGCAGGCGATGGATGGTCTTAAGTTTGCCTTTATTATTATCATTAGTATTCTGTTTGGTCGCTTTATCCCAGAGTCGGCTGGTGAAAATGATTACACTAAGCAGACAATCGTACGCAAGGTACTCCTCATCTCGATTATTACTATTGGCTTTGTAATGTTGTTTGGTGCGTAGTATGCGACGAGTGCTTAGATTATTCTTGAGTGTTAGTGGCGTATTGCTGGTAGCCGGCTTAGTGTTTGCGGTGTACGCCTATAAACCAGCGCCAGAGACTATTACGTACGGCATGTCGTTTAATACGCTGTATGCACGAGAGCTGGGTTTGGATTGGCAGGAAGTGTATGACGCCTTCCTGGATGATTTACAGGTGCGACACCTCCGGTTAGCCGCTCATTGGCCAATGGTGGAGCCACAAAACGATGTTTACAATTTTGCTGAGCTTGACTACCAGCTAGCGCGAGCGGAAGAAGTGGGAGCTGAGGTAGTGTTTGCAGTTGGTCGACGTCTACCGCGTTGGCCAGAGTGCCACGTGCCGGCGTGGGCAGAAGGGTTGACCTGGGAAGACCAGCAGACAGAGATCCTGGAGTATATGGAGGTGGTAATGGAGCGTTATAAAGATAGTCCAGCTATTACATACTGGCAAATTGAGAATGAGCCGTACCTCGAAGTATTTGCTCGCGAACACTGCGGCTCGTTCGATGAAGCTTTCTTTATTGCAGAAGTGGCGCATGCCCGGTCTATTGATGATTCGCGACCACTGTTAGTCACTGACAGTGGCAATTTGGGAACATGGTCTGGTCCGTATGAACACGGCGATGCGTTTGGAACGAGTGTGTATGTACATTTCTGGAACCCAGAACTTGGGCAGTTTAGAACTATTCTGCCACCGTGGTTTTATTGGTGGAAAGAGGCCTTCGTCAGACTCTTGCATGGAGAACAGGAAACCATGCTCATCGAATTATCAGCTGAACCATGGCTGATCGAGCCGATTACCGACGTCGACGTAGAAACACAATTTTCGCGTATGAATCCAGCTATGTTTGATGATATTCTCGACTACGCTGCAGGGACACGGTTTGAAAAGCAGTATCTGTGGGGTGGAGAGTGGTGGTATTGGCTCATTGGCCAAGGTCATCCAGAGATGTGGGAACGTGGTCGCGAATTGTTGCAAACGACGTATAATAATGAACAATGAAAAAAAGTCTCAGTAATTCAGCTAATAAAGTCTTTACGACTGTCGATGACCAGTTGCGCGACATTGAACGCCGACTAGAGCAGTATGTCGCACCAACGAGGATGACAGTATTGCAGCGGTTTCCCGTGTTGTTTGCGCTCTTAACAACGTTTGGCTTAGTAATGACGCTTTTAGGGCTTGAACTGCTCATTACTGAGATGAGTTGGCTCTACGAGCGGCCGCGGTTGATGCTCCTCGTTGGTGTGAGTGTGTTAGTGGCAACTGGTACACTGTATAAGAAATTGTAGTATGAGTTTTTGGCAGTACGTCTTTTCATTTTTGTACGTCCGTAATTGGCACACCGGTCGACGCGAACTTTCCTATAAACGAGTATTCTGGCTCGGTGGAGTGGTGTTCTTTTTGGTATTGATTATCAGTTTAGCGTGGTGGCTACAGCAGCCAGCGGTGTATACCGCAAACCCAAGTGAGTCCGCTGTGCAGGCTAACGACCGCCCGTAGCTGCTTGGTGCGCTATACTGTAAGTATTACTGAGTTATCTGATCACGTATTATGTCTATTACTGCCCGATTCCGTGCCATAGAAGAAAACGATAAGGCAGCAGCGGTGCGCAAGCTAATGCAGGCATCAACGCCTAATTTCGATTTTTTCTACTTAGTGACACTGTCGGTAATTATGGCCACACTCGGTCTCCTGCTTGATAGTGCCTCGATTGTAATCGGTAGTATGTTAATCGCACCACTTTTGTATCCGATTCTGAGCGTCGCGCTTGGTTTGGTGATGTCGCACACAGAAGTGCTGGGTCGATCTACGGCTACGTTACTGCAGTCTCTGGTGTTTGCCCTTGGGGCATCGATATTTACCACTCTTTTGTTTGGTGACGGTGCTTTGACTGATGAAATTATCGGTCGCATTGAACCGAGTCTCGGCCACTTTATGGTGGCGGTCGTGGCTGGAGCTGCGGTATCATTTGCTCTGGCCCAGCCGGAGTGGAGTGAAACGTTGCCCGGTATTGCTATCTCAGTAGCCCTGATCCCACCGTTGGCCGCCGTTGGTATCGGTATTGCGATGGTTGATTTGGAGATCATTACCGGCTCGACGGTGATGTTTTTGATGAATCTCTTCGGGATTGTATTTGCCGCTATGGTGAGTTTTTCTCTGATGAATCTCTACGAAAAGTCGAACATTGCTGAGTCGACCATCAAGCGTGAGGAAGAAAAACTGCAAAAGGAAGCTGAGGCAGTGGCTAAGGTAGAGGCAGAGGAGCTAGACAAAAAGGCTGAATCAAGCCAGAATAATCATGATGAACAACAAGTTTCTTAGTTTGGTACTACTGGCCGTATTTTTACTACCGCTGAGCGCTGCAGCGGAAACAGTCTTACGTTTTGGAGCTGACGCTGCCGTGGCCGAAGAACAAGTGGTGGGGAATGACCTCTACATGTCTGCCGGCCTCTTTGAACGAACCGTGATGACCGGTGCAGTGACTGGCGACTACTATACGGCTGGTAGCGCTGTCTTAATTGACGGTAGTGTTGGGGAAGATATATTTGCCTTTGCTGGCTCGGTTGATGTACGTGCCTCTACCACTGATGACGTGCGAGTGGTGGGTGGAGATGTAACTTTAAGTGGTTCAGTTGGTGGTGATTTGTTTGTTATTGCTGGAACGCTAGAAGTGTTGCCAGAGGCAACCATCGCCGGTGACGTGCTGGTGTTTGCTGGTGATGTTGAACTGGCTGCTCCCATCGGTGGTTCCGTGTTTGGAGCAGCCGAGCGAGTCCGTATCGACGGTACGGTGGCCGGCAATGTCGAGCTGCGTGCCCCGGCTGGTGTCACTCTAGGTGAGGCAGCTGCTATCGAGGGCAATCTGGTGTACGAAAGCCGGACTGATTTAGTCCGTAGTCCGAACAGTGTGATTGAAGGAGAAATTCAAGAACGAACAATCGAAGTGTTAGCGACAGAAGCATCAACCCGCTCCGTGGTGACACCACTGTTTATGCTGCTGTTTTCCGCCCTAACTCTCTACCTACTCTTCAAGCGACAACTACAAGCTATGTCCGAAGATATGTTTGCGCACCCACTTATTTTGGGTGGTATCGGAGCCGGTAGTGTACTGGCTGGGCCGTTGGTCGCATTGGTACTTATGTTTACTGTGCTGGCTACACCACTTGGTATTGCGATGCTTGGTTTCTTGCTTATTCTGTATGCTTTTGCCTTCGTGCTC
>JAASSY010000040.1 GCA_021767645.1 Candidatus Parcubacteria bacterium | reverse complement strand
TGAAGAAGATGAGTCAGAGGTGAACGTGGTAGGTGGTGCACCGAGTGAGGCGTTTGCAAAAGTGACGCATAGTGTACGACAGTGGTCGTTTGGTAATGTCTTCACCTACGATGAGTTGGCAGACTGGGAGGCTCGACTCTATCGGTTTCTCGATACTACGCCAACAGAGACCACAATAAGTTACGTGGTGGAACATAAAATTGATGGACTGAAAGCAGTGCTCACATATGAAGAAGGTCAGTTGGTACGAGCGGCTACCCGGGGTGACGGGATAACCGGTGAAGATGTAACCCATACTGTCCGTACCATTACCGACGTACCACAGCAGTTGGCTTATCCTGTCACTATAACGTGTGTGGGGGAGGTGTGGATGTCAGCTTCTGAGTTTACTCGGGTTAATACATCTCGCGCCGCAGCCGGCGAGGCACTGTTTGCCAACCCTCGTAACGCCGCCGCTGGGACGCTGCGCCAGCTCGACCCGGCAGTGGCTGCGAAGCGTAAGCTGTCTATGTTTGTCTATGATATTGATCAGTTTGCCGACCAAGGTGGTGCGTTCCATCGGCCGGATACGCAAGCGGGGGAACTTGAGCTGCTAGGTCAGTTGGGGTTTCGAGTGAATGTGCATTGGCGGGTATGTCGGTCACTAGCAGAGATCGAAACCTACTACCAACAATGGCGGACTGCGCACGAGTCACTTGACTATGGAGTGGATGGAGTGGTGATTAAAGTGAATGAAGTCTCATTGCAACGAGCACTCGGCTACACAGCGAAGTCACCTCGGTATGGGACTGCGTATAAATTCCCGGCTGAGCAGGCGACGACTGTGGTCGAGGATATCCAGTTACAGGTGGGACGCACTGGCGTAGTGACTCCTGTAGCTCATCTTCGTCCGGTTGTCGTGGATGGGTCGACGGTATCACGAGCAACGCTTCATAACGAAGACCAGATCAAACGTCTCGATGTGCGAGTGGGCGACACAGTGATTATCCAAAAAGCCGGTGACATTATTCCAGAAATCCTCTCGGTTATCACTGAGTTGCGCCCACCTCAGACCACACCGTACTCATTTCCGAAGCGTGTTGAAGGGTGTGGTGGTGACGGTACAATAGAACGAATACCAGGCGAAGCTGCCTATCGTTGCACGACACTTGACTCTGACCATTTGCATCGATATCGGCTCTATCATTTTGTTTCCAAACAAGCCTTCAATATTGACGGGGTAGGCCCACGGATTATTGATCTCCTTCTCGATAATGGGCTCATACAGACACCGGCTGATTTATTTAGTTTAGAGTTTGGCGATGTGCGTGATTTACCTGGGTTTCAAGAGCGGTCTGCGCAGAATGTGATCGATGCTATCGCAGCTGCTCGCACTGTGCCACTGCACCGGTTCTTAATTGCGCTATCAATCGACCAGGTGGGTGAAGAGACAGCCCGGGTGTTGGCTGAGCATTTTGGATCACTAGATTCATTGCGTCAGGCAAACGAAGCTGCAGTAGCTGCCGTGTATGGTGTGGGAGACACGGTTGCACGAGCGTTGCAAGATTGGTTTGCTGATCCGCTACACCAGGCATCACTAGAAGCCCTACTACAAGAAGTGACGGTTGAAAATCCACCGCGCGCCGCCAGCCAAGTCTTGGCTGACAAGACGATAGTATTTACTGGTACACTGCCGACACTGGGGCGAGATGAGGCCAAAGATTTAGCACGCAAACACGGAGCCAAGGTCGCGAGCAGTGTCTCCAAGAAGACTGATTTCGTGGTAGCCGGAGAAGCGGCTGGTAGTAAGGCAACGCAAGCGAAAGCTCTTGGTATACCAACACTCACGGAAGTTGAATTTCAAAACTTGATTTCGCAGTAACGACGACTGTGCTATTATGGCCGCTATGGAACAGGGAGATATGAAACACCTCGCCAGCTTAGCGCGCATCGCAGTGAGTGACGAAGAGGCTACAGCTCTTAGCCAAGACATAGATGCAGTGCTCAACTACGTTAGCGCAGTGAGTGATATTACTGCTACAGCTGATGAGGTGAAAAAAGTGGGGGCGGTTCATAATGTATTTCGCGCCGATGAAGTAACGAACGAGCCAGATACTTATACAGAGACGTTGTTGACTGAAGCACCGAGCCGAGAAGATCGCTGGCTCAAGGTGAAGAAAATTCTTAACCAAGACGAATCATGACCATTACGGAATTGCGAGAGCAGTTTATTGCTGGTACGTATACACCAACGCAAGCAGTAGCAGATGCGCTACAAAAGATTGCTAACGAAGACAGAGAGATCCATGCTTTCTTAGCCACGTATGAAGACGCTGTGGCAGCGGCTGAGGCGGCAACCAAGCAATACGAAACTCACGGAGCTGATACACCAGCCTTATTGGGTGTGCCACTAGCGGTAAAGAACAATATTTTAATCAAAGGCAAAAAGACGACAGCCGCTTCCAAAATACTAGAGCATTACACAGCCACTTACGACGCGACAATTATTGAGCGGCTGCGTGATGCGGGTGCAATTTTCATTGGGTCTACCAATCTCGACGAGTTTGCCATGGGTGGTTCAACGGAGAATTCTGCCTTTGGCCCGACGAAGAACCCACATGACATCGACCGTGTTCCAGGTGGCTCTTCTGGTGGTTCAGCAGCAGCGGTGGCGGCCAACTTTGTGCCGGCTGCTATTGGGACTGATACGGGGGGTTCGATTCGTCAACCAGCCAGCTACTGTGGTCTGGTTGGTTTTAAACCAACGTACGGAGCCGTATCACGGTATGGCCTGATAGCGATGGGTTCATCGCTCGATCAGGCTGGTCCGCTGACCCATTCGGTAGCAGACGCTGAGCTGCTGCACACCACCATGGCGGGTCGTGACGAGCGTGATGCGACGACTATTAGTGAAGACACCTACGAACCAGTTGTTACGAAAGACTCTTATACATTCGGAGTACCACGCAGTTTTTTGGGGGCAGGGGTTGATGCAGATGTCATGGAGCGGTTTGAGGAGCATATTGCGCAGTTGACGGAAGCTGGTCATACAGTCGTTGACATCGAATTGCCACTTTTTGAAAAAGGCTTGGCAGCTTACTACGTGTCGATGCCGGCAGAAGTATCGTCTAACTTAGCTCGGTTTGATGGCATTCGTTACGGCTTATCTGCAGCTGGCGATAGCTTACTAGATATTTACGAACAATCTCGAGCAGCGGGCTTTGGGGCTGAGGTAAAGCGACGTATCCTCCTTGGGACCTACGTTCTCTCTGCCGGATATTATGATGCATACTACGGTAAGGCCGAGGCAGCGCGCGAGTTGATGCGGCAAGAGTTGCAGACCATTTTTGCGTCAGTTGATATGGTATTACTGCCAACAGCACCAACGCCAGCTTTTGCGCTTGGTGAACAGAATGATCCACTATCCATGTACAAGCAGGATATCTTTACCGTACCGGTGAATTTAACTGGTGTGCCAGCCTTATCATTACCAATGGGTACTGTTGAACGAGATGAAAAAGCGCTGCCGGTTGGGGTACAATATATAGCACCACATGGAGGTGACGCACGACTCTTCGCAGCTGGTAAGTGTATCTACGATAGTCGTCGCTAGCCTGTACATCGTGGTTGCGAAACTAATTTATGCAACCTGACGATAACGATATTTTATACGATAGCTACGGCGTTGATTTTTCACCGGTATTTCGGTCAATTTACGACACGTTTACCAATGGTGGCACAACTGGGGCGAGTGACTTTTGGCTGAGTCTACTGAGTTTTATTGATACGGTATGGACCTGGTGGTCAGTCATTGCTTTTTTGCTCGCCCTCCTGTTTATCATTGGAACAATTTACGCCTACTTACGTATCAATGAGTACACCCTACTCATGACTGATAAGCTAGCTCGAGAGCACCAAGCTTGGAAAGAGCTGCACGGCGGCAGCACCGCAAATACTCGTTGGTCGGAAGTGGAGCGACACGTGCAATCTGATCGACCTAATGACTGGAAGCTAGCTATTATCGAAGCTGACATTATGCTCGGTGAAGCATTAGAAACGTACGGCTTTGCTGGTAGTTCTATCGGGGAGCAACTAAAAAGTATTCCGCCAACACAGATGCAGACACTCCAAGACGCTTGGGACGCACACCTTATCCGCAAT
>JAASSY010000011.1 GCA_021767645.1 Candidatus Parcubacteria bacterium | reverse complement strand
GTATGCTTTTGCCTTCGTGCTCGCTGGTATCCTGTTTGGTGTTTACGGTAGCCGGTGGTTGTTTGGTCAGCCAGTGGTGACAGTGCCGGTGATCGTGGGTGGTGTGACAGTTCTGTACGCACTCACATTTGTACCGGTGGCAGGTATGGTGGTAGCCACAGTGGCATACTTTATGGCGATTGGAGCACTCGTTCGCTTCACTATTCGTAAGCTCGGCTCGTAATGTCATCAGACCAACAAAAAGTTGCCTTTTTTGATATTGACGGAACAGTATTCCGTTCCAGTCTGCTGATTGAGCTGGTTGAAGAGTTGGTGAGTGTACGTATCTTTCCCGCAGACGCTGCTGCTACCTACCAACCTGCTTACGAAGCCTGGCGAAACCGTGAAGGTACATACGAAGCGTATATTCAGGCGGTCATTGACGTATTTTTAGGTAACCTCAAAGGCGTTCATTACGGCACTGTAGCAGATGTCGGTCGAGCCATGGTGGCAGAACAAAGCAAGCACGTGTACCGTTACACACGTGATCTCATTGGACAGCTGAAGGCTGATAATTACTACTTGATTGCTATCTCGCAGTCACCGAAGGCTATATTGGATGAGTTTTGCGCTAGTTATGGCTTTGATAAGGTTTACGGCAGAATGTATGAAATCGGCCCAACTGACCGGTTTACCGGTGAAGTTGTCGAGGAATCAGTAATTGCTGATAAAGCCAACATCGTTCGACGGGTGTTGGAAGACGATACGTACACCCTGACCGGCTCAGTTGCCGTTGGCGACACAGAGGGCGATATTGCAATGCTACAGTTAGTAGAACGGCCAATATGTTTTAATCCCAACCAAGCCCTATTTTCTGCAGCCAAGCAGCATGCTTGGTCAATTGTGGTTGAGCGTAAAGATGTGATTTACGAACTGTAAGTTCGTGCGTTAGGTTTCTGAGTCAGGTATACTGGTGCTATGACGGGAAAGCGATTATATCGTAATACAAAAGTCGGTCTGGTTGGTGGTGTACTGGCGGGTCTGGCTGATTATTTTGCCCAAGACGTTGTCTTATGGCGACTGGGCGCCATAGTGTTGTTGATCCTGACCGGACTTATGCCTGGCTTGCTTGTCTATGTGATAGCCTGGATTATTATCCCGGCCCAATCCGAGGATCAGCAGCCAAGCGCTCCTACACACCAGTCAGAGTAAGTTACCGGTATCACTATGAATGCGCAAGAACGAGCGTTTGTGGCCGCTGTCTGGAAATTTTACCGTGAGCACGGTCGGCATGATTTACCGTGGCGCCGTACTATTCAGCCGTATAAGATCGTGGTCTCTGAGGTCATGCTGCAGCAGACGCAAGTGTCTCGGGTATTACCCAAGTATCGTACCTTTGTACATCAGTGGCCGACCACGAAAGCACTAGCTGAGGCGCGGCTGAAAGAAGTACTAACAGCCTGGCAGGGGTTAGGTTATAACAGCCGAGCGAAGCGTCTATGGGAGTGCGCGCAGGTGGTTACGCAGGATTATCATGGTCGTTGGCCGCGAAGTTATGAGGGGCTGCAGTCGTTACCAGGTATCGGTCCGTACACTGCTGGGGCGGTGATGGCTTTTGCGTATAACGAAGCGGTACCAATACTAGAAACTAATATTCGTACGGTGTATCTCCACCACTTTTTTCCTCAGCAACAGGCTGTATCCGACCAAAAGATAGCCGAACTCGTGAAGCGAACACTTGACCAAACCCAGCCACGTGAATGGTATTGGGCTTTGATGGACTATGGTTCATATCTTAAACAGACGCATGGTAATAATATCCAGCAGAGTAAGCATTACACGAAGCAGTCTCGCTTCATTGGTAGCAATCGACAGGTACGTGGTGCGATCATGCGCACGCTCACACGACACCCTATGACCAGGTCGCAGTTGCGCCTTGAGTTAGCATCCTTCCAGTCGACCAACGTAGAGCAGCAGCTGAAGCGGTTATTGGCAGAAGGTCTTGTAGTGAAGCAAGGAGGTAAGCTGGATTTACCGTAGCTACTTAGTGTCGTTAATAGGGATGGCAAAGAAGATACCAAGTGTCATGACGAGTCCTAATACGATAAAAATCAGGTTAAACGGCAAGAAGAGGAGGCTGGCGCTACCAATCAGTGACCCTACCATAAAACCAAGTGGTCGGGTGAGTCGAAAGAAGCTGATGGTATTGGCATCGCTGCCTTTTGTGTGTTTAAAGAAGTAACTTTCACAAGTCACCTCAACAAACGAAGCCCCAGTCCGAGTGATAAACATCAACAGCGCCCACGGCCAAAATGCGGTGGTAGTCATAAACATCAGCCAGGAACAGCTGAGGGCTAAGATAAGAAACCCGATAGCCATCATTTCCTTTTCACCATAGCGCGTGTCAGCGAGACGACCTATCGGGTACTCAAGTAGGACAAAGGCAAGGAGACCGGTACCAATCGCACTACCGATAGTACTCCAACCGAGACCAATAGTAGTGGCCATGTAGAGCGGGATATAGATCACCGTCCAGGCAAAAAAGATTTGCAAAAGAAACTGCATCAGCAGTACGTAGCGCATATCAGTATGCTCCCAGAATAGTCTGATAGCACGCATAACACGCAATTCCTGATACTCTGGGTCTTTGAAGGTGTGGAAGTGAATCAATACTAAAGCAATGAAAAGTAGAAAGACTGCTGCCGAGACAAAGTACGGTTGATTTAGAGCTGTGGCGTCGTTATCTACCAGGAGGCTGAGTACAAATGGGCCCGAGGCAGAGGCCATGCTCATAAGCGTCAGGGCGAGGCCGCGCTTGGAGCCGGTACTTTGCTCGTTATCACCGATGAGGCTTTCCGAGAAGACGTCTATGTTGAGAAAAATCAGTGGATTAATAATCAGAAATAGGACAAAAGCGGTAATGGTGAGCGCTGGCGTAAAAGCGCTACCAATAATCAACAAAGTGAGTACTTCAAAAACCGCTAGCCAGACGACCGTACGTACGTTGCCAAGCTTGCGCAATATTCGCGTCATAAACAGAAAGGCAAATACCGCCAGTGCGGAACCAACTGTGTAGAGCGTACCGATGACTTCGGGGGTGGCAAAGCGCTCCATGTAGGTGGAGTTACTGTAGGACACGAGCATGCTGTGAAAAACAAACAGCGTCGAGAGGACGTAAATGAGGTAGAACTTCGGCGGTGCGTGTCGCTTAGAAAACGGGTGACGATTAAGCACAGCCTGTCGTAAGGAGCTCAACATGAGTGTATTGTAGCAATAGAAAATGCCCCCGCTTGTGCTCTGCGGGGACAAAATCTCGTGTATCTTGACTGAATATTAGATACCAATGAGTACTGGTATGACCATCGGTGTCTTGTTCGTTTTTTGCATCAGGAAGCCACTGACGACATCGGAGAGGTCATCTTTGACGATATCGAGGTCGATCGGATGCATGTTAGCGGTCTGTTTTTCAACCGTTTTCTTGATCAGTACTCGTGCTTCCGAAAGGAGTTGCTGGTTCTCTCGGAGGTAGATGAAGCCACGCGAGATAATGTCAGGTGACTTGCGCAGTTTACCAGTCCGGGTGTTGACGGTAGCAATAATGACGAACATGCCTTGTTCAGCGAGAGATTGCCGGTCACGAAGCACTACTTCTTGCTTGGCGCCAACGTTGAAGCCGTCAACGAATATGTCTTCAGTCGGAGCTTTAACTTTATGGACAATCAGCTCCTCACCATTTTTGATGTCGAGAATGGTTCCATTGTCTGGTACGACGATGTTGTCTTTCGGAAACCCGTTTTCAATCGCCGTATACGCGTGACTCTTTAAGTGGTAGTGGTGGCCATGAACTGGCATAAGGAACTTCGGTTTTACCGTTTGGCGTACCCAGTTCAGTTCACCAGCGTTGCCGTGTCCTGACGAGTGCACGCTCGCGCTTTTGTAGTTAATCACTCGGCAGTTCTTGCGGTAGATATTATCTTTGAGTTTCTGTACAGCAATCTCGTTACCCGGAATTACCGAAGAGGAAAGGACCATGGTGTCGCGTTCGGTGAGTGTAATAAATTTATGTTTATCAGTTGCCATCCGCATCAGTGCGGCAAACTCCTCACCTTGGGCTCCAGTAGCCAGTACCACAATTTTATCGGCTGGGTAGTCTTCCATCTCTTGCGCTGAGATAATGACACCAGGCTTTACTTCCATCATTTTGGCAGTAAGGGCAATCTCGATGTGGGTTTTAATACTGCGCCCCTCTGGTACCACAACCTTGCCGTATTTTTCACAGGTCTTAATGATGTGGATCAGGCGCTCAAACTGTGACGCAAAAGTACCAATAATCAGTCGACCAGTGGCGTTTTTGATGATTTTTTCCAGCGAGTCAAACACGACTGATTCTGGGGAAGAGAATCCTTCACGATCAGCGTTGGTCGAGTCAGCCAGCATCAGTAAGTTGTTGTTCTGGCCGACACTCTCCCAGGCTTCACGCTCAAATTTGTCGATATTGCCCTCTCCATCGTGGGTCAGGCGAATGTCACCAGTAATGACGACGTCACCGTACTTGGTGGCAAAGGCGACACCCATAGCGTCAGGAATCGAGTGGGTAACCGGGAAGGTTTTAATTTTCTGGTTACCAACGGTGAACGACTCACCCTCTTTGACAACATTAACAGTCAGTGGATCCATGTGCGGGAACTCTTCTTGTCGTTTGAGGATCATGAGTGATGTGAGGTACTGGGTGTAGATAGGGGGGTTACCAATACGTTCCATGACAAAAGGAATGCCGCCGATGTGGTCGAGGTGACCGTGGGTCACTACCATAGCGCGGACTTTATGTTTTCGTTCTTCGATGTACTGCGTGTTGGGTAGGATATAGTCAATACCCGGAGCGCCTGCCCCCTCGCCAACGAACTGGAAGCCAGCATCGATAACGATCATGTCGTCTTTCGTCTCGAAGACCCACATATTACGTCCAATTTGCTCGAGACCGGAGATGGCGACCACGCGGACTGTATCTTCATCAGTGATGTCAGGAATTTGCGGTCCTTTTGCGTCGGTAGTGGCTAGGCGGTGTGTTAAGGCTGGGTTTGTCATTTTGCGGCGCTGTCGACGCATGCGGTTGCGAGCACTTGAGCGCTTGCGGACAGCTTTTTTAGCGGCTGGTTTGCGACCACCGCGGTTATTGTTGTTAGGCCGGTTTTGTGACCGGGCGGTTTTTTGGGTAGATCGGGTCGACGTGCGTGGTGTACGGCGTCGATTGTTGTTTCGGTTCCCGCTTGAGCGGTTGTTACCCGATGATTGTGCGTTGTTCATATTGTATACAATTCTAATCGTTACAGAATTACTACTCGTTACTAATAGGTAGTGGACGAAGGCACAATGACTGTGCCACCGGTCACTAACCACTAGTTAGTCTTGAAAAAATGGCCAGAGCGACTCATCGCCACGGTACCAGGTCTCGACGTGTGTAAATCGTTCACTTGGGTGATTAAGGCGAGACAGTTCAGGTTGTGAGATGTCTTCGTGTACCAGGTAACCAAACGTGGGTGTATACAAGAAGGTGGCCGGCTGTTCTGCAGCAATGGTCGAAACAAAGTTGTTGAGTGCCTCAGTACGCTCCGCGCTGTCTTGGCTCGTTCGTAGCGTACTGAGATACGCATCGGTATCGATGTTGGTGTACTGAGCAACGTTGAGACCAGGATCTTCTCGTTGCGACGAGTGCCAAAAAGGGTAGAGGTCTATACTGCGTCCAACATCATTACCAAATAGCAAGACTGAGAAATTACGTGGCCGAATAACAGATTGGACTAAGTCGGCTTGCTCGTACTGTTCAATCGTCGTTGGTACACCGATACTGTCCCAGGCAGCCTTGATATATTCTGCGGTAGCTACAAACACGTCGGTGTTTGCCGTTGCGATGCGGAGTTCAAGTCGGACTAGTTCGTCGTCAATAGCTTGCTCCCAAATCCCGTCGTCATTTTGCTCCCAACCAGCTGCCGTGAGCGTGGTTGCTACGTCTGCCATTTCTGATGAGGTTGCTGACGGGGTACTGGTTGATTGTAGCGTACCGTAAGTGGCAGGTACAGGAGTATCGATGGGAATACCGTAGGTATCGAGCACTGTAGCAACTAAACCTTCTTTGTCAATACTCTGCGATAGTAACTTGCGTACTGTTTCGTCCCGGAGTGATCCAGAGCGATTTTGGTTGTAAAACAAAGCAAACGTTCGGGGTAGCGGGTATTCCGTTATCGACTGGTTGGGAAATGACTGTTCAGAGAGTGTGCGGCTCGATAGACTGGCGGTGCTATCGACGAGCCCCTCATCGAGTGCGGTGAGTAGTTCAGCCTCATTGTTGTAGAAGTCAATGTGGAGTTCTGACAGACGTGGCGAGCTATTACTAAAGGTGGAGGGTTCAAGGGTGTAGTCGGTGATCAGGCCGGTGGGGCTGAAGCTTATGTCGGTTATCGCAAACGCACCGCTGCCGATAGGACTCGTGTTGTACTCACTAAATGGTATTTGCTCGATAGGCAGGTCTGCCCAAATGTGTCGCGGTATAATACCGACGGTCAGATTTTCTATAAACGGCGTATACGGCTCCGGCAGTGCCACCTCAAGCGAGAAATCACCAGTTTGTGTAACCGACACACCTTCCCAGTTGCCGCGAAGCGGGCTCTTAAGCTCAGGATTTTGGATGAGTTGGTAGGTAAATACTACGTCAGCTGCAGTTAGCTGTGTGCCGTCGTGAAAGTACTCATCCTCACGGATAGTGATACTGTACCGCAAACCGTCCTCGCTTAAGGTCACGGATTCAGCCACGTCGGTTGTCAGCGTGCCGTTGGTGTCTAGTTTCATCACTCCATCGAATAAAAGAGCCGTCATATCGTGATCAGCTCGAGTGATTGCGAGCACTGGGTTTACGAACCGCGGTGTGCCAATAATGCCTTCAGTAACAGTGCCGCCAGTGGCAGGGATCGCTGTAGTAAAGGAGGTACTCAGTGCAATGGCAGCGTATACAACAGAAGCCACTAAGCCCACTACAGCCGTATGTAATAGTAATCGGTCAAAGCGTGAGCGGCGTTCGACGAAGGCGAAATAACGTTGTAGTAGTGAGCGACGCGGTCGCTGTAAAGATGTAGGCATAATAAATTACCAAGAGCGCTGCGAACCGTTCGATGCAATCGAGTGGCAGGCAGATTTTGCTGTGTAGTTACTAGATGAGGATGTTGAGAAGGGCACTGCCAACGAACAGAGTAGCGAGAACAATTGCAGCTCGAAAGAGGAAGAGTTCACCGCCACGGCGCTTGTGGAACGTGGCACTGAAGTTGTCTCCACCAAAAGCACCGCCAATGCTCGAACCACGCTGTTGTAACAGTACAGTAGCGACCAGCAGGACGGCGAGTACGATTTGGACGTACGGGAGTGCTGTTTGAATCATTTCCATGACCGCTATCGTAGCAGAAGGGGGTAGGGAAGTAAATAGAATACTGCTTGGACGACACGAATAACTATGAGTAGCGCGGTCTAAATCGAAGAAATTGCAAACCACTATACCTCTTGTATAATACGCGTGCGCCGGAGGAGACCAACGTTGTTTTCTCCGTGGACTGTTATGATTGCACAAGCGCAGAGAGGTATTGATTAGTTTCTAACTAGTATTCGTAAGAACATTATGGCAGACGTAAAGATACAACCACTCAGCGATAGAGTAGTGGTGCGACCGTTGACAGACGAGGAGGCGGGTACCGTATCAGCCTCAGGTATTATCATTCCTGATTCAGCCAAGCAAGAGAAGCCAGAGCAGGGGGTGATTGTTGCCACCGGTCCTGGTAAATGGGATGAAGATGGTGAAAAGCGTATCCCGATGGAAGTGAAAGAAGGAGATCGTATCGTATTTTCTAAGTACGGTTTTGATGAGGTGAAAGTTGATGATCAAGACTACTTCCTCGTCAGTGAAAGCAATATTTTAGCAGTGCTCGGGTAACGAGTAATAAGTTCTTGATTTAGTAACGCATATGGCAAAAGAAGTAATTTTTGGAGAAGACGTCAAGAAGAAACTACAGAAAGGAGTTGATACGGTAGCGAACGCTGTAAAGGTGACGCTTGGCCCGCGTGGACGAAACGTCATGCTCGACAAGAGCTTTGGCGGCCCAACGATCACGAACGACGGTGTGTCGATTGCTAAAGACATCAGCCTCAGCGACAAGTTTGAAAATATGGGGGCTGAGATTATTAAGGAGGTAGCGAACAAGACCAACGACCAGGCTGGTGACGGAACGACGACTGCTACAGTACTCACCCAGGCCCTCATCAACGAAGGGTTGCGCCAAACCACGATGGGTCTTAACTCCATGGCAGTCCGAGCTGGTATGGAGCACGCTGCTGAAGACGTGGTGGTGGCGCTCAAGGAGCAGGCCACGGACATTTCAACCAACGACGAGATTAAACAAGTGGCTACCATTTCGGCTGAAAACGAAGAGATCGGTAGTAAAATCGCTGAAACCATCGATCAAGTCGGTAAAGACGGTGTGGTGACAGTGGAAGAAGGGAAGTCATTTGGTATCGAAACTGAATTTACTGAAGGTATGGAGTTTGATCGGGGCTATGTCTCACCGTACATGGTCACTAATTCCGAGCGAATGGAGGCGGAGTACAAAGACGCCCAGATTCTCATTACTGACAAAAAGGTCTCTAACGTCCAGGAAATCTTGCCGCTTTTAGAGAAGGTAGCTCAAGACGGCAAGAAAGAGCTTGTCATTATCGCGGACGACATTGAGGGTGAAGCTCTGACGACGTTTGTGGTCAACAAACTCAAAGGCGGCTTCTCAGTGTTGGCGCTCAAGGCACCTGGCTACGGCGACCGCAAGAAAGAAATGCTGCAAGACATCGCAGTCTTGACTGGTGGTCAAGTCATCTCTGACGAGCTCGGTATGAAGCTCGAAGAGGCTGAGTTGGCCCACCTTGGTAAAGCTGACCGTGTCGTTTCTAGCAAGGACAACACAACCATCGTTGGGGGTGCTGGCACCAAAGACGCTATCGACGACCGCATCAAAGCGCTGCGCGCACAGCTTGAGAACACGTCGTCGAAGTTTGACGTCGAGAAGCTCGAAGAGCGTATCGCCAAGCTTGGCGGAGGCGTAGGTGTTATCCGCGTTGGGGCAGCTACTGAAACTGAGATGAAGTACCTGAAACTGAAGATCGAAGACGCGGTGGCTGCCACTAAGGCAGCGATTGAAGAAGGTATTGTCTCCGGTGGTGGTACCGCACTCGCTAAGGCGGCCGGGTACGTGGAAGACAACGTACTGGCTAAAAAGGAGAGTGAACTTACCGCCGAAGAGCAGGTCGGATACTCGATCGTGCTACGATCTCTCACCATGCCACTACGGCAAATTGTCGATAACACTGGTCGTGACGAAGGTGGTGTGATCGTAGAGAAGGTGAAAGAAATGGGCGGTAACGCAGGCTACGACGCCGCGAAAGGTGAACTCGTTGAAGATATGATCAAGGCGGGCATCATCGACCCAGTGAAAGTTGAGCGCTCTGGCGTGCAGCACGCCGTCTCAGCGGCCGCCATCTTCTTGACCACGGAAGCGGCAGTCGCGGATGAACCGGAAGATGACAAGGCCGCTCCGGCTATGCCTGATATGGGCGGCATGGGCGGCGGCATGCCCGGCATGATGTAAAATGAGCTAACGAGCGTAAGCGACTATAGCGAATTTTGTTCCCGATTCGACCTACCCAGGGAGAATCGCTGGAACCTGCACAACGTATAGGCTGCCACTTACAGTTGGTTGAGCTAACGAGCGCAAGCGACTATAGCGAATTTTGTTCCGAATGTGCTCCTTCCTAGAGCACATTCCTGGAACCGCTTCAAAAAAAGAACAACCGACTACGTCAGTTGTTCTTTTTTCTTGCTCTGACTGCGCTCAGAATGCAAATACTCTATAAATCTCGCACCGGCTTCTCTGTGTTAGTTAGCGATAGGTAGACGAGTTCCCGCCAAACCTAGGCCGTTTGGCGGGAATGAGGCTATTTCTCAGCATTACTAGCTGTTGAGAGTAGGGTATATGTGCTATATTTTGGGTACTACTAACGTAAAGGAATTATATGACTACAACCTGGATTATCATTGGTATTCTCGCAGTAGCGGTGCTCTACGCTATTGTGACCTACAACACGTTTGTCAAACTCACGCAACGAACGCGCGAAGCCTGGGCTGACATCGACGTACAGTTGAAGCGTCGTTACGATCTCATTCCCAATCTGATCGAAACCGTAAAAGGCTATGCTGCACACGAAAAGAGCACGTTTGACCAAGTGACGGAAGCTCGCGCCCAAGCCACGCAGACGCACGTTGACCCAAGTAATATCACACCGGAGCAAATCAAGGCGATGGCCGGTGCTGAACAGGCACTAACGGGCGCACTCGGTAACCTATTGGCGGTAGCAGAGGCGTATCCAGATCTAAAAGCCAGCCAGAACTTCTCTGAGCTTCAGACAGAACTCTCAGACACGGAGAATAAAATCCAAGCCGCCCGACGCTTCTATAACGGTAATGTGCGCGACTTGGCGATTAAACTCCAATCATTTCCGAGCAATATCATCGGTAACATGTTTGGCTTCAAGGAAGAGGAATACTTTGAGCTGGAAGAAACGAGTGAAGAACGAGAAAACGTTAAGGTAGATTTCTAACCTTCTTTATGAGTAAGGTCTACTACAATAAGTTGGTGCGAGACCGCATTCAGGCAAAAATCGAGAGTAAAGGAGAACAGTGCGAGGTGCGGACGCTCAACGATGACGCCGAGTTCGAGCAAGAGTTGTTGAAGAAAGTGGCGGAGGAGTCACGAGCGTTAGCCCACGTGCGCAGTCGAGCAGACTTTTTAGAAGAGTACGCCGACCTCATGGTGGCGCTTGACGCGCTGACAGAACTGCTTGATATCACCACTGCTGAACTGAAACTAGCCATGGAGGAAAATATCGAGGCCAAAGGGCTCTATAAAGCACGACACTTCCTGCACTGGTCTGACGATAGTGACTACACAAGCAATGAAACGCCGCAAGGAATCAAGTCATAAGGTGTTGCACAAAGTAGCGTTAGCGGCTTTATTATGGTGTTGGCTGCCCGGCAGTGCTGTAGCGGCTGAGCGAATTACTGGTTTTACCAGTGATATTGCTGTGGCAGCAGACGGCTCTTTTGTGGTGACCGAAACCATCGAGTACGACTTTGGCAGTGCCGAACGACACGGTATCTACCGCACCCTGCCACTAACCCATCCACAGCCCGCTGCAACGTGGTATAAAAAGCGCTTTATCGAGATAGATGAAATTACAGCGACTCGAGCTGGTGACGCAGTGCCGCTACAGGTGAGTGAATCACGGAAAGAGCTTACGGTACGTCTTGGTGATCCAAAGACGACAATCACCGGGCAGCATATCTACACGATCTCGTACCGTGTAACTGGTGGCTTATCAGTGTATGAGACGGAATCACCTGAACTTTACTGGAACGTAACCGGCAGCGAATGGGACGTGCCAATACAAGCTGCTACAGCGACGGTGACCGCACCACCTGGCGCTGTACTTGAGCAGCATGCTTGTTATGCGGGAGCGCCTGGCACGGGAGTCGCTGGTAGTGATACTTGCGTGGTCACTCACCCCGGAGATGCGGTTGTATTTACGGCTGGTGAACTGCGACCGGGCGAGGAATTGACGATTGCGCAGGCGCTACGAGCTGAGCGGGTAGCGACACCAGTGCTGGAACGAATATCGGTGTGGTATTGGCTCGTGCCCTTGCTGTTACTTGGTATAGCTTGGTATGGACGATGGCTGTACCAAGAGAAGACGCTCCACAAACAAGGTGGGCGCAGTATTGTGGCTCAGTATGAACCATATCCAGACGTCTTGCCCATGTACGCTGGAGTACTGCTTGACGGTACTTTGCACGCAAGAGATATCACCGCTGGCCTGCTGCAGCTAGCCACAGAAGGGTTTATTACCATCACGAAGACTGATCGTACGGTATTGTGGCTGTTTAATACTGACGATTATGAAGTGCAGTTACAACGGTCACCGGCCGAGGTCCCCACTGCCTTTCACCGCACTTTGCTTGAGCTGCTCTTTGGGCAAAGTGTCATGACGATGGGTAGTGCAGTACGACTTAGTGAGCTGAAACGTGACCAGACACAACAGCGTCGCAATTACAAAGAATTACAACGCTTACGTCAGGCAATTCGAGATGACCTGGTGGCACGTGGCTTCTTTGAACGAAGTGCACCATACCGGCTACTGGCTGGCGTAGGGTTGGTGGTGCTGGTTATTGTGTACGTCGGAACAAGTATGACAGGCGCTCCATGGGTAGTGGCGGTAGTGGCTGGCGTGGCTACCTTTGTGGTGGCAGCAGCGGTATTGTATCGACGTCGCACAAAACGAGGGTACGACGCGTACTATCATTTAGCGGGTTTTAAAGAGTTTTTATCGGTCACCGGAAAGGATCGTTTTGCCTTTCATAACGCTCCAGAGAAGAGTCCTCAGCAGTTCCTGGCGTTCCTGCCGTACGCGGTGGCGTTTGGGGTAGAGCAGGAGTGGTCGGAGGTGTTTGCTGATATTACTATCCCACAGCCAGAGTGGTATCACAGCCAGACTGGTGGCACATTCTCCGCCACCGCCTTGACCAGTGACCTCGACGCTTTTGCTAGCTCGTTTACCAGTAGTACCGGTAGTAGCGGGTCTTCTGGTGGTGGATCAGCTGGCGGCGGCGCTGGCGGTGGCGGTGGCGGCTCGTGGTAGCGTGTTGACACCTGTTGTATACTGGTTATATGACTACACTGTATACACAACAAGGAGCCAATATCCGTAAGACGTGGCTGTTAATGACAGTTTTCTTAGTACTCGTGATTGCTATTGGGTACGGTGTATCGTGGTACTTGGGTAACTCGTTTATTCTCTATGCGGCCGTGGCGTTTGCGCTCATTATGAACGTTGGGAGCTACTGGTTCTCCGACAAGGTTGTGCTACGGATGACAGGTGCTCAGCCGGCTGATCCACAGCAGCACCGCGATCTCATTAATATCGTTGAGAACTTGTCTATTACTGCCGGTCTCCCTATGCCAAAAGTGTATGTCGTTAACGACCAAGCTCCCAACGCCTTCGCGACTGGACGTAACCCTGACCATGCGGTGGTGGCCGCTACCACCGGCCTCTTGCAGATACTCGACCGAAACGAGCTTGAAGGGGTGATGGCACACGAGTTAGCTCACGTCGGTAACCGCGATATGTTGGTGATGACGGTGGCGGTGGTGTTAGCTGGCTTCATTGCTATTTTGGCCGACTTTTTTATGCGGGCGATGTTTTTTGGCGGTGATGACAAGAAACACCCGGCACTCTTGGTGGTCGCTATTGTAGGGATTGTGTTAGCGCCGATTGCTGCGCAACTGATCCAGATGGCGGTCTCACGTAAGCGCGAGTACTTAGCCGACGCTTCAGGCGCGCTGTTGACTCGTTACCCGGAAGGACTAGCTTCGGCACTTGAGAAAATTAGCGGCTATAGCCGTCCGATGCAACGCGCCAGTCACGCTACGGCGCATTTGTTCATCTCTGATCCATTTGGTGGGGGTAAGCAAAGCGTTTGGCAGAAAATAGGCGGTTTATTTCAGACCCACCCACCGGCTGGGGAACGGATAGCTAGATTGCGGCAGATGGATAGCTAGTGGTTTTCTATGTCACTCAGAACGATAGTGTATGACTTTGACGGAGTGATTGCGGACAACGGTGATTTTCTTTACGCGTTGGCCCAGGAGGCTGATCCGCAAATAACTGACGATGACTTTGTGGCGCACCACGACGGGAACGTGTATGAAGAGCCCCGGATCCGCTTCACTCCTGAGTCAGCCCAAACCTTCTTTGCTGAGTACGGCAAGCGCCTCAACCCCAGTCACATCGCTGCAGCGCTGCCGACAGTGACACGTCTTAGCAAGCAGTACCAGCAGTTTATTATCTCAAGTGGTGCTGAAACCAACATCCACGCAGTGCTCCGAGAGGCTGGTATAACCAACTGCTTCGCAGCGATCTACGGCTATGACACTCATACCTCAAAAGTGGCTAAGTTTAAGCTGCTTAAGGAGCGCTTCGGGATCGATTACGAGGAGACCGTTTTTATCACTGATACACTAGGAGATATTAAAGAGGGGAACGAGCTCGGTATCAAAGTCATCGCTGAAACCTTTGGTGTTCATCCCCGCGAACGACTAGAACAGGGTGCGCCGTACGCCATCTGCGATACCTGGGACGAGATAGAAGCCGAAATAAGTAAACTAGCATGAAATTCTACATTGCCGGAAAGTTTGAAGAGAAAGAGGTGGTTTTGGAGCTGTACGAGCGGGTGCGAGCTCTGGGGCACGATGTGTCGTACGACTGGACGACGCACGTGAAAGTAAAGCCCTTTGCAGAACACATAGAGCAGGTACGTGAGTACGCGGAAAATGAGCTCACTGCCATCCTCGACTCAGACGTCTTTGTCTACCTCACCCACGAGCGCGGTACGACACTTCATATGGAGTTTGGCGCCGCGCTCGCTAAGGCACAAAGCGGGCGGTCGATACAGATATTTGCGGTCGGAGAGCACAACAATCGCTCGCCGTGGTACTTCCATCCGCTCGTAGAGCGAGTCGAGACGGTTGATGAGGTTTTTGCACGATTTTAGATAATTATTTGGGTAAGACAGGTGTCGTCTTTGATCTAACTCAGTTCTGTCCGTTTTTTGCAGGGGATAGTCTTGTTTATGTAATAGTTTACAAAACCTTGCTGTTGTTTTCTTAGATTATTAACATAATCCTAGCTTTTTGCTAACCTTCATTCTTTGATGCGGTAGTGTTCTGGTTTAGCATGTAATATGCTGAAGAAGGAGACATGATGAATTCTCCATCCTCAAAACTTCCGATATAACCTTCGTCAAGCAACCTATCTATTTCTGCTTGCGGCAGATACTCCTGATTAGACTCAATACCACCCGCTTGTTCAATCTGGTCTTTGTTTTCTTCAGGAACATACACACTATAATCTGCTCGATATGCTTCTTCTGTTGAGTAGAATGAAGCAGAGTTATCTAAATGCTCTTTTTCGGCTATCACACGCGCTATTTCAGTAAACTCTTGTGGCGGTATTTCTGTAACATCTGCTTCTATCAAAACAGCGCCAAAGTAATCTGCCTGATCGTCCGACATCCGAGTGCTAATGTGTTCAGTCTTTCGCAAGACTTTGTATTGAGGAATTTCTATGTCGGATTCCTTTTGTTGAGTTTGAGCTAAAAGGTTTGAGTCATTTGCAGTGTCTTGGGACTCGGTAGTAATGCCGAACATCATAAAGAAAGCAACAAATGCTAAGCCGAAAATAGTTGCCGTGCCTTTGCGCGTAGCATAATTACCTAAGACACGGGAAAAAATGTTTGGTTTAAATACGCCGATAACAAATGCGACCATTGATGCTAGAAAGAGAATGAAAAATATAACGTCCATAATAATATTGCTATATTTTATAAATTAAGTGAGCTCTTGATAATTTTGCATAACACTCTGCAAGATATTCTGGTGCCTTGAAGCGTATCAGTTTAATCTTAACACTATAATTTAATTTCGTAACTGAGACAGCAATTCGATCGTTACACATTACAAAGACAGGATTCGGTCACGAGTCACTCCTAGCGTCGTGCTCGCGACCCCGACTCGCCGACAAGTCCTCGCTTCGCTCGTCTTGTGTACCGGCTCCGTCTTTCAAATCCTGTCTCCTCTCGCTCATACAACAACGGCAACACAGTGTGTTGCCGTTGGTATTCGCGGAGGAGACAGGATTTGAACCTGCGAGAGCTTGCGCTCAACTCGCGTTCCAGGCGAGCGCCTTAAACCACTCGGCCACTCCTCCAGAACCGCTATTGTACAACATGTCGGCCAATCGCCAAGCCAGAGTGTTATACTGTCGTCATGAAGGGGTCGG
>JAASSY010000039.1 GCA_021767645.1 Candidatus Parcubacteria bacterium | reverse complement strand
TATGGCAGCAAAGGCGATTCCTCGTTTCAGTGTAGAAGTTGGTAATGCTGGTAGCAAAAACACAAACACTAATCCATGCAGAGCACCTATAACTGAACCCAACAACATATAAAGTATTCCATTCGTAAACATCAGCGGCAGCGGTGTTTGTTCAAACAGAACCGATATCACTTTCTCACTTTGCAGTGATGGGTCAAATAGCAAGGGTGCGCCAATTTGAAAGAATATAATATTACTCGCTATCATAGCCAAAACAAAAGCGACTACTCCAGCAAGTGCACCCTTTAGGTATGTGATTTTGGTATTTGTGTACATTGAAATAGAAATGATGGTGTATTAGTCTATGTCTTGTCGACCCATACTCCGACCCGTTATTCATCTTCATATTTCAGGGTGAAGCAAATCAATTTTTTGTCAAGTCAGAACCAGGCCAGGCTTATTCTTCAATACAAAAAGCCCTAAAAGGGCTTTTGTTTTACTCTGCTCCGCGGACAGGATTCGTCCTGACGGTCACTAATTCGCTGACGCTCATAAGTGCCGCGGGACATACCTCGTCTGTTTTGGCATTAGGAATAGCCAAAACATGACTGCGGTGTTCGAATCCTGACAAAAGGCACAAACGTGCCTTTCTTCCGCGGAGCCAAAAAATCAAAAACCACGCTAAGGCGTGGCTAAGATTTTAACGGCTCCGCGGACAGGATTCGAACCTGTGACCTGCCGGTTACACGTATCCAAGGATTTCTCCAAGGGGTGGACTATATCATCATCCTGTCTAAAAGACGTGGGATGTGAGGCGCTTCGAGCAGATACCTGCCCTACTCCCATACGGGATAGTCTCTGAACCTTCAAGCGATTATTCGCAAGCTTGGCTGCTGATTGTCCTCGCCATAACGTTAGGATTTCCAGCAATTCACCTCATTTTCACGTGCCGATTACTCGGTACGGCTGCTATTTTTGAAATGTGAATTTCACGTCTACAGCCGGATGCTCTACCGCTGAGCTACCGCGGAATGTATATAATTGTTGTACGGTAGTTTACGCAGAAGAGTGCGCTATGTGTGAGCATCCGGCTACGCCGGACTTCTTACAGAAGCTGTTTAGGTTGTCGCGCTTACGCGCTGGCAACCTCTTGCGAAAGCTATAACGCTTTCTCACTCTACCGCTCTGCTACCGCAGAATATTTATTTCATTTAGCTGATCGCTAAATGAGTGACGTTATTCTACAGAAAACTGTGTAGTTTTCAATAGCTAGACGTGGGAACCAGCCACCCAGCCAGTGGTCCAACAGAGCTGGAGTGAGTAGCCGCCGCTCGGACGGCTAATGTGCAAAATGTCACCCGTGAAATAGAGGTTTGGATACAGTTTGGATGCCATGGTGCGGGTATCTACCTCTTCTAGGGCAACCCCACCGTCTGAGACCACTGCCCAGTCCATCCCCATGGTACCGGTGATGGTCAGTGGCATAGCTTTCATGACGTCAGCAATCTGGTCGCGCTCTTCACGAGTGAAGGCGTTCAGTTGGGTTGTGGCCGCTGCTGGTGGCAACTGTGCTAACACCGCTTCACCCATCCCAGCTGGCGCCACTTCTTTCATAACGCTCTTAAGCTGCTTGTTCGGGTTTGCCTGAAAGACCGCCAGTACTCGACGACGTAGCGTACCGAGGTCAGTATCGGGGTAGAGATCAATCGAGGTCAGGACGGGACCTGACTGGAGCAAGGCTTTGACACCAGCAGCGCTATTGAGTATCAACGGTCCAGAGAGCCCAAAGTGGGTAAAGAGCAACTTACCTACCTTATGAAATCGACCAGACTGTTTATCACGATTGGTACCGAACGTAATTTTCATAAAGCTCAGGGTTGTGCCTGACAGTCGGTGCACCCACGGCTCAGCCACCTGGAGTGGCACGATGTTAGGGTTCGGTTCTGCAACCGTGTGTCCAAGCTCCTGCAGCCAGGTAAAACCGTCACCAGTGGAGCCGGTCTCAGGGTGCGACGCACCACCGGTAGCGAGAATGTACCGCTCAGCGGTAAAGACACCTTTATTTGTCTCGACACCCGTTATTGTGCTGTCGGCACCATTGATCGCCCGCACCTTAACACCAGTGCGTAGCTGCACCTGGTTTACCTTCAAGTACTGCTCCAGACACCGCGTGACATCGGGAGCGTGTTCGGACACCGGAAACGCGCGCTTCCGTGCTTGTACCGTCAGCGGTAAGCCACGCTCATGGAAAAAGTCCCACGAATCTTGCATACCATGCTCCGCAAACGCTGAGTGCAGGAACTTACTAGCTGCTCCGTAGTGTGAGAGGAGTTGTTTTGTGTCCGGTTCGGCATTGAGGATGTTGCAACGACCACCGCCGGTCACCGACAACTTCTTCCCAAGCTCTTTGTTTTTCTCGAGTAGCAAAACTCGACGGCCCCGGGCTGCTGCCCGTCCAGCCGCCATCATCCCAGAGGCGCCACCGCCAATGACGATAACGTCAAAATGTGTGCTACTTGACATAGTGGCGAAATACTAGCACACAACACCGGTGGAGCAAGCGGTGCTGACTGTCGTGTCATAATACAGCCATGCTTACACGACCAGTAACTACTTCGTACTCCGCTCTGTTTCGGGTGATAGCTGGCGTGCTTGTGCTCACAGCTGTCATTAGTGCCGCTGCTATCATTACACTACTCGAGAGCAAAACGACTGCGTACCGCGCATCAGAACGTGAAGCGAACCCGCCCGTTTCTACTGTTACCCCGTTCCCTTTCAGCGTCTATCCTTCCAGCCAAACCATTACCGAAGTTGATGATCTTCTCCCCTACATCGACCAACACCTGGCAGACAGCACCACCAAACCCATTCGCACGAGTTGGTGGCACCACCTTGGGCGCAAGCTGGCCACCCTTGGCTGGTACCAAAACTTCGCCTCACCGTCCTCACGAATTTTGGTTATTTGGCCCGGTGACCGCAAAGAGCAAGTGGTCGACAATTTTGGTGACATCTTGCGCTGGTCAGAGGCAGAACGAGAACGCTTTCAGACCCGCGTCGAAACAGCAACCGGCTTCTCTGAAGGCGCGTTTCTACCCGGTCGGTACACGGTAGCGGTGGGAGCTCGACCAGAACACGTGGCTCAGCTGGTCAGCAGCCGCTTTCAGGACACCGTCACTGCTCGCTACTCAGACGAACTAGCCGTTGAAGTACCTCTAGCTGACGCCCTGGTACTAGCGTCGCTCCTCGAACGTGAAGCGTACGATTTTGCTGAAATGCGAGAAATCGCCGGTGTGTTTTGGAACCGTCTCTTTGTGGGCATGCCGCTACAACTGGACGCGAGCCTCCAGTACGCCAAAGCCAACCAACCCTACAGCGCCAGCTGGTGGCCAGTCGTTCGACCAGCCGATAAGTTTATCGATTCTCCGTTTAACACCTACCAAAACGAGGGACTGCCTCCAGCCGCCATTGCGAACCCGTCAGCAGTGACAATTCTCGCGGTACTGAATCCACGACAAACCGACTGCATGTTCTACTTTCACCACAGCAACGGCGACCTCTATTGCTCAGTTGATTACGAAACCCATGTCGCAGAACTACAGCGTCTCTACGGACGCGGTCAGTAGTGGCTTAGCCGCCAACCACCCAACCGAGCCAGGCAATAAAAAGAGTGAGCGCGAAGTAGTAGAGTGCCCAACCTTTGGCTGGCGGGAACCAACGGGTAATTGGTGCGAAGGTATCGAGGTACCACCGGCGGCCAAAAAAGGAAATGAGCATAAACGCAATACTATCGAGCAACAGTAGTGCAGCAACAATATGAATGACTGATAGTTCCATGCTATTATCCTAGCATATGCACATACAATCTTTTTCTTTCAACCGCAAACTCGCTCTTGTTGCTGGACTAGCACTTGGTTGCGGTACAGCGTTAGCCATTCAGTCCGGCAACCTAGCGAACCTCTTTACGAGCCCAGCGTACGAAACCGACTTTCAACTCGCGATCAATGGTGAACTGGTTGAACCTTTTAGCTCCTCCACTGCTTACCCAGCCGACGAAACAACCCTCGCAAGCTTCCTTTTGCAAAACGGCTTTGCCCTCATGCCAGAATGCATTGGTGATCAGACCGGCACCGTCCACTGTGCTGATGAAGCAAATGTATTTCGCCTGTACGTCGACGGCGAATTGGCTGAAACCCCCTTCCACCACTTTGTTGGCGCCGGCGACGAACACCTTCTCCTCTACCACGGTCCTGATAACAGCGCGATAATTGACCAACTTCTAACCAGCTAACCTACTCGATTTTGCTTAATTCCTGCCACACAGCCTAATTTTGGCAGGAATTT
>JAASSY010000038.1 GCA_021767645.1 Candidatus Parcubacteria bacterium | reverse complement strand
GGTGTCAGAACTTTTTGAGTTCGGGTCACCGGCTTGAATCATAAAGTCTGCAATAACACGGTGAAATTTTGTACCATCGTAAAAGCCATCTTCTACGAGCGATGTGAAGTTGCCAACGGTAATTGGCATTTGGTCAGCGAACAATTCTACCTCAAAGACACCAGCGCTCGTAGTAAAAACGGCTACTGGATTTGTTTCGTTAGATGTTTCCATAGGGTCAATATTAACTTCTACGTCTTCTGGGTCTGCGTACGGACCAGCAAAGGGTTCATCTTCGACTTGCTCATCGGTGCGTAGATCCGGCTCCGCCTCGGGTGCTGGCATAAACAACCAAGACAAGCCAGCTACCAGCACGGCTGATATGATGAGTACCCAGGCAATCAATGTTGCTTGTTGCATACACTTAAGCAGCTTCTACTGTAATAGTTACCTTCCGGCTATCAACACCAGACGCTAGCGTAACCGTGTGCTCACCGACACTTTTCATAGGGTCACCCATAATTATTTGCTCAGTCGTGACCGGCTGTCCAGTAGCTTCAGCAATAGCGGCAGCCACCTCCTCGGCTGATACCGCCTTAAAAAGTCGGTCTTCTTCATTAGCTGGCGCTTTGATTGTTACCATCACATCGTCGAGCGCAGCGACCAGTGCTGCAAAGGCTTCTGCACTAGCTGTAGCCACTGCTTCGCTCGTAGCTGCTTGTTGGTTCACCGCTTTGACGTTTTCCTCAGTAGCCGGCTTAGCTAACCCTTGTGGAATCAGTTTATTCATTCCATAACCGTTTGGCACTTCGACCACATCGTTCTTTCGACCAACCTTTGCAACGTCACGTAGTAGGATTACTTTCATATCTTGTTCTTCACCTAACCTATTGAATAATACGGCCAATACTATAGCACATTTTCCGCATTCGCGAAGATGTGTACCGGCCGTCGCCGTCTTATTAGTCTTTAGAATAGAACGCTGTCGTAGTCGCTGCCTCAGCAACGCTTTTGTCACCATTCACCCAGGCAATAGCAGCGTCGAGCTGTGGGTCCTCTCCAGCCTGCATTTGCTCCACAGTCCGTTCAATGACTACGTCTGGGGTGAGGCCACCCTCGGAGATTGATGTCCCTTCAGGCGTAAGCCAGCGCGCTACCGTCACCTTCAGTGAAGAACCGTCGGGCAGCTCAACGAGCTCTTGCACCGAACCTTTCCCGAAAGTTGTTTCACCGATGACAGTGGCCACACCCTGTTCACCAAGTGCACCAGCCAGAATCTCAGACGCAGAAGCTGATCCACCATTTACCAGCACCACCATCTCTTCTGGAGCAAACTGACGCAATGTTTTACCTTGCGAACGATACACCTCCTCGCGCTGTCCGTCACCAAACTGCTCACGCACAATCACTTCGCCTGACGGTAAGAAATACGAAGCGATGCTCACTGCGCTCTGCAAATAACCACCTGGATTACCGCGCAAATCGAGCACGAGCTTCTTGGTACCACTCTGTACGTATTCACGTAGTGCCTCTTGCATCTTCATCTCAGCTAAAGCATTAAAGCTGTAGAGTGAGATAATAAAGGCATCATCACGGAGCTCAGTATCTATAGTTGGGATATTAATAGTGTCACGGGTCACTGAGATATCAAGCAACTCCAACTCACCCTCGCGGTACAGTGTTAACATCACCGCTGTACCCTTCTCACCACGAATCAGCTGCACTGCTTCATCAATCGACATATTTTCAGTTGAAGTACCGTCAATCTCAACAATAACGTCACCTGCCACAATACCGGCTTGCTCAGCTGGGGTATCAGGAAGTGGAGCAATCACGGTGACGACACCGTCTCGCATACCTACTTCCATACCAACACCACCGAAATTACCAGCTATGTCTTCACCAAACTGTTCGGCGTCACTCGGTGGTAAAAAAACGGTATACGGGTCTCCATAACTTCCGACCAGACCTTGAATAGCACCGTGAACACGAGCTTCACTTGATAACTGCTCTGAAGAAGAAGCAGCCACGTATTTCTCTTCCATTAAATTCCATACCCGCCAGAATTCAGCTAAGTCAGCCGTTTCATCGGGAGCAGTCGAGGCACCGAACAAGGCCGAGAAGATACTGGCTGGTTGTGTTGCATCTACCTCGTCACCGGCAGCAATAAAAGGGTTGCTAAACTGAGTACCCGCCGCAAATGCCGCTACCGCTAGCACGAGTGCTAGTCCGGTTCCTAGCATTCTAGCTGTTCGATCTTTTTTTGGTTCTACCGAGTTTTCTTGCGTCGTCATGACCTCTATTATTGCACAGGAAACGGCGCTCACCAAAACTACCGCGTGCTACACTGTTAACAAAGTTATTTGGTTCTATGATTGAGCGGTACAAGTATAAAAATTTAACCTGGATTGACGTAGTGACACCAACTCCAGAGGAGGTTCGTGAAGTAGCTGCTGAAGCGAAGATTCCGCCTGAGTTTACGCACGACTTGACCACCATGATTCCGCACAGTAAGACCTATTACAAAAAGGGCGCCTTGAAAATTACGCTCGACTTCCCTATTGTCCGACGCACCGACATCGACCATCCGCACGAAGTAAAATTTATCGCTACCAGAACTCACTTGGTCACAGTGCGTTTTGAAGACATTGAAGCGGTCCACCGGTTTAGTAAAGAATTTGAGGTACGTTGTATGCTACAAAGTGGCAAAACATCGACTACCCCTCGCCTTTTTCTTTCCTTGCTTGATTTCATGTACGACGCACTCTACCTCAAGCTAGATTTTCTTGAAGCGAAGCTTAAAGATGTTGAACAAGGAATTTTTAGTGAACGCGAGCGAGAGATGGTGACCGAGATTTCGCACGTCAGTCGTCGCCTTATTGCCTTTCGGCAGACCCTTGGTTCTCACGAAAATGCTCTGAAACGACTGCATGAGGGTATCACCGCTGCTTTTGGTAAAAAATACGCTCCGAATGCCGAATACTTAGAGCACCACTACCGCAACCTCACCCGACGCGTCCACGCTCTTATCAGCACCCTGGAAGACCTACGTGACACTAACATGGGATTACTGACCACAAAGCAAAACGAGGTGATGAAAATTTTCACTATTTTAGCCTTTATCACCTTCCCGTTGACGCTCTTCACATCCTTGTTTGGCATGAACACTGTGACCACACCAATTGTTGGTCAAGAGGGTGATTTTTGGTTCATCGTGGGCATCATGATGTTTGTGTCAATTTTCTTTTTTGTTTACTTCAAATACAAACGTTGGATTTAATACCTTGCTCCGCGCCGCCCGGTACCTATAGGCACCGGGCGCTGCCTTTGCTACAATAGCGCTACTATGTTTTCACTCTTTGCGTCAAAACAACCAACTCTCGAGTTACCGGCAATAACCCTCTACAACACCCTCACCCGCAGCAAAGAAACATTCACTCCCCTGAGCGAACATGAAGTATTACTGTACTCATGCGGCCCAACAGTGTACGACTATGTGCACATCGGCAACCTCCGCGCATACGTTTTTGTGGACACGCTCAAACGCACCTTACTGTATAACGGTTACCATGTTAACCACACCCTCAACTATACTGACTTCGGCCATCTCAGCTCCGACGCTGACACCGGGGAAGATAAAATGATGAAAGGCCTCAAGCGTGAAGGGCTTGATGTCTCGCTCGAATCAATGAATCTTTTAGCGGAGAAATATATCCGAGCGTTTGAAAACGACAGCCAAGCTCTACGACTCTTACCCCCCACTCAAGCAGTCCGAGCCAGTGCCTACCTGCAAGAACAAATTAAACTTATTGAAACTCTTGAAGAGAAAGGTTACACCTACACCACGAGTGATGGTGTCTACTTTGATGTGACGAAATACCACGCCTACGGTAAACTCGGTAATGTAGACATCGACGCTCAGCAAGCCGGTGCTCGAATAGCGGTAAACAACGAAAAGCGACACCCAGCTGACTTTGCTCTTTGGAAGAATGGTGAGCTAGGCTGGTCGAGCAAGTGGGGCACTGGTTTCCCGGGCTGGCACATCGAGTGTTCGGCCATGGCCTTTGCAACGCTCGGTAAACAAATCGACATTCATACTGGCGGCATTGACCATATTGCCATCCACCACAACGCTGAAATAGCTCAGTGTGAGTGTGCTTCTGGTAAATCATTTGCTAACTACTGGCTGCACAACAACTTCCTTAACATCGACGAGACTAAAATTGCCAAATCCACTGGCAACGGCATCGTATTGCACGAACTCATCGATGCTGGCTACAGTGCTGATGATTTCCGCTACCTACTCTTGCAAACCCACTATCGATCACTCGCTAACTTTAGCTATGAAGCACTGCAAGCCAGCCAGCAAGCACTACACCGCATCAAAGAATACGTCTTTCGTGAATTAGCTGACGTGAAAGGCCAACCAAAGCCTGAACGTCTAGCACCCATTATTGCCGCTATGAACGATGACTTAAACACGCCGCAAGTCATTGCTGAACTACACACTATCCTGAAAGATGACTCATTAACGAAAGGTGAACAAAAAACGCTTGTATTTGAAATAGATAGCTTGCTCGGTATCGGCCTAACTGACAATCCTCACGATGGACTGGCCGCCTTAGGACACATTGGTTTTGAAAATCTCCCGGCTGATATTAAAGAACTAGTAGCTCGTCGTGAAGCTGCTCGTGCC
>JAASSY010000010.1 GCA_021767645.1 Candidatus Parcubacteria bacterium | reverse complement strand
CTACCACCGCGGCCGCAGGATAAAAGTCGTCTGAAGTACATTGTACTTGCGGTACAATGGATCTTGGTCCCATTGACCATGATTGTTTTTAGCGCTATACCAGGACTCGATGCTCAAACCCGACTGATGCTCGGAAAGTATATGGGCTTTTGGGTAACACCAAAAATACGAACAACATAGTAATATGCCACCGACACCACACGTCCAACCACTGTCTAAACGACATCGCACCGTCATATTTCTTCTGTCGTTATTTTTGTTTTTAGTACTGGTGCCGCTTTTGGTATTGTACGCAATTGGTTATCGAATAGACCTGGCTAGCGAGTCACAAAATTTCCGTGCCGTTGGTGGCATGTATGTCAGCACGGACACTGATCAGGCCGAAATATATGTCGATGAAGCGGAAGTGGAGGATATGCGGCTATTTCAACAGGCGGCGTACGTACAAAATCTCAACGCGGGTCTACACCAGATTCATACCCAAGGAGTTGGGATACAAACCTGGGTTAAGGAGTTGCCAGTGTTTGCTCATTTAGTGACACAAGCTCGCAGTTTTAACATGCCAGCCACGACTACCGTTCGTTACGTAGCACCGTACGTAACTGACGCTGGAGAACCAGTCTACCAAGCGACTGCCACCTCCGCCCGGCCATTCCAGCACGCTACAACAGTTCAGGATGTACTGTTTGCGACGAGTAGTTTAACGACGCTTGGTGAAGTCAATCCAGAGCACACATTTTTAGTCCAGTTGCTAGCGTCAACCACTGAAGACAGAGCTGTGTTAGCTGAGAAAGAAGCTTATACGCCACCAGCGTTTAGCTTCGAACCGCCGAAAGTATTTCCTACCACAACGGCCTCAACAACGCGGCTGGAAGGTGACATGGCACTCACCATGCAAGATGATGAACTGTACGCTCGCTGGGAAGGGTCCATGAACGATATTCCATATTATTTCTGTGTTTTCACTGACTCATACGCTACCACCAGTGCACTGTATGGAGAGCACGTGGCTGAGCAATTATTTCTCGACTCAGCTAGTACTACCGCGCTGGCCAGTACGACAGTGGCACAAAATGGCCAGCTGTGCCGCAGCGAGATTCGGATCGATCGTAAATGGCAGTCAGTCATCTGGTTTGAGTTTATGCCGGATAACCCTAACTTAGTGCTCTTGCAACTGCAGGATGGTATTTATGTGGTTGAGGTAGATGACCGCGCTTGGCAAAACGTGCAGCAACTATATGCTGGCGACTACTTAACCATGGTGGTTGATGGTGGGCAGATCTTCGTCCAGGACGGTGATATTATCTTTGAGGTGCTTACCGAGGCCCCGCTCAATTAGTCAGATTAGTCAGACGAACAACCTTTTGGTAGGATGGATAACATGCAAACTGGACACAAACACCCCCTAACGCAGATGATAGCTGAAATCAACAGTATTTTCGCAGCTATTGGTTTTGTGTACGCTGAAGGTCCGGAGGTAGAGACTGAGTACTACAATTTTGACCGACTGAATGTCCCCAAAGATCACCCAAGTCGAGACATGCAAGATACGTTCTGGTTTAAGGCGAGTGATGTCCGAGAGCCAACGGTACTACGGACGCACACCAGCCCTGTCCAAGCTCGCTTTATGGAGTCGCACAAAGCACCGTATCGAGCGATTATGCCGGGTAAAGTATTTCGTAACGAAGCCACCGACGCGACGCACGAAGCCCAGTTCTATCAACTCGAAGGGCTCTATGTTGACGAAGGGGTGCATATGGGGCACCTGAAGGGAACGATCGAGTACTTCTTCTCAGAATTTTTTAGTGGTGCTGTCGAGGTACGTTTTCGACCTAGCTTTTTTCCGTTTGTGGAACCTGGTGTGGAGGTCGATATGATGCTACGTGGTAGTGATAGTAAGCTGGCGAATAAGTGGATCGAAGTGATGGGAGCTGGAATGGTGCATCCGAAGGTGTTACGAGACTCAGGGGTAGACCCGGAAACGTACACTGGTTTTGCATTTGGGATCGGTATCGACCGCTTAGCGGTCATGAAGTATGGTATTAACGACGTACGTGACCTGTACACGGGTGACTTGCGCTTTGTCAGTCAGTTCTAGCCGGTAAGTATATTGTGTATGTTAGTTTCGTGGAAATGGTTACAAGAGTATCTTGGAAAGACTGAATTATCTGCTGCTGATGCGGCAGAGTTGTTAGGTCAGCACGCATTTGAGATTGAAGAGGTGAAAGCAATGGAGAACGACACGGTGATTGATGTTGATGTACTACCAAACCGTTCGTCGGACTGTCTGTGTCATCGGGGGATCGCTCGCGAGCTTGCGAGTATTACGGGGACACCATTGGCCTACGACCCACTCACAGAAGCAGTGGATCTACCACACACCGACACGATCACCGTACATGTAGAGAGCGCAGCAGATTGTCCGCGTTTTACCGCGTTACTGATTGAAGGGGTGACCATTACAGAGTCACCGGAGTGGTTACAGGAGCGATTGCGAGCAATTGGCCAACGGCCGATTAACAATATCGTCGACGCTACCAATTACGTCATGTTTGCGATAGGACAGCCACTGCACGCCTATGATGCAGATTTGTTTCCGAAGGTGGATGGGGCGTGGCGATTTGCGGTGCGTCGGGCCGCAGTTGATGAGGCCGTAAGCTTGATTGCCGAAGGTGGAAAAGATGAAGACCGTAGCGTGACCCTGAAAGGGGGAGAGCTGCTCATTGTCGACGAGAGCAGCAACACACCGATTGGTTTAGCGGGTGTCAAAGGCGGCACGTTTGCTGGGGTGCATAGCGGCACCACTCGTGTCATTATCGAAGCGGCTCATTTCGACCCAGTCCTGACTAGGAAAACTGCTCGTGGTTTGGGGATTGTGATTGATGCGAGTAAGCGATTTGAAAATGAGCCGTCCCACGCCTTGCCGCCGTTTGCACAGGCAGAGATAGCTCAATTGATTGCTGCTATAGCTGGAGGTACAACGGTTGGTTTTGTGGATTCGCATGATTCGACGCAAACTATGTCTGAGGTACTAGTCCGACCGGAGCGAGTAAACCGACTACTTGGTCTGACGTTGTCAGCCAGCGAGATGACAGAGATTTTGCTACGAGCAGGTATCACAGTCACTGAGGTGGATGAAGGGCTTCGGTGCACTGGACCGTTTGAGCGTACTGATCTACATATTGAAGAAGATTTTATAGAAGAAATTGGTCGACTACATGGCTACGATCACGTGACTTCAGTACAACCAACTGCCGTGCCACTAACCGAAGTGAATACTCGACATTACTATAGCGAGCGCATACGTGACTGTCTTATAGCGGCTGGGTATTCAGAGGTGATTACTTCGTCGTTTCGCAAGAAAGACCAAGTGCAACTCAAGAATGCACTCGCGAGCGACAAGAGCTACGTACGTTCACAACTGACGAAGAACATTACTGATGTGCTCGATAAAAATGCTAGTTTCACTGACTTACTGGGAACGAGCGATACACGAGTGTTTGAGATTGGCACAGTGTTTCATAAAACAGAAACCGGTATCACGGAACATACGGCGTTGGCAATTGGTGTCCGGGTAAAGTCTTCTGGGTACTCGGGTAAAGAAGACAAGGTATTGCAAGCTGCACTTGATGAGTTGGCAGCAGAACTTGACGTAGCTATTGATTGGTCAGTGACCAAAGGTGTGGCTGAGACAAACCTCAGTCAGTTGCTGACCCAGCTGCCAAGTCCCGAAGCCTACGACCCTGTCGAGTCAGCGATGGAAAAACAGTATCAGCCATTCTCTTTATACCCAGCCATTAGTCGTGATATTGCCATGTGGGTGAGTGAGGGTACGGACATTGCAGCAGCAGAACAGGTTTTAAATGCAGCAGCTGGTGACCTACGTGTACGTACTACCCACGTTGATGAGTTTACGAAAGACGGACGTACTTCACTCGCCTTTCGACTGGTATTCCAGGCGCCTGATCGAACTCTTACCGATAGTGAAGTGAATGATTGGATGGAGCGGGTCTATCACGCAGCAGAAGCGGCCGGCTGGGAGACACGCTAGTAGTATTGCTGCTAAGGAGCACTAAAAACGCCAAGCGGAGCTTGGCGTTTTTTTGTATAAGAGTAAAGAAAAGACGAAGGAGGGGTGATGGGTGCGAGGGAGGGGCGCACTATCACGTCACTTCGCCATAAGGAGGAGAGCGGTAGTGGCTATTTGCCACGAGTGTCGGTTTCTGCCGGTGGGGGCTTGGGCGCTGGATTGGAGAACGATGTTCCGTTCGGTCCGCTGAACATGGTAATCACCTCCTGACTCTTTGTGCTTACCTAGTTTGACAGTAACGCTTTAACGTTGCATTAGTCAAGGTTAGTTGTGCACAGCCGTTGCAGCATCGCTGTTTTAAAGGGGCGCTAATTGAGAAGAAATTTGTTATAATACATAGGTATTTATTGATTATTTCTCGTTACGACATGCCTGCAAAGAAAGCTGCTAAGAAAACAACCAAGAAGGGAGGATACGACGCTTCTGCCATTTCGGTTCTGGAAGGGCTCGAACCAGTCCGAAAACGACCGGGAATGTACATCGGTACCACTGGTCCTGATGGTCTCCACCACCTCATTTCTGAAGTATTCGACAACTCACGAGACGAAGCAATGGGTGGCTTTGCCGACCGCGTTGAAGTCGCGTTACTGCCCGGTGGTTACGTTCGTGTGGCTGATAATGGTCGGGGTATTCCAGTAGACAAACATAAACAAAGCGGTGTCTCAGCCCTGGAGACGATCCTTACTACGCTGCACGCTGGTGGTAAGTTTGGTGGTGAGGGATACAAGGTATCTGGTGGACTGCACGGTGTGGGTGTGTCGGTGGTCAATGCGCTGTCAACCCACACCATTGCTGAGGTGCACCGAGATGGTGGCTACCATATCCAGGAGTACAACATCGGTAAGGCGAAGGCAAAGGTAAAAAAAGTGGGTGCAAGTAAGCTGCAGGGGACGATTATCACGTTTCAGGCCGATGACACTATTTTTAGCTCCACGGAGTATGATTTTAAGCGGATTGTCAGCCACTTGCGCCAACAGGCGTACTTGGTGAAAGGTTTACGAATTACCGTAATTGATGCCCGGGAGCTTGATGATACAGCCCAAGGTAAACTTGACCTGAAAGGAAAACAGTATCTGGCGGACGAAAAACTTGAAGTCCCACACCAGACTTTCTATTTCGAGGGCGGTTTGCGTTCATTGGTTGCGTTTAACAACCACTACCAGAAACCAGTCCATAAGCATATCTTCTATGTCGAGAAAGGTTCGGTTGATGAAGCCTACGATGAGAGCGTGCAGTCAGTTGAGATTGCTTTGCAATACGTGGATGATATTTCCGCTCGAATTTCCGCTTTTGCAAATAACATCTATAACCCAGAGCACGGAACACATATAACTGGTTTTAAGACCGCTCTTACGCGAACTCTTAATAATTACGCCAAGAAAAATAATCTGCTTAAAGAAAAAGATGGTTCGTTCACGGGTGATGATGTGCTCGAAGGCATTACAGCTGTCGTGTCTGTGAAGATGCCTGAGATTCAATTTGAAGGTCAAACGAAAGGTAAGCTTGGTTCGGTTGAAGCTCGCGGAGCAGTGGAGGCAGTTTTTGGTGAAGCGTTTGCAGAGTTTCTCGAAGAACATCCGGATGACGCTAAAGCCATCATCAATAAAGTGATTATCGCAGTTAAAGCTCGCAAAGCCGCCAAAGCCGCCAAGGACTCAGTGTTGCGTAAAGGCGCTTTAGAAGGAATGTCGCTACCGGGTAAGCTAGCTGACTGTCAGACCAAGAGTGCTGAGGATTCTGAACTATTCATCGTAGAGGGTGACTCGGCTGGTGGTTCAGCGAAAATGGGTCGTGACAGGAAAACACAAGCTGTGTTACCACTGCGCGGAAAAATTCTGAATGTCGAACGAGCCAGGATTGATCGTATGCTCGCTTCCGAGCAAGTGAAGAACTTAGTGATTGCGCTTGGTACGGCAATCGGTGATGTGTTTGACATCAGTAAGTTGCGTTACCATAAGATTATTATCGCGACTGACGCTGACGTCGACGGTGCACACATTCGCACTCTGCTCCTTACGCTCTTTTACCGGTACTATCGACCACTGGTAGAAGAAGGGTACATTTACATTGCCCAACCACCACTCTATAAACTTACGAAAGGTAAGGACGTGCGGTACGTCTACACCGAAAACGAAAAGGCACATGTCTTGGAAGAAATGGGTGGGGTACCAGTGAATGAGTCAGGTGAGATTATTGAAGAAGAGGTGAGTGAAGAAGATCTCGAAGCCCTGCAGCAACAGAAGGTGACCAAGATCGGTCAGCAGCGCTACAAGGGTCTGGGTGAAATGAACGCTGAAGAGCTCTGGGAGACAACGATGCATCCCGAAAATCGTCTCTTGAAACAAGTAACCGTTGAAGACGCGCTAGAAGCAGATAAGGTCTTCGATATTCTGATGGGAACCGACGTTGCTTCGCGGAAGAGCTTTATTCAGTCCAATGCACAGTACGCTAACCTCGATATCTAGCAGCTGTCTACGCACTAAAAAACCACGTGTGCTACACGTGGTTTTTTAGTGCGTGTTTAGATGCTAGTCAACCACTGTGATAGCCCAGTTGAAACTATTGTTATTGACTGAAGTTTCGTCTGAACTCATAACGGTTACCGTTGAAAGCTCAACACCTGCGCGACCCAGACCGGTGAAGCGAAGAGTGATAAAGGCTTCCTCGTTGGGCTTCAGGGGAGCTTGGGTTTCTGAAGTGTAGTCGATATCAGAAGGAAGCTCGGCATCAAATGTCCATTCGTCTGAAGTTTTAGTACCAAGGTTTTTCACTACAAATCGGATGGCTCCTTCTTCGTCGGTCGCAATCTCGCCAGTTTTTTGGAAGGTACCATTTTCAATGGTGCCAACACCCAGGTATGACACGGCCAGATCTATAGTGCCGTTTGGGTCGCTTTCTGGGATGGCGTAAATAGGGGTTTCGATAGTTTGGTACTGTGGAGTTGGTTCACCTGCCGTCACCGTTGTAGACTCGTCATCAGTAGAGACACTGTCTCCAGCTACGTTACCATCTGGCTCGTCATCTTGTTCTGTTTCGTCTTCAACAACAGTTGTTTGGGTTGGGATGCTGGCGTTGACGATGGTAATGACATCACTTTCTGTCGTAGCTTCACCGTTCTCAGGAGTGTAGGTAAGGTCATACGTAATGTCGATAAACCGACGCTCTTCTGAGGTGGCTGTCACATCAAGGGAAGAAACATCAGTCGTAAAGGTGAGTGTCTCACCGCAGTTTAGTTCGGTTACGTCAGCACCGTGTCGAGCTGACACATTTACCCCGTCAGCGCAGCTCACCATAAACTCGTAGACACCACTTTGACGAGGCTCATCCCACGAGAGGGTAAATGAACTGCCCGAGTTCACGACGCTGTTACCGGTACGTAGGTTAAGGTCAGCGGTTGGTCGGTAGCTGTTGATGCCGTCAGCGATAGAGGCTAGAGAACTAAACGCCGTTGGTAAAAACGTCACCAATTGTACTGCCAGCCACACGAGAAACACAACCACTACTACAAACACAGCAATAGTCAAAGGACGTGGGGTGGTGTTATTATCTTGGGTCATACAAATTATAATCTAGAAGAAATAATGAGGAGCACAAATGAATTGTGATTCCATGTACTGTTGCCACTACTTCTGGTACACAAAGTTCCCGCTTGTAATGTAAGCAGGGAAGACCAGGTATGACAATGTGAGACTGCTCGAAAGCAGGTGAACCAGTACCTAAAGAGAATAGCACATTTTAAGTATTACGTCAAGCTTATGTATTGACTTTTACATAAAACTATGTATGATATTGACACTGCTAACAACTAATGTATTTCCATGAATCGCTTTACATACCTAGTCGCTGCCATTGCTGAACGCAAACTTGCCTTTTTTACGATCTTTTTCGTAACTATTTTTGTTACGTACGCTTTTCTTTACATCATTGATTTCTATCCGGAGCCAGTCAGTGAAGAATCAGTCACGGAGATTGAGGAAGAAGTTTCGGCTGCAGACACAACACAAACAGTAACTGGTGTAACTTCACCTGAACCGATAGAGACTGTCGAATCAGTAGCTTCGTTGCCGCAGTCAATTACGATCGAAAAGCTTGACCGCACCGTTCCGGTAAATAACCCACAGTCACGCGAGATTGCCGACCTAGACCAGTCACTCCTCAGTGGAGTGGTGCGTCACCCGGACTCAGCTACCTTTCGTGAAGATGGTAATATCTTTATTTTGGGTCACTCCAGCTATCTGCCCAACGTCCTGAACCGTAATTTCCAGGCTTTTAACGGTGTGCAAAACCTCACGTGGGGCGATATGATCTACCTCGATTCGGCTGATACGCGGTACACCTACCGTGTTAATAAGGTGTACGAAGCGAAGGCGTCGGAGGTAGTAGTGCCGTTTACACCCGGTGAAGCACGGCTTACCTTAGCGACGTGTAACAGCTTTGCCAGTAAAGACGACCGCTATATCGTAGAGGCAGTGCTCCTGGAAACAGAAACGCTTGACACGTAGTCAATTTTGTTGACAAATGTTGCACTTTGTGCTACTATAGTAGTATCAGAGAACGAGTTCATTCCGGGTAACGTACCCACCGTTCACTCCATCACTTTTTCCTACAAAAGAGCAAGCCCAGTGCTCGGCATTTCTGCTGTGTACTGGGCTCGCAGAGCGTTTGGTAATACGGTCACTGACCGTATTACCAACCGCTCTGAAGGAGCATATGAAACTTTAAAAAGGAGGATCAGATGGTCCGTATCATGATGATTGCTTTGCTACTACTACAGTTTGCAGTAGTGGCAATTCCAGCTACCGCTGGGACATCAGTGCGGGTGGATTGTGTTGGACTCAGCAAACCTGCGTGTGACGCTGCGAAAGCTGCAATTGCGCGATCACCCTACACGGGACCGATTCGCCCGGCGAACAAACCGATGGCTTGTGCTCGGGTTATCAGTTACGGCCCGAAGCCAGTGGTGTGGGTAGACCGGACTGGTCTTACCGACCGTACTTGGCGCAAAGGGCGAGTTATTGCTGATACTGGCGTGGTCTATCATGAGAAGTTTCTCTTGGACCAGCGCTTGGTAGTCACCGAGAGCTGCATCCCACGCCGATTGCTGCGTGGAGTGAGAGCCTTGACACTCTGCACTGGTCTTTACGAGGACGGATTTCATTGGAAGGTGCACAGAAATTCTTTGCGCAATTTCCAAAAGTCTGGACATTCTGGATTTTACCACCCGTTCTTGACTGATCAAGACCGTAACCGGTTTTCATCGAATCAGATTCGGCAGGCGTATAAGGCGCGTTACGGGTTTTGATTCATTATGGGAAGGCGATAAGTCGCCTTCCCATCTCTAATATTCTTGCGTACAGGTGTAGGTAGGAATATTGAGAGGTTAAAATATATATCATGTCTAAAAAAATAATTATTATCCCGCTACTGCTTGTGACGTTTGTTGTTACAGCGATTAGCGCATATACAGTTTATACAAATACATCGATTGCTTGGGACGGAGGCTCTGGTGGCCCTGGTGGATGTTGTGGCGGCGGCGGTTCTGCTGGCGGACCAGGCGGCGGCGGTCCTAACGACGGCGGAGGAGGTGGAAACTACAACCCGTCTCCGAGCTGTACACTCACTATTAACAAAAATAAGATCACGGTTGGAGAACGGGCGAAGCTGAGTTGGTCGGTGACAAACGGCGTGACAGCTTCGATCAACCGCGGGATTGGAACTGTGTGGATTTACGGTGGTGATAAGACTATTAAGCCAACAAAAAACACTAAATACACGATGACTGTAGTTGGTGTAAATGGTCAAACAGTTACATGTTCTGATTCAATCAAAGTAGTGGAACCGCAACCGGAACCACCAACGTGTGATTCTTTTACTGCTACACCAAGTACAATTAGTCGAGGTGAGCAAACTGTCCTTGAGTGGAAAACTACGAACGCTTCTGAGGTGACACTGACTCGTCCGGGTACAGTACAAACGGTGTCGGTCGACGGACAAGCAACTGCTTCTCCAAACAACGACTTTACGTTCGTTATCACAGCTACAGGCGCTGGTGGCACCGTGACGTGTGATGCTCCCGTGACGGTAGAAGAGACAGCGAAACATCCCGCAATTAAGCTTATAAAGCGCGATGCAAGTGATAAAGACGACATGCAAACAGTCGTAACTGGTGGTGTAGCAACGTTTGAAATCGTTGTGACAAACACTGGTGATGTTGATCTCAATAACGTCGTAGTTACCGACCCTGTGACCCCAAGCTGTGCCAAGACTATCGGTGCCCTAGCGGTCGATCAGTCAACAACCTACACCTGTACTGCTACGGACGTCCAGACTGACTTTACTAACGTTGCTTACGTGACTGGTACACCAGTGGGTGGTGGGCAATCAGTCTCAGATGATGACCCAACAGACGTCACGGTGGTTGCTCCACAGACACCAGTTTGTGACAGCTTCACCGCGTCACCAAACAGCTTCAATAACGGTGTTGGTGGTACAGTTACCTTGACGTGGACTACTACCAATACTGATGGTGTCAATATCAACAACGGTGTTGGTAGCTTCACAGCCAGTGATGGTAATACCACGGTCACTGTGAATGACACCACAACGTTTATCCTGACACCAATCAATGGCTCTACCTTCGGTCAGACTTGCCCAGTTACCGTGACTGTCAACGATGAACCCACTCCAGATCCGATCGAATGTACGCTAACTGCTGATGACCGTAATATCGATGAAGGTGATGACGTGACACTTACTTGGACTACCGATAACGCAACCGAGGTGACGATTGATCAAGGTATTGGTGACGTTGTCTTTGATGGTTCAGAAACAGTCAATAACTTGCGATCTGATACTACCTTTATCCTGACTGCTCGAAACGATGACGACTCTGTGACTTGTCGAGTTAACATTGAAGTCGATGAAGACAATGGCGGAGGCGGCGGAGGCGGTTCGTCTTCACCACGATGTGAGCTTGATATCTCAGATGATCGTATTGATCGCGGTGAGAGTGTTACCCTCGAGTGGGATAGTCGCCGTGCAACAGAGATTGAAATTACTGATGATCGAGGCAATGTCATTGTTACAACCGATGACCGCTTGAATGATGACAAAGAAGAATTGTTTGATGGTGAGATTACTATCAAGCCAACTGAAGACACTACCTACACTATGATTGCGGAACGTGGTTCACGTGATGATGAGTGTGAAGTAGATGTAGAAGTTCGTGATGGTGGAGCAGTGACGGTGACTGAGACTCGTCGTCAACTACCAACTGTAGCTGGTATCTCATTGACTCAGGTGCCGTACACTGGTTTTGAAGCTGGTCCACTACTCACCTTTATCTTCTACGCATTACTAGCAGTCTGGGGGCTCTTTGTTGCCTACGTGATTGCGGTTCGTAAGGGTGCTATCGATGGTGTATCTTTTGCCGGAGCACACGACCATGTGCCGTACACGGAAGCCAGCACAGACAATCATACTGTATCGGACTATGTCGCAAACGAAACACCAACGATTGCAACACCTGGTACCACTACTGCTAACGCTCCAAGTAATCTACCGACAGGTGCAGCTCCAGTAGTTGGTTACGCAGCTGCTTCAGTCGCGGCTGACGCTACCGTAGCAGATGAGTCAGTTGATACATCACTGACGGCACTGGAAAACTTAGCGCATGAGCATAAAGCATTATTCTCATCAGACGCTATGCGGCACTTTACGCAGGTTGTGCCGGAAGGGAAGCAAGGTGAAGAACTAACACAGGTTATTGCTGACGCTAAGGCTTCATTTCCCAACGAGGACGGATGGGTTGTGATTAACCTGGCCCGCCTCGAGTCACTTATGGAAACGCAGGCTGATGAGGTAGCTGCCGATGCGACCCCAACACCGACCACGGCCGGCTCACTAGCTGAAGCTATTGTGACGGGTGATATCGTCGCCGCATACCAGATGATTGCACATCGACCGATGATTGCTTTGGCAGACGCTGCTGCTGAGCTTGATACTGTACTGCGCGTACGAGCTGGTGCTAGTGAAATTATTTCGGAAATGCTTGAAGCAGAAACGAAACATCTCTCCGATGAACAGCTGCGAACAGCGGTGCATGCCCTCACATCAGCGATTGATGGCACGTATACTTCAGAAGAAGATGCGGTGAAAATGGCAATCATGAAAGCAGTCAAGGCAATTAGCTAGTTCGCGTTGACATGATATAACCACTAAAAAATCCTCCACCAGGAGGGTTTTTTAGTGGTTATTAAGTAAACGTTGTTCGGGTGTTCAGTTGCACACAACAGCCGCCCACTAGTGGGCGGCCGATTGGTTATAGATCTTGTTTGCGAAGCCAGAGCAGACCTTGGTGGGAAATGACTTCAACTGGCAAGACAGCTTTGGAATCAGAGCATTGTATCTCTGCTTTGTCGTCTACATGTAAGTGGTTGAAGACAGTGTGTTCACGTAAACGCAGCAATGTCCCGTTGATCTCCATGACTGCGAATATATCCTGACTGACTCGAATTGGTGTATTGGTGGTAGTTCCATCGCTCCCTCCTGCTGTTCTGAGGCGAACTATAGCAAGTCTGCACCGTGTATTCAATAGTTTAGAAATGTTGTGCTAAACGTTCAGACAATTCTGTTAGCAGGAGTGTCTCGGTTTCATCGCTATCACGACTTTCGAGTGTTACGGTTTGATCTTGTACTTCCTTATCTCCAACAACGATAAAGAAAGGTAATTTTGCTTGTTTGGCCTGGCGAATTTTCTTACCCATCGATTCATTTTCGTCGTAGAGCTCGACACGATAACCAGCGGTTTGCAGTTCGTCGACTACAACTGCGGCATACTCGTGGTGGGCGTCAGCGACGGGGATGACAGCTAACTGCACTGGTGCAAAGCGAAGCGGGAAGTTGCCACCGAGGTGCTCGATCAGTACCGCTGTGAAGCGTTCCAGAGAACCAGCAATAGCCGCATGTATCATGACGACGCGTTCTTTTTCACCCTGTTCATTAATACAAGTTAGGTCGAACCGCTCTGGCATTAAACGGTCTAGCTGAATCGTAGCAACTTGGTGGGTGCGACCGATCGAGTCGTTAGCCATAAAGTCAAGCTTGGGAGCGTAGAAGGACGCTTCACCAATACCAACAAAGTACTCCGCGCCACGGTCTTTAGCAATCTGCTGCATCATAGCTTCTGTTTCTTGCCACACCGACGGGTCTCCTAGGTACTTCTCTGATTCTTCTGGGTCATGAAAGGACAGCCGCACTTTGAGCTCGAAGTCAAACTTGCCGTAGAAGTCGTTTACGATATCCCAGATGGCCTCGATTTCTTCCCGAAGCTGTGATTCACGACAAAAGACGTGTGCATCGTCTTGCGTGATAGACAGCACTCGAGTAAGACCGGAGAGTTCACCCGACTGTTCAGCCCGGTAGACCATGGTGGTCTCGGCGTAGCGTTGGGGCAGTTCTTTGTACGAACGTGGCTCAGCGTCAAAAATCTGCGTGTGGTGTGGACAGTTCATTGGCTTGAGGACGTACTCATCGTGGTCGTCACCCTCTTTCGCTCGCACCTTGAAAAGGTCCTCGCTGTATTTGTTCCAATGGCCGGAGGTTTCGTAGAGTGACTTTTTGGCCAGGTGTGGAATAGTCACGTGCTCATAACCTTTCTCGTGACGTAATTCTTGGACAAAGCGATCAATCTCTTGTCGTAATACGGTACCCTTTGGCGACCAGAGTGGCAGGCCTGGGCCAACGAGTTCTGAGAACGAAAATAGTCCAAGTTCTTTGCCTAGCTTGCGGTGGTCACGTTTTTTGGCTGCTTCTAGCTGCTCGAGGTATGTGTCGAGTTCATCTTTAGTGTCAAACGCGAGACCATAGATACGCGTGAGCATTGGGTTTTGCTCGTCGCCACGCCAGTAGGCGCCGGCGATTTTGTCGAGTTTGAAACTGTCAGCAGCGATTTCTTCGGCTGGGTTGTCACTATGACCACCGCGGCAAAGATCTGTAAACTCCGCTTTGGTACCAGCGCCAGCCGTGTAGAGTGTGATCGGTTCCTCCTTGGCTTCAATTTCGTCAATCAGTTCAAGTTTGAAGGGGTTGTCTTTGAATATAGTCCGGGCTTCTTCGGCAGATACTTCTTTGTGCTCAAAACTAGTCCATTGACTGAGTTGCTTTTTCATTCCTTTCTGGATTTGCTTAAGGTCTTCGTCGCCCGGGGCATCACCATCAGAAAAGTCGATGTCGTAGTAAAATCCATGCTCGATAGCTGGACCGAGCGTGAGCTTAGCGTGCGGGTATAAGTCAGCGACGGTTTTGGCTAACAAGTGGGCTAGGGTGTGTCGCTTTTTTTCAATTGGTGTGAGTTCTGACATAGGTCGGGTTAGAAAATAAATAAACGTCCGAGTAGGTACACAAAAATATTTGCATAACTACTCGGACGCTGGTGGCGCGGTTCCACCGAGTTTCGAGTTGGTATACCAACTCGCACTTGATTGCGACAGATTAGGCAGCAGTTTCACTGCACCACCACCATGTATGTATCATCGATGATACATACATGGTGGTGGTCGGTGGTTGGTGGTCACCGCAATCTCTGTTCGACCTCTATCCTAGTTGGCTTCGTTTGAAGTGTCAACTGTGGTTTGTGGTGCCAGCGCCTTAATTTTATCAATGAGGATAGACGGCTCATCGTTGCGGATATTGAGTTTACCTTTCACCGCTACACAAGTACCAGGTACCAGTAGTTCTTTGTTGGACTGAAACACTTCTGGAAACGCTACCATTTCGATTTGGTCGGTTTGGTTAGCGAGTTGGACAAAAGCCATTCGGTCACCTTTCTTGGTTAAGAGTTCACGGACGTGTTCAATCATGCCGGCGGTTACTGTTTGTCCTTTCATCTGTAAGATAGCCATTTCGTTCTTATCTTCCACCGCCTGTTTGATCTGACCAATCTTAGTGCGTTTGTTCAGTTCGTCAGCAAACTCTTCAAGTGGGTGACCAGAAACGTACACGCCGAGCAGTTCACGTTCCCAGAGAAGCTTTTGTTCTTTACTGGCTGGCTCGCTGGAGTCGATCTGGAGCTCGTTAATACTGCTATCAATACCACCAAATAAGGAGTCTTGGTTAGCAGCCTTACCTGCCACTGATTCTTTGTTGAAGGCCAGCAGGTTTTCAATGTTGCTGTACATCGTGCCGCGGTCTTCGAAGCTGTCCAGCGCACCGGTCATGATGAGTGCCTCGAGTGACTTGCGGTTGAGGTTTTTGTCATTAACGCGAGAGAGAAAATCAGAGAGGGAAGTGAAGTGACCGTTTTGCTCTCGCTCGGTAATAATTGCACTAGCAATGCCGGCCCCAAAGTTTTTAATAGTGGTTAGTCCGAACCGAATCGCCGCTTGTTTATCGGTGTCTTTACTGTCGTAAACTACGGTAAACTCAGAAAAAGATTCATTGATGTCTGGTGGCAGTACTTCAATTTCCATCCGATCACATTCGTGAATAATTTCGGCAATCTTATCAGTGTCACCAGAATCAGCAGTCAGCACAGCTGCCATGTATTCGTGTGGGTAGTTCGCTTTCATGTAAGCCGTTTGGTAGGCCACTCGACCGTAGGAGGCAGCGTGCGCTTTGTTAAACCCGTACGCCGCGAACGGCTCGATCAAGGCCCAAAGTTTGTCGGCTTGTTGCTGGCTTAATTTTCCGTAGTTGAGGAAGCCTTCCATGAGTTTTTCTTTTTCTGCTTCCATCACTTCAGGAATTTTCTTACCCATCGCCTTACGTAGCTTGTCAGCGTCAAGCCAGCTGTAGCCGGCTAGTTCGATCGATATCATCATCACGTCGTCCTGGTAGGTAATCACACCGTAGGAACGGTCGAGAATTTTCTCCAGACGTGGGTCGAGGTAGGTGACGAGGGCTGGGTTGTGCTTGCGCTCGATGTACTGCGGGATAGACTCCATCGGTCCTGGTCGGTAGAGTGCCACCATAGCATTTATATCGTGGATAGTTGTCGGCTGGAGTTGTTTTAAAAACGCAGTCATACCGGTACCGTTAAGCTGAAAGAGGCCCATAGTTTCACCACGGGCTAGTATGTCAAACGTTTTGGCGTCATCGAGGGGGATATTTTCGATATCAATTTTTGTACCGTAGTTATCTTCTACTCGCTTCACCGCATCGGCCAAGATGGCGAGGTTTTTAATGCCAAGGAAGTCAAACTTCAACAGACCGACACCATCCTCACCAACCGAGTGCATTTCGTACTGGGTGATGTATTTACCAGTTTTTGAGTCGACTTGGATGGGGACATACTGGTCAAGTGGCTTCGGTGCAATGACAACACCAGCAGCGTGTACACCAACGTGACGAGCCCGACCTTCGATTTTCTTAGCGAGGTCAATCACTTCTCGGGACTCGCTATCTTGCTGGTAGAGTTTCTTGAGGTCAGGCTCGGTATTGAGTGCTTTGTCGATAGTCATGGCAAAGCCTTGACTCCCCATTGGAATGAGCTTAGCGATCCGGTCGCCAGTGGAGTAAGGGTGCCCCAGTGCGCGAGCGACGTCACGGACGGCCGCGCGAGCCATCATGGTTCCAAAGGTACCAATTTGCGCTACTTTATCTGCGCCGTACTTCTCTTTGGCGTACTCAATGATCTCGTCTCGACGGTTATCGGCGTAGTCCATATCGATGTCGGGGGCCGACGGCCGCTCTGGGTTCAGGAAGCGCTCGAAGGGGAGTTTGTATTCAAGAGGGTCTACGTTGGTAATACCAAGCACGTAGGTAGCGTAGGAGCCCGCCACTGAACCACGGATGGTGGTTAAGATGCCGCGCTCACGAGCTTCTCGTAACAAGTCTCCCACAGCCAAAAAGTACGTGGCGTAACCTTTAGTTTTGATAACATCAAGCTCGTAGTCAATACGTTCTTTTACCGTTGGATCGTTGATATCATGGCCACGCCAGGCCACACCAGCGTAGGCCATGGCTTTCAGTTCCTCGTCAGGTGTCTTACCACTCTCGATGACGTAGTTAGGGAACTGCCACGCTTCTTGCCCAAGGATAATCTCCACGTTGCAGTTATTGGCGATATGTACGGTGTTTGTAAGCGCTTCAGGGGTGTCAGCAAACCGTTCTTGCATTTGTGCTTGGGTGGTAAAGGAGAAGTCTTCCGGGCGCTCACCCTGCGCATCGACTACACCACCGTTTTGGATTTTAATCATCGCCTCGCGAGCGACGGCGTCGTCTTTGTGCATATAGTACACATCTTGGGCTGCGACGAGTGGCGTACCAGTCTTCTGGGCTAATGTTTTAATGTTTTCTTGTAGTTCGTCGTGGTCAAGAATTTCTGGGTGGTGGGTGAGCTCGAGGTAGAGGTTCTCACCGTAGACGTCTTTGTACCAATCAAGCTCGGCTTCCGCTTTCTCCCAATCGCCGTTTTTAAGGTGGAGGGCGGTCTCGCCGGCAAAGGAGGGCAGGATGCAAAATAAGTCAGACGAAAGTGCCTTGAGGAGTTCGTGGTCCACTCGTGGTCGGTAGTAGAAACCTTCGGTGTTGGACAGAGTGACGAGCTTAATAAGGTTTTTGTAGCCCTCGTTGTTTTTCGCCAGGAGCACCAGGCGAGCGCGTGGCTTGTCGATCGGGTCTTTATCAAATCGAGTTCGTGGTGCGACGAACGCGTCAACGCCGATAATCGGCTTGATACCCTCTGCTTCACAGGCTTTGTAGTGGTCGATCGCGCCGTAGAGCGCGCCATTGTCGGTAATAGCGAGCGCGTCTTGTCCGTCAGCTTTGGCGGCAGCGGCCAGTTCTTTGGGGGTAGGCACTGCTCCGAGGAGGGAGTAGTGCGAATGGACGTGGAGGTGAATGAAGTCAGCTTGAAGTTTCTGTGCGTCGGACATATTTCTTGTAGTATACCAAAGAATAAAAATTGGATAACTATGTAAAAAATTACCTGCACTCAAGAGAGTGAAGGTTGGTAAGTTCTGTTGTTTGATCAACTGTCTGCGCTGTCGTTTATTTCATGAGGTAAGATAGAAATATCCAATAATCCCAAGAAAGATATAGGGTATTGCTATCCTGATTGCTCTCAGATACAGCCAGCGCTCCGTGTACGTTATCAGCTCATTGAAATCTCCTGACAGTATGAGGCTGTTCAACTGATGTTGTAATTTGTCTTCTTTTCGGATGATGATCATGTCGACTGCCACCAGTGCCACCGCAAGACACAGTAGAATTAATTCAGGCATGGTATTCTCCCTTCAGCATCTCTACTGATAATATAGGTGTAAAATGAGTCTCAGTCAAACCAAAGCCGAATACATTGTAGGAGTAGACGAGGTCGGTCGAGG